>DATJNS010000214.1:0-41852 GCA_035507915.1 Candidatus Sulfotelmatobacter sp.
CATGCTGCATCCCGAGATCGGCTGGGTGGAGAGCTTCCGGCGCGGCCAGATCGGCCTGTCGAACAGCCAGACCCGGCTGCTGGCGCCGATGGCGGCGATGCTGGGCGACCGCAAGGGCCGGCTGACCCTGTCGTCGGGCGCCACCCGCGCGCTGCTCGACACGATCGGCAGCCGGCTCGACGAAGGCCGCGACATCGCGCGTTACCTGATCGGGCTCATGATCCTGCTCGGCCTGCTCGGCACGTTCTATGGCCTGATGCTGACGGTCGGCTCGGTCGGCGAGGTGGTCGGCCGCCTGACCATGGGCGGCGGCGACGCCGCGAGCGCCTTCGAGGATCTGAAGCGCGGCCTGTCGTCGCCGCTGTCGGCCATGGGCACCGCGTTCGGCTCGTCGCTGATCGGTCTCGCGGGCTCGCTCGTGCTGGGCTTCCTCGATCTGCAGGCCGGACAGGCGCAGAACCGCTTCTACAACGAGCTCGAGGAGTGGCTGTCGACGCAGACGCGCCTCGGCGGCGGCGGCGCCGCCGTGGTCGCCGAGGGCGAGCAGTCGGTGCCGGCTTTCATCCAGGCGCTGCTCGAGCAGACCGCCGACAGCCTCGAGGGCCTGCAGCGCACGATCGCGCGCGGCGAGGACAGCCGCGTGCAGGCCAACCAGAACCTGATGGCGCTGACCGACAAGCTCAGCATGCTGGCCGACCAGATGCGCGCCGAGCAGAGCCTGATGCTGCGGCTCGCCGAGAACCAGACCGAGATGAAGCCGCTCTTGGTGCGGCTCGCCGAGCAGTTCGACAAGGGCGGCATGGGCATCGACGAGGCCTCGCGCGCGCACATCCGCAACCTCGACGTCTATCTCGTGCGGCTGCTCGAGGAGACCACCCAGGGCCGCGCGCAGGTGATCCAGGAGCTGCGCAGCGAGATCCGCCTGCTCGCGCGCACGATCGCCGCGCTCGCCGAGGAAAGCGAGCGCTGATGCCCGGATCGGTGCGCCGCTCGCGCGGTGTCGTCGAGTTCTGGCCGGGCTTCGTCGACGCGCTGTCGACGCTGCTGATCGTCATCATCTTCCTCGTCCTCGTGTTCGTGCTGGCGCAGTTCTTCCTCAACCAGGCGATCAGCGGACGCGACGAGGCGCTGCAGCGCCTGCACACCCAGATCGCCCAGCTCGCCGACCTGCTCGCGATGGAGAAGTCGAGCAACGCCGAGCTGCGCCTCAATGTCGGCCAGCTGTCGAGCGAGCTGCAGGCGTCAGCCAGCGCGCGCGACGAGGCGCTGGCGCGCGTCGCCGGCATCGTCAGCGAGCGCGATGCGCTGGCCGTCAAGCTCAAGGACGTGACGGCGCAGCTCGCCGAGGCCAAGACCACAACCGAGCAGGCGACGGCCGAGGCGCAGAAGGCGCGCAAGGATCTCGAGGACGCCAACAAGTCGGTCGACGCCGACAAGCAGAAGCTGACCGTGCAGCTGGCCGAGCTCGAGCAGCTGCGACGCGACATCGACGCGCTCAAGACCGTGCGCGCGCAGCTCGAGCAGCAGGTCGCCGGCTACGACAAGGACCTGACCGCGGCGCGCGACAAGACCAAGGAGCTGGAGGCCAAGCTCAGCACCGAGACGGAGCGCACCGCGCTCTCCCAGAAGGAGATCGCGCAGCGCGACATCCGGCTGGCCGAGCTGTTGGCCCAGTCCGACGTCGCCAAGGGCCAGATGGCGCACGAGAAGCAGCTGTCGGCGGCGTCCGAGCAGCAGGTCGAGCTGCTCAACCAGCAGATCGCCGCGCTGCGCCAGCAGCTGGCCGCGATCGCCGACGCGCTGCAGGTCTCGGAATCCAAGGTCAAGGAGCAGGACGTCCAGATCGTCGATCTCGGCAAGCGGCTGAACGCGGCGCTGGTCGGCAAGGTCCAGGAGCTGGCGCGTTACCGCTCGGAATTCTTCGGCCGGCTGCGCCAGGTGCTCGGCAACCGACCTGACGTGCGCATCGTCGGCGACCGCTTCGTGTTCCAGTCGGAGGTGCTGTTTCGGGTCGGCTCCGCCGAGCTCGGCGACGACGGCAAGCAACAGCTGACCAAGCTCGCCGCCACCTTGCGCGATCTGATGACGCGCATCCCCAAGGACATCCCCTGGGTGCTGCGCGTCGACGGGCATACCGACAAGGTGCCGATCCACAATGCGCAGTTCGCGTCCAACTGGGAGCTGTCGACCGCGCGCGCGGTCTCGGTGGTCAAGTTCCTGATCGAGCAGGGCGTGCCGCCGGATCGACTGGCGGCGGCCGGGTTCGGCGAATTCCAACCGCTCGACACGCACGACAACGAGGCCGCGCTCCGTCGCAACCGACGGATCGAGCTCAAGCTGACCGAGCGTTGAGCGCCGGGCGCCGCGCCACACCCCTGTTCCGACGCGCGGGACCGCCCTCGGAGCCGCCGCCGGGGTCGGGCATGCCGCGCCGATCGTTCTCGCGCGAGAGCGGCGCGCCGACGCTGACGCGGCGGCTCGGACCGTGGCTCGGCCTGGTCGCGCTGTGCCTCGCCCTCTATCTGCCGGGCCTCGCGACCCTGCCGCCCACCGACCGCGACGAGGCGCGCTTCGCGCAGGCGACCAGGCAGATGCTCGAGACCGGCGATTACGTGCGCATCCGCTTCCAGGACGAGGCGCGCAACAAGAAGCCGGTCGGCATCTATTGGGCGCAGGCCGTCGCGGCCGAGGCGTTCGGCGGCGCGGCGGCGCCGATCTGGGCCTTCCGCCTGCCCTCGCTGGTCGCGCTGATCGGCGCCGTGCTGCTGCTCTATGCGGCCGGCGGCCGGCTGTTCGAGCCGCGCACCGCGTTCGTCGGCGCCTCGCTGCTGGCCGCCTGCCTGCTGGCGACCATCGAGGCCCACCTCGCCAAGACCGACGCCGCGCTGCTTGCCGCAACGGTGGCGGCGCAGGGTGCGCTGGCCGTCCTCTATCTGCGCGGCCGCGACGGGCTGCCCGCGGGCTGGGCCGCGCCGATCGGCTTCTGGGTCGCGATCGGCGTCGGCATCCTGCTGAAGGGACCGGTGCTGCCGGCGGTGAGCCTCCTCACCGTGGCGGCGCTCGCCGTGGCCGACCGCTCGCTCGCCTGGCTCAAGGGCCTGCGGCCCGCGCTCGGCCTCCTGATCGCGGCGGCGATCGTCGCGCCCTGGGGCATCGCGATCACGCGCGCGACCGGCGGCGCGTTCGTCGCCGACGCGGTGAGCAACGACCTGATCCCCAAGCTGCTCGGCGGCCAGGAGTCGCACGGCGCGCCGCCCGGCACCTATCTGGCGCTGCTGGCGCTCGGTTTCTTTCCGGCGTCGCTGCAGGTCGCGCCGGCGCTGCGCGACGCCTGGCGTCGGCGCCTGCTGCCGGCCGAACGCTTTTGCCTCGCCTGGCTGGTGCCGGCGTGGCTCGCGCTCGAGCTGGTGCCGACCAAGCTGCCGCACTACGTGCTGCCGCTCTATCCGGCGCTCGCGCTCCTGACCGCGCGCTTCGTGATCGGCGATGGCGCGCCGTCGGCGCCGACGCGCCCGCCACGCTGGGTGCGCGCGCTATTCGCGCTGTGGCTGGTGGCGGCGCTGGCGCTGGTCGGCGCCGTGATCGCGCTGCCGGTCGTCATCGATCGGCACCTCGACTGGCTGGGCCTGGTGCCGGCGCTGGTCGCCGGCGCCGGCGTGATCGCCGCTTGCGTCGCGGCCTGGGGCGGCCAGGCGCTGCGCGGCGTGGTGATCGGGGTGGCCTCGGCGGGCGTGCTCTACGCCACCGCGTTCGGCACCGTGCTGCCGCGCCTCGATGGGCTGTGGCTCAGCCGCAGCGCCGCCGCCATGGTCGCGGCCTATCGGCCGGGCGACCACACGCCGGTGGTCGCCGCGGGCTACGCCGAGCCGAGCCTGGTGTTCCTGCTCGGCACCGCGACCCAGCTCACCGGCGGCGCCGGCGCAGCCGACGCGCTGGCGGCGCAGCCCGGCGCGCTCGCGCTGGTCGCCGCCGACCAGGACGCGAATTTCCGCGCGCGAGCCGCGGCGCTCGGCATCGCGGTCGAGGCGCTCGACCGGCGCACCGGCTACAACTACTCGCATGGACGCTGGACGACCCTGGCGCTCTACCGGCGCGCGCCATGACGATTGACGCGCCCGGGCGCGCCGCCTAAGTGGGGGTCGATCCTGCACGGACCCGTTCGGTGACGCTCAAGGTTTACCTCGTGCTGCTGGCCGCGTCGGCCGCGCTGTTCCTGCTGTTTCCCGGGCTGGATCTCGCGGTGTCGGGCTGGTTCTACCGGCCGGGCGCCGGTTGGCAGCTCGGCTACGCGCCGGCCTTCACGGTGATCCGCGAAGGCGTGCCCTACATGATCGCCGCCGCCGTCGCCGTCGCGGCGCTGCTGTTGGTCGTCAACCTGGTCCGCGGCACCGACGTGCTGCAGATGCGGGCGCGCGGCTTCGCCTTCGTCGTGCTCGCGCTATTGCTCGGCCCCGGGCTCCTCGCCAACGTCGTGCTCAAGGATCACTGGGGACGCGCGCGGCCGGCCCATGTCGTCGAGTTCGGCGGCACGATGACGTTCAGCCCGGCATTGCTGCCGGTCGACGCGTGCGACCACAACTGCTCGTTCGTCGCCGGCGACGCCGCCGCCGGCTATTTCCTGCTCGCGTTCGCGCTGTTGGCGCGGCGCCGGCGCGCGCTCGCGGTGGCCGGCGCGCTCGCGATCGGCAGTGGCCTCGGTGCGGTGCGGGTGATCCAGGGCGGGCACTTTCTGTCCGACGTCGTGTTTGCCGGGCTGTTCGTCGGCGGTCTGACCTGGGGCCTGCACCACCTGATGATGACGCCGGCGGGCCGGGCGCGCGTGGCGCGCCTGTGGGCGAGCGGCGCCGGCCGACTGCAGCTCGCCGCGCTCGCGACCGGCCTCGTCGTGGCGTTGTCGATGCTCGCGGTCGACCGACCGGTCGCGACCTGGGTGCGCGGTCTCGATCCTGCGGTGCACGCGCTGTCCGGCCGCTTCAGCCAGCTCGGCCTGTCGACCGGTTGGCTGATCGGCGCCGCGCTGCTGGCGGCCGGCGGCCTCGTCGCCGCGCGGTTCGCCGACGCGCCGCGCGCGCGCCGCTGGCGCAGCTACGCGCTGGCGCCGCTGTTCGTGTTCGCCAGCGTCGCGCTCGCCGGGCTGACGACCGATGTCGTCAAGGCGCTGCTCGGCCGCATGCGCCCCAAGCTGTTCCTGCGCGACGGCGGCTACGGCTTCGACTTCCTGCACACGCGCGCCGACTACCTGTCGTTTCCGTCCGGCCACGCGACCACGGCGTTCGCGCTCGCCACCGCGCTCGCGCTGCTGTGGCCGCGCTACACCGCCGCCTACGTCCTGTTCGCGCTGGCGGTCGGCGCGAGCCGCGTGCTGGCCAACGCCCACTTCTTGTCCGACGTGATGGCCGGCGCGCTGGTCGGCGTCGCGGTCACGCTCTACGTGCGCGCGGTCTACGCGGCCAACGGCGTGCGCGTCGCCGACACGGTCGCGGGCCGCGCGGCGTGGCGCGGCGCGGCGGGCTGGGCGGCCCGCCTGGCGCTCGATTCGCGGACCTCGGCGGGCACGGCATCTTGTTTGCCCATCAGGCGGCCGTTACCCTTGATCCCCAGCAAAACGGATGAATTGCCGCATGGCCGAGGCTAAGCACACCAAGGTTCTGATCATCGGCTCCGGGCCGGCGGGCTATACGGCGGCGATCTACGCCGCGCGCGCCAACCTGAAGCCCGTCATGGTCATGGGCATGCAGCCCGGCGGCCAGCTGACGATCACGACCGACGTCGAGAACTATCCCGGGTTCGCCGACGTGATCCAGGGGCCGTGGCTGATGGACCAGATGAAGGCCCAGGCCGAGCATGTCGGCACCGAGGTGATCTTCGACGTCGTCACCGCGGTCGATCTGTCGCGACGGCCGTTCACCGCGACCGGCGATTCGGGCGCGGTCTATCACGGCGACACGTTGATCGTGTGCACCGGCGCCAGCGCGCGGTGGCTCGGCCTGCCGTCGGAAGAGAAGTTCCGCGGCTTCGGCGTGTCGGCGTGCGCGACCTGCGACGGCTTCTTCTTCCGCGAGCGCGCGGTCGCGGTGATCGGCGGCGGCAACACGGCGGTCGAGGAAGCCCTCTATTTGACCAACCACGCGTCGTCCGTGACCCTCGTGCATCGGCGCGATCAGCTGCGCGCCGAGAAGATCCTGCAGGCGCGGCTGTTCGCCAACCCGAAGATCAAGGTCGTGTGGGACAGCGCGGTCGACGAGATCGTCGGCGGCGACGATCCGCCCAACGTCACCGCCGTGCGCCTCAAGAACGTCAGGACCGGCGCGCTCAGCGAGCTCGCGGTCGAGGGCGTGTTCGTGGCGATCGGCCACACGCCGGCGACCGAGCTGTTCCGCGGCAAGCTCGACATGGACGCCGAGGGCTACATCCGCACGGCGCCGGATTCGACGGCCACCAACGTGCCGGGCGTGTTCGCCGCGGGCGACGTCAAGGACAAGGTGTTCCGTCAGGCGGTGACCGCCGCCGGCATGGGTTGCATGGGCGCGCTCGAGGCCGAGCGCTTCCTCGCGCTCGAGGAGGCTCGGACCGCCCGAGCGGCGGAATAACGCCGTTGGGGGCGACGCGCCCCGCAGCCCGGCGAAACCAAGCGCGCGTCAACGCGCGGCGCCGGCCGCGAGGGGAGCGGAATGGACTGGGATAAGCTGAGGGTCTTTCTGTCGGTCGCCGAGGCGGGGAGCTTCACCCACGCCGGCGAAGGGCTGAACCTCAGCCAGTCGGCGGTCAGCCGGCAGATCAGCGCGCTCGAGGACAGCCTCACGGTGCCGCTGTTCCATCGCCACGCGCGCGGCCTGATCCTGACCGAGCAGGGCGAGCTCCTGTTCCGCACCGCGAAGGAGATCTTCGCCAAGCTCGCGATGACCGAGGCGATGCTCAACGAGAGCAAGGATCGCCCGAAGGGCCCGCTGCGCGTGACCACGACGGTGGCGTTCGGCTCGACCTGGCTGACGCCGCGCATGAACGAGTTCTTCGATCTCTACCCCGAGATTCGGCTGACCCTGCTGGTCGACGACGACGAGCTCGACCTGTCGATGCGCGAAGCCGACGTGGCGATCCGCATGACCCTGCCGCGCCAGGGCGACCTGATCCAGCGGCACCTCACGACCTTCCATTTCCACCTCTATGCGGCGCCCGCCTATCTCCGGCGCCAGGGCGTGCCGCGGCGGATCGACGATCTCCAGGAGCACCGGCTGATCAGCTACGGCAACACGGCGCACCCGCCGTTCCCAGACGTCAACTGGATCCTGCGCGCCGGCGGCAACGATTTCGCCCACCGGGCGATGCTCGAGGTGAACAACTTCTTCGCCATCTTCAAGGCGGTGCAGACCGGGGTCGGCATCGCCGCGTTGCCCGACTACATGGCGCGCGAGGACTCGACCCTGGTGCGGCTGCTGCCCGAGATCGAGGCACCGGCCGTCCAGGCCTACTTCGTTTATCCGGAGGAGTTGCGAAATTCCAAGCGGATCGCGGTGTTACGCGATTTTCTCCTGCGCAAGGTCGCAAATCAGAATTTTTGATCGCACGGCGGCGGCCGGTGCGCGTACCCCCTAATACCCATGCGCCAAGAGCATGGCTCGGATGTGGTTTTAACGATACTGCGCAGGGGCTGGGGGGCCTATGTCTAGAGCAGCGGTTGCTGCATCGCAGCAGCGCTTCCGGGCTCCCCGCCCGGACGAGGATCTCTGATCCTCACCTCCCAGACGTGAAGCCTCCCTGTTCACTCGCCGGGCCAAATGCCCGGCGATTTTTTTTGGCCTCGCGCAGCCGCGCGCGAGCGGCCTGCCCTACATGTAGAGCTTCTCGCCCGACAGGTCCTTGTAGAGGTCGGCGACGTAGGCGGCGTAGCCGTTGAAGAGCTGGGTCGGCACCCGCTCGTCGGTGCCGAGCACCCGCTCGGTCGCCTGGCTCCAGCGGGGATGCGGCACCTCGGGGTTCACGTTGGCCCAGAAGCCGTACTCGCTGGCCTGGATGGCCTCCCAGAAGGTCTTCGGCCGCTCGTCCGTGAAGCTCACCTTGACGATCGACTTGATCGACTTGAAGCCGTACTTCCACGGCAGATGGAGGCGCAAGGGCGCGCCCATCGAGTTGACCAGCGGCTTGCCGTAGGCGCCCGTGACCATGAAGCCGAGCTCGTTGGTCGCCTCCGCCATCGTGACGCCCTCGATATAAGGCCACGGGTACCAGAAGGCGCGCTGGCCGGGCGCCTCCTCGGGACGCGAGAAGGTCTCGAAGCGCAGGTACTTGGCCGAGCCGAGCGGCCGGGCGAACTTGACCAGAGCGGCCAGCCCGAAGCCCGACCACGGCACCACCATCGACCACGCCTCGACGCAGCGATGACGATAGACGCGCTCCTCGCGCGGCATCTGGGCGAGCAGCGCCTCGGCGTCGATCGTGATCGGCTTCTCGACCATGCCGTCGATCGTCACCGTCCACGGCTTGGTGGTCAGGCGCTGCGCGGCCTTCGAGATCGTCTTCTGCGAGCCGAATTCATAGAAATTGTTGTAGGTCTCGTTGAGCTCCTCCGGCGTGATCGGCCGGTCGACGGTATATTTCTCGTTCTTCGGGAACGGATAGCTGACCGCGTCGGCGCGCGCGGCACGCGGCGCGAGCGGCAGCGCGGCGGCGATCGAGCCGAGCCCGATCGCCTTCAGGATCCGGCGCCGCGCGACGAACACGGGCTCGGGCGTCGCCGCCGACTCGGGCAATTCCCAGCCGCGCTTCGCTTTGGTCAACATGGGCACCTCCTCGGCATCGTGCCGTGCGTCACACGGCAAACGGATCTGCCGACCCTATTCGTCCGCCGACGCGCGAAGGTTTCAGCCGCCTGTCCGCCCGCGCGGCTGACACGCTAGGTGAGTGCCTGGCAGGCCCGCTGGATGCGCCGGCAGGCTTCCTCGACCAGCTCGGTGGCGGTCGCGTAGGAGATGCGGAAATAGGGCGAGAGACCGAACGCCGCACCCTGCACGACCGCGACCCCTTCGGCCTCGAGCAAGTAGGTCACGAAGTCGGTGTCGGTCTGGATGACCTGGCCCGACGGCGTGCGCTTGCCGATCGTGCCGGCGCAGGACGGGTACACGTAGAACGCGCCGTCCGGCTTCAGGCAGGTCAGGCCCGGCGCCTTGTTCAAGAGATCGACGCAGATGTCGCGCCGCTGCTTGAAGATCGCGTTGCGCTCGGCGATGAAGTCGAGGCTGCCCGACAGCGCGGTGACCGAGGCCGCCTGCGCCACCGAGTTCGGATTCGCGGTCGACTGCGACTGCAGGGTCGCCATCGCTTTGATGAGCGGCACCGGTCCGCCGGCATAGCCGATGCGCCAGCCGGTCATCGCGTAGGCCTTCGACACGCCGTTGCACGTCAAGGTGCGGTCGAAGAGACGCGGCTCGACCTGGGCCGGCGTCGAGAACTCCCAGCCGTCATAGGCGAGGTGCTCGTACATGTCGTCGGTCATTACCCAGACGTGCGGGTGGCGCAGCAGCACCTCGGTGAGCGCCTTGATCTCGGCGCGCGAGTAGCCGGCGCCGGTCGGATTCGACGGCGAGTTCAGGATCAGCCACTTGGTGCGCGGCGTGATCGCCGCCTCGAGCGCCTCGGGCGACAGCTTGAAGCCGGTGTTCTCGCCGCACGTCACGATCACGGGCGTGCCGTCGCACAGCTTCACCATGTCGGGATAGGAGGTCCAGTAGGGCGCCGGTATGATGACCTCGTCGCCGCGGTCGAGCGTCGCGAGCAAGGCGTTGTAGAGGATTTGCTTGCCGCCGGTGCCGACGCTGATCTGCTCGACCTTGTAGTCGAGGCCGTTCTCGCGCTTGAACTTCTGCACGATCGCGCGCTTGAGCTCCGGCGTGCCGTCGACGTCGGTGTATTTGGTCTCGCCGCGATCGATCGCCGCCTTGGCCGCCGCCTTGACGTGCTCGGGGGTGTCGAAGTCGGGCTCGCCGGCGCCCAGCCCGATGACGTCGCGCCCGGCCGCCTTGAGCGCGCGCGCCTTCTGCGTCACGAAGATCGTCGGCGACGGCTGGACGTTGGACATGCGCGCGGACAGGAAGGCCATGGGACGCACCGGCGGGGTTGATGGAAGGCGCGCCAAGCTAGCGCCGGCGCCCCCGTGCGGCAAGCCCGCCAGGGCGCGCGGGCGGGGCTGGCAAAACCCGCGGCGCGGGCGATATAAAGCCCCATGACCACCCAGGTGCTGGAGCATCCGCTCGGGGGCCTGCCGCCGATCCACCGGCCGGCGCCCGAGGAGGGCAACCGTCTCGAGGTCGTCTCCGACTACAAGCCGGCGGGCGACCAGCCGACCGCGATCGGCGAGCTGGTCGACGGGCTCGAGCGCAACGAGCGCGACCAGGTCCTGCTCGGCGTCACCGGCTCGGGCAAGACCTTCACGATGGCGCACGTCATCCAGGCGGTGCAGCGCCCGACCTTGATCCTCGCGCCCAACAAGACGCTCGCCGCCCAACTCTACGGCGAGATGAAGGGGTTCTTCCCCAACAACGCGGTCGAGTACTTCGTGTCGTACTACGACTACTACCAGCCCGAAGCCTACGTGCCGCGCTCGGATACCTACGTCGAGAAGGAATCCTCGATCAACGAGCAGATCGACCGCATGCGCCACGCCGCGACGCGCGCGCTGCTCGAGCGGCGCGATGTCGTCATCGTCGCGTCGGTGTCGTGCATCTACGGCATCGGCTCGGTCGAGACCTACAGCCGCATGGTGGTGCCCCTCAAGGTCGGCCAACGCGTCGACCGCGCGCAGATCCTCAAGCAGTTCGTCGAGCTGCAGTACAAACGCAACGACGCCGGCTTCCAGCGCGGCACGTTCCGCGCCCGCGGCGACTCGGTCGAGATCTTTCCGGCGCACTACGAGGACCGCGCCTGGCGCCTGTCGCTGTTCGGCGACGAGATCGAGACGATCCACGAGATCGATCCGCTGACCGGCGATCGCACCGACGAGCTGCAGAGCATCCGGATCTATGCCAACAGCCACTACGTGACGCCGCGCCCGACGCTCCAGCAGGCGATCAAGCAGATCAAGGTCGACCTCAAGCTCAGGCTCGCGGAGCTCAACGCCGCCAACAAGCTCCTCGAGGCGCAGCGGCTGGAGCAGCGCACCAACTTCGATCTGGAGATGATGGAGGCGACCGGCTCCTGCGCCGGGATCGAGAACTACTCGCGCTATCTGACCGGTCGCGCCGCCGGCGACCCTCCGCCGACCCTGTTCGAGTACCTGCCCGAGAACGCGCTGCTGGTGGTCGACGAGAGCCACGTCACCGTGCCGCAGATCGGCGGCATGTTCCGCGGCGACTTCAACCGCAAATCCACGCTCGCCGAGTACGGCTTCCGCCTGCCGTCATGCGTCGACAACCGGCCGCTCAAGTTCGAGGAATGGGACAAGATGCGGCCCGAGACCGTCTTCGTGTCGGCGACGCCGGGACCGTGGGAGCTCGAGCGCAGCCAGGGCGTGGTCGCCGAGCAGCTGGTGCGCCCGACCGGCCTGATCGACCCGGTGTGCATCGTGCGCCCGACCGAGCATCAGGTCGACGATCTGATCGCCGAGTGCAAGGACGCCGCCGCGAAGGCGCAGCGCGTGCTCGTCACCACGCTCACCAAGCGCATGGCGGAGGCGCTCACCGAATACCTGCACGAAGCGGGCCTCAAGGTGCGCTACATCCATTCCGACGTCGAGACGCTGGAGCGCATCGAGATCATCCGCGACTTGCGCCTCGGCGTGTTCGACGTGCTGATCGGCATCAACCTGCTGCGCGAGGGCCTCGACATCCCCGAATGCGCGCTGGTCGCGATTCTCGACGCCGACAAGGAAGGCTATCTGCGGTCGCGAACCTCGCTGATCCAGACCATCGGGCGCGCCGCGCGCAACATCGACGGCCGCGTGCTGCTCTACGCCGACGTCATGACGGACAGCCTCAAGTACGCGATCGACGAGACCAACCGCCGGCGCGAGAAGCAGCAGAAGTACAACGCCGCCCACGGCATCACGCCCGAAAGCGTCAAGAAGCAGATCGCCGACCTGCTCGATTCGGTCTACGAGCGCGGCGACCGCGTCACGGTCGAGGCCGGCGACGCCCGCGACGCCCACATGGTCGGCAAGGATCTCAAGACCTACCTCGCCGATCTGGAGAAGCGCATGCGCACCGCCGCCGCCGACCTCGAGTTCGAGGAGGCCGCGCGCCTGCGCGACGAGCTGCGCCGGCTCGAGGGGCAGGATCTCGGGCTGATCGTCCAACAGGCGCCCGATCACGAGCGCCGGCTGCGGCTGGTCAACGGTCCACGCGCGTCCGGCAACGGTGGGGGCGCCGGCGGACGCGCCGGCAAGGGCAAGCGCCCGCGCCGCCCGCGGCGCTGACACGCGGGATGGCGAGCCGACCGGGCAGCGCGCTGGTGACCGGGGCGGCGCGCCGCGTCGGGCGCGCGCTCGCGCTCGAGCTCGGCCGGCTGGGCTATGCGGTCGCCGTGCATTATCGGCGCTCGGCCGAGGACGCCGCCGAGACGGTGGCGGCGATCCGCGCGGCCGGCGGCACCGCCGAGGCGTTCGACGCCGACCTCGCGCGCGAGGCCGAGGTCCGCACGCTGGTGCCGCGGGTGAGCGAGGCGCTCGGGCCCCTCACCTGCCTGGTCAACAACGCGTCGCGCTTCGAACGCGACGAGCCCGGCAGCACGACCCGCGCGAGCTGGGACGCCCATCTCGAGACCAACCTGCGCGCGCCGTTCGTGCTCATCCAGGACATGGCCGCGGCGCTGCCGAGCCGCACGCCGACTGCCGCCAACGTCGTCAACCTGCTCGATCAGCGTGTCTGGCGCCTGACGCCGCATTTCACGTCCTACACGGTCAGCAAGGTCGGTCTGTGGGGCCTGACCCAGAGTCTGGCGCTGGCGCTCGCGCCGCGCGTGCGGGTCAATGCCATCGGTCCGGGCCCGGCGCTGCCGAGCGCGCGCCAGAGCGCCGCGCAGTTCGACGCGCAGTGCGCGGGGCTGCCGCTGCGCCGCGGCACCACCCCCGACGAGATCGCGGCGGCGCTGCGCTTCATCCTCGCGACGCCGTCGCTCACCGGCCAAATGATCGCGCTCGACGGCGGCCAGCATCTCGGCTGGAGCTTTCCCGCCCTCGACCGACAACCCGACGAATAGGGGTGACCGTGACGTCGCACAGCCCATATAGAGGAAAGCTCTTCGGATCGCCCCGACGGAGTCCGCGCCCCGCATGACACAGAACCACCGCGTCACGCCGCTCCGCCCGCGCGATCGATCGGCAACTCCCCAGACCGCCACCGCGCCGGCCGGGGCCGCGCGCCGGATCTTCGTGCGCGACCTCGTGCTGCTGGCCGAGATCGGGGTTTATCGGCGCGAGCAGGGCACGCGGCAGCGCGTCCGCGTCAATCTCGACCTCATGGTCGACGATCCGCCCGGGCCGCCGTCGGATCGGCTGCGCGACGTCGTGAACTACGCCAAGGTGGTCGACGCCGTGCGCGCGCTGGTCGGGCGCGGGCGCGTCAATCTGGTCGAGACCTTGGCGCACGAGATCGCCGAATGCTGCCTGGTCGATCCGCGCGTCCAATCCGCCCGGGTCCGGGTCGAGAAGCTGGACGCCGTCGCCGATGCGGCCGGGGTGGGCGTCGAGATCGAGCGCACGCGCGCCAGGAAAGCTTGACCCGAAAAGGCCCGGAAATGGCCCGATCGCCGCGATCCGCGAGGTCGGCCTTATGCACAGCAGGGCGCCATTTCGGGGTTCGACAAATGCCCGACACAATTTCGTAATTTAGGAAACGTGCGAATCGAGCCTTGGACGGGCAGATCATAAATTCATGTTGGCAGATCAATGAGTTAATGGTTTATGCCTAATAAACGGGCAATCGGGCAAAAAACCAGGATTCAACGTGCGACGATCGCTGTCACATGCCGGTTGTCGACAACCTTATCCACAGCATCCGTGGATAGTTGTGGCGACGCGATGGCCATCGCTTTGAGTCAAACATCAACTAAGCCTCTGACAAGCGCCGAATTGGTGGCGCTCGAGGCGGCGCGGTCGCGATGACCGAGGAGGCGGAGCTGCCTCGGCCGACGACGCCCGATGCGCTGGACCGCATGGCCGCGGACCGCGCGGCGACGCCGCGGCGCGGCCGGGTGCGCGCGCTCGAAGACGGGATCGCGGTGATCGCGGCGGCGGTCGAGAAGCTGCCGCAAGGTCCCGGCGTTTACCGCATGCTCGATGAAACCGGCGAGGCGCTCTACGTCGGCAAGGCGCGCAGCCTGAAGAAGCGGGTCGCCAGCTACGCGACGCCGGCCAAGCTGTCGAACCGCCTCGCGCGCATGATCGCCGAGACCGCGTCGCTCGAAGTCGTGGTGACCCACACCGAGGTCGAGGCGCTGCTGCTCGAGAGCAATCTGATCAAGCGACTGATGCCGCGCTTCAACGTGCTGCTGCGCGACGACAAGTCGTTCCCGTACATCCACGTGACCGGCGACCACGCGTTCCCGCAGATCGCCAAGCACCGCGGCGCGCGCTCGCGCAAGGGCGACTATTTCGGGCCGTTCGCTTCGGCCGGCGCGGTCGGCAAGACGATCGTCGCGCTGCAGCGCGCGTTCCTGCTGCGCAACTGCTCGGATGCCGTGTTCGCGGCACGCACCCGGCCGTGCCTGCAATACCAGATCAAGCGCTGCGCGGCGCCATGCGTCGGTCGCATCAGCGAGACCGACTACGCAGTGCTGGTCGACCAGGCGCGCGCCTTCCTGACGGGCAAGAGCGGCGCCGTGCAGAAACGCCTCGCCGAAAGCATGCAGGGGGCCAGCGAGGCGCTCGACTTCGAGAGCGCAGCGCGCTACCGCGACCGCATCCGCGCGCTCGCGCAGGTGCAGGCCCATCAGGACATCAACGTCGGCGGGCTCGACGATGCCGACGTGATCGTCGCTCATCAGGCCGGCGGGCAGACCTGCATCCAGGTGTTCTTCTTCCGTGGCGGCAGCAATTTCGGCAACCGGGCATACTTCCCGAGCCACGAACGCGGCCTCGAGGCGCCCGCCGTGCTGGCGTCGTTCATCGGTCAGTTCTACGACGACAAGCTGCCGCCGCCGCTCGTGCTGATCAGCCACGATCTCGAGGAGCAGGCGCTGATCGCCGAGGCGCTGTCCATCAAGGCGGGCAGCAAGGTCGCGCTCTATCGGCCTGCGCGCGGTTCGAAGCGCAAGGTGCTCGACCACGCGCTGACCAATGCGCGCGAGGCTCTGGCGCGTCGGCTCGCCGAGGGCGCGTCCCAACGCCGCCTGCTGGAGGGCGTCGCGGCGACCTTCGGGCTCGACCAATCGCCGGCGCGCATCGAGGTCTACGACAACAGCCACATCTCGGGCACCAATGCGCTCGGCGCGATGATCGTCGCGGGCGTCGAGGGTTTCGACAAGAGCGCCTACCGGCGCTTCAACATCCGGCACGCCGCCGATCCGAAAGCGCCCGACGCCGCGGCGCCCGTCGACGCGCCGTCCGTCGACGCGCCACCCGCCGGATTGCCCGTCGCCGTGGCGAGCCAGGCCGGCATGGCGGAAGCGCCCGCCGAACCCTGGGCCGAAGCGTTCACCCCGGGTGACGACTATGGGATGATGCGCGAGGTGCTGACCCGCCGCTTCGGCCGCGCGCTCCGGGAGGACCCGGAACGCCAGGGGCCGGGTTGGCCCGACCTCGTGCTGCTCGACGGCGGCGCGGGGCAGCTCTCGGCGGCGCGCGTCGTGATGGCCGAGCTCGGCCTCGACGACATCGCGATCGCAGCGATCGCCAAGGGCCCCGACCGTAACGCCGGGCGCGAGCGCTTCTTCCTGCCCGACCGCACTCCCTTCAGCCTCGACCTCAAGGATCCCGTGCTCTACTACCTCCAACGGCTGCGCGACGAGGCGCACCGGTTCGCGATCGGCGGCCATCGCGCGCGCCGCGAACGCGCGCTCGGCCGCTCTGAGCTCGACGAGATTGCCGGCATCGGCGCGGCCCGGCGGCGGGCGCTGCTCCATCATTTCGGCTCGGTGCGCGCGATCGCGCGCGCCGGGTTGAGCGACCTCGAGCGCGTCTCCGGGATCAGCCGCACGGTCGCCAAAAAGGTGTATGACCATTTCCATCCGGGGGGATAAGCTGGCGGCGGTGCGCTGCCGACGCGCGCCCGAATGACATTCCAATGCCTTACACGCTCGCCAATCTCCTGACCCTGTCTCGCATCGGCGCGATCCCGATTCTGGTCGCGCTGCTGTATCTCGACGGCGCGTTGTGGGCGTGGGTCGCCTGCGCGGTGTTCACGATCATCGGCTTGACCGACTGGCTGGACGGCTATGTCGCCCGCCGGTGGGGCGAGCACACCGACTTCGGCCGCTTCCTCGATCCGATCGCCGACAAGCTGCTGGTCGCCGCCGCGATCCTGGTGCTCGTGGCGCGCGAGCGCATCACCGGCATCATGGTGATTGCCGCGCTCATCATCCTCTGCCGCGAGATCCTGGTCTCGGGGCTGCGCGAGTTCCTGGCTGGTCTCAAGGTCGGCGTGCCGGTGAGCCGGCTGGCCAAATGGAAGACCGCGATCCAGATGGTGGCGCTCGGCTTCCTGATCGTCGGCGATTCCGGGCCGTTCCCGATTCGCCTGATCGGCGAGATCGGCCTCGGGGTCGCCGCGATCCTCACGCTCGTCACGGGGTGGGACTATCTGCGCGCCGGGCTCGGCCACATGACCCACGCCGCCGCCCCTCGGCCCCGGGCCGCGAGCGAGCCGCGCTCGGGCAAGACCTTGCAGTCGACCGGGTAAGCGGGCCGCCATGAAACTGTTCGGTCTCGCCGGCTGGAGCGGCAGCGGCAAGACCACGCTGATGAAGGCGCTGCTGCCCGAGTTGATCGGGCGCGGCGTCACGGTCTCGACGGTCAAGCACGCGCATCACAGCTTCGACGTCGATCAGCCGGGCAAGGACAGCTACGAGCATCGTCGCGCCGGCGCCACCGAGGTGCTGGTCGCCTCCGCGCAGCGCTGGGCCCTGATGCGCGAGCTGCGCGGCGCCGACGAGCCGGGCCTGGACGTGCTGATCGCCCGCATGGCGCCGGTCGACCTGCTGCTGGTCGAAGGCTTCAAGCGCCATCCCCATCCGAAGCTGGAGATCCATCGTCCGAGCAACGGCAAGCCGCTCCTCGCGCCCGATGATTCCCACATCGTCGCGGTCGCCAGCGACATGCCGCTCGCCGGCCTCGCGGTGCCGCGGCTCGACCTCAACGACACGCCGGCGATCGCCGACTTCATCCTGCGGCGGCTCGAGCTCGTGCCATGGCGCAGCTGAGCGACGACTGCTTCGCCTTCGGCGGGCGCCTGATGACGACGGCGGAGGCGCGCGCGCTGCTCGACGCGCGCGTGACCCCGGTGGTCGAGACCGAGACGGTGCCGCTCGGCGCGACGCTCGGCCGCATCCTCGCCGCCGACCTCGCCGCGCCGATCGCCGTGCCGCCGCACGCCAACTCGGCGGTCGACGGCTATGCGGTCCATTTCGACGACCTGGCATCCGACGTCGACACGCGGCTGCGCATCGTCGGGCGGGTGGCGGCGGGTCATCCGTCGCCACGCGCGCCGGCGCGCGGCGAGGCGTTGCGCATCTTCACCGGCGCGCCGATGCCGTCCGGCCCCGACACCGTGTTGATGCAGGAGGACTGCCGCGTCGAGGCCGACACCGTGGTCATCCGGCCCGGCATCAAGCGCGGCGCCAATTTCCGCGCCGCCGGCGAGGACGTCGCGGCGGGCGCCGTCGCGCTCCGCGCCGGCCATCGCCTGCGGCCGCAGGATCTCGGGCTGGCGGCGTCGCTCGGCCTGAACACGTTGGTCGTGCGGCGGCGCCTGAAGGTCGCGCTGTTCTCGACCGGCGACGAGCTGACCGAACCCGGCCAAGCGCTTCGCCCGGGCGCGATCTACGACTCCAACCGCTATACGCTGGCGGCACTGCTGCGCGTGACCGGCATCGAGATCGACGATCTCGGCATCCTGCCCGACCGCCTGCCGGCGATCCGCGCGGCGCTCGCCGACGCCGCCGGGCGGCACGACGCCATCCTGACCTCGGGCGGCATGTCGACCGGCGAAGAGGACCACGTGAAGGCCGCCGTCGAAGCGATCGGCGCGCTGCATTTCTGGCGCCTCGCGATCAAGCCCGGCCGGCCGGTCGCGCTCGGCCAAATCGGCCGCGTGCCGTTCGTCGGCCTGCCCGGCAATCCGGTTGCCGTGATGGTGACCTATCTGCGCATCGCCCGGCCGCTTCTCCTCAAGCTCGCCGGCGCCGCCGACGTCGAGCCGACGCTCTATCGGGTGCGCGCGGGCTTCGGCTATCGCAAGAAGAAGGAGCGCCGCGAGTACGTGCGCGCTTGGCTCGAGGCCGGCGCGGACGGCGCGCCCGTCGCGCGGCGCTTTCCGCGCGACGGTGCCGGTATATTGTCGTCGATGGTCGAGGCCGACGGGCTGGTCGAGCTGCCCGAGGAGCTCACGACCCTGGAACCCGGGGCGGCGGTGGATTATCTGCCGTTCAGCGAGGTGTACGCATGAAGGTGCTGTATTTCGCCTGGCTGCGCAGCAAGACCGGGGTCGCCGAGGAGACGGTGGCGCCGCCGCCCGGCGTGACCACGGTCGCCAGCCTGATCGAGCATCTGAGGGCGCGCGGCGGCGGCTACGAAGACGCCCTCAGGGATCTCAGTTGCGTGCGCGTAGCGGTCAACCAGGAGTTCGCCGAGCTCGACCAGGCGATCGGCGCGAGCGACGAGATCGCGCTGTTCCCGCCGGTCACCGGCGGCTGAGCCGAGGCGCGCGATGATCAAGGTGCAGCGCGAGGATTTCGACGTCGGCGCCGAGCTTGCGGCGCTGGGGAATGCCAACCGCAAGGTCGGCGGCGTCGCGAGCTTCATCGGTCTGGTGCGCGACATCGCCGACGGAAAATCGGTCGGCGCGATGACGCTCGAGCATTATCCCGGCATGACCGAGAAGATGCTGGCCAAGATCGAGGCCGAGGCGCGCGCGCGCTGGCCGCTCGAGGACTGCCTGATCGTCCACCGGTTCGGCCGCCTGGAGCCGGGCGATCGCATCGTGCTGGTCGCCACCGCATCGGCGCACCGCCAGGCCGCGCTCGAGGCGTGCGCCTTCCTGATCGACTGGCTCAAGACCAAAGCGCCGTTCTGGAAGCTCGAGGAGACCGCGTCGGGCGCCCGCTGGGTGGCGGCACGCAGCAGCGACGATCAGGCGGCCGCGCGCTGGGTGACCGAATGATGGAACGGAATGCCGGCTATCGGATGATGACGACCGACGTCGACATGACGGGCGGCACGATCGCGCGGCCGCTCGCCATCCTGCGCCAGCTGGTCGGCCGGCCCGATTGCGTGATCTTCGACGTCGGCGCCAACACCGGGCAAAGCATCGAGCGCTTCCTCGAGACGTTCGAACAGCCGACCATCCATTCGTTCGAGCCGCAGCCGTCGGCGTTCAGCGCGCTCTATCGTCGCTTCGTCGGGGACAAGCGCATCCACATGAACCACGTGGCTCTGTCGGACCGCACGGGTGTGGCGCCGCTCCATTGCAGCAGCTTCGGCGAGACGGCGAGCCTGATCGAGATGTCGCCCGATTCCTGGTGGACGAAGACTCTGAAGCTGACGATCGAGGGCTCGATGACGGTGGCGCTCGACACCATCGACCGATACTGCGCCGAGCGCGGCATCACGACGATCGATCTCCTCAAGCTCGACGTCCAAGGCGCCGAGCCCGAATGCCTGCGCGGCGCCCAGGCGATGCTGGGCGCCGTGCGCGTCGTGCAGGCCGAGATCATCCTGACCGACATGTACCAGCGGCGCGGCTCGTTCAGCGCGATCGAGGCGTTGCTCGCGCCGCACGGTTTCCGTCTCTTCACGATGTTCGACGTCTTTATCGCGCAAGACGGCGAATTCCTGCAGCTGGACGCGGTGTACATCCGGTGACTGAAGCCCGGTCGCCACAACCGCGCGCGTTTCAGTCACGTTGCCCAAGTTCGCTTTCACGCCGCCGCGCGCCGGGGCGCCGAGTGAGCGCGCCCGGGGCGTCGACAACGCATCGGCCAGCACCTACGATTCGGCGCGTCGCTTCGTGCCGGCGGATCATCAGCTGCGCTACGTCCGGTTGCCCGGCACCGTCAACGTGTTTCAAAACGTGACGGGGGCGCTGCGCCGTGCGCACGGCGAGTTGTGCATGCATCTGGCCGACGACGACAGCCTCATCCCGGATGCGCTGGCCGATGCGGTCGCAGTAATGCGCGCGCAGCCGGGCGCGCGCACCAGCGACGATCAGGCGACGGCGCGCTGGGTGGCCGAGTGACGGACCTCCATGCCGGATATCGATTATTGGCGTCCGACCAGGACCTGACGGGCGGTGCGATCGCGCGGCCGCTCGCCATCCTGCGCCAACTGGTCGGTCGGCCGGATTGCGTGATCTTCGACGTCGGCGCCAGCACCGGGCACAGTATCGAGCGCTTCCTCGCGACCTTCGAGCAACCGACCATCCATTCGTTCGAGCCCCAGCCCGCGGCGTTCAGCGCGCTTTACCATCGCTTCTGCCGGGACGAGCGCATCCATCTCAACAACGTCGCCCTCTCAGACCATGCGGGCGTAGCGCCTCTCCATTTCAGCAGCTACGGCGAGACCGCGAGCCTGATCGAGATGGCGCCCGACTCGTGGTGGACCAAGGCCCAGAAGCTGAGCGTGGAGGGCGCGATGACGGTCGCGCTCGACACCATCGACCGCTATTGCGCCGCTCACGACATCGCCGCGATCGATCTCCTCAAGCTCGACGTCCAGGGCGCTGAACCCGAGTGCCTGCGCGGCGCCCAAACGATGCTTGGCGCCGTGCGCATCGTGCAAACCGAGATCATCCTGACCGACATGTACCAGCGCCGCGGCTCGTTCGGCATCCTCGAGGCGCTGCTGGCGCCGCACGGCTTCCGTCTCTTCACGATATTCGACGTCATGATCGCGCAGGACGGCGAGTTCCTGCAGCTCGACGCGGTCTACGTGCGGGCGTGACCGCTACGCGGCGGTCGCGTTGGTCTCGAGACGGCCGCGGGTGAGCGCGGTGAAGTCGTCCATCAGCGTATGGGTGATCGTGCCCACCGTGAACGTGCGCCCTTCGATCTCGCCGACCGGCGTGACCTCGGCCGCGGTGCCGGTCAGGAACACCTCCTGGGTGCGCTCGAGATCGGCGAGCGGGATGTGGCGCTCGATGATCCTGTAGCCGCGGGCGCGCGCCAGCCCGATCACGGTGCGGCGCGTGATGCCGTCGAGGAAGCAGTCCGGCGCCGGCGTGTGGATCTCGCCGTCGATCACCAGGAAGATGTTGGCGCCGGTCGATTCGGCGATCAGGCCGCGCCAGTCCAACATCAGGGCGTCGTCGAAGCCCGCGCGCTCGGCCGCGTGCTTGCTCAGGGTGCAGATCATGTACAGCCCGGTCGCCTTGGCCTTGGTCGGCGCGGTATTGGGCGCCGGCCGCGCCCATTGCGACATGGTGAGGCGGATGCCCTTGTTGCGCGCCTCCGGCGAGAAGTAGGACGGCCACGCCCACGTCGCGATTGCCAGCCGTGGCTTGGCGGCCTGCGCGGTCACGCCCATCACCTCGGAGCCGCGCCAGACGATCGGCCGCACGTAGGCGTCGCCGGCGCTGTTGGCCCGCACGACCTCGCGGGTCGCCGCGTCGATGTCGGCGGTGGTCCAAGGCAGCTTCATGTCGAGCAGGGTCGCCGAGTCGACCAACCGCTGGCTGTGCTCGGTCAGCTTGAAGATCTGCCCGCCATAGACGCGCTCGCCCTCGAACACCGAGGAGGCGTAATGCAAGCCGTGGCTCAGCACGTGGAGCTTGGCCTCGCGCCACGGCACCAGCTTGCCGTCGAGCCAGATGAAACCGTCGCGGTCGTCGAACGGAATCAGGTCAGCTGCTGCCATGGCCGATGTCCTCGCTCGCAAGCGGCGCAGGACGGACCGAAATGGTCTCGCATCCTGCCCCATTTGGTTATATTATGTCTCTACATCTGGGGGGACGATAACATTGTGATTGAGATGTGTCAACATGGCTGACGTAAAATCGGAAGCCATCCAACCCTTCTTGCGCGAGGAGGAGGTGCGCCAGGCGATCGAGCTCCTGTTCTTCGCCTATCGCGATTTCACCGCCGAGCCCGACGCCATCCTGGCCAAGTGGAAGTTCGGCCGCGCCCACCATCGCGTGATCTATTTCGTCGGCCGCCATCCGCAGATCAGCGTCACCGAGCTGCTCGCCATCCTCAGGATCACGAAACAGAGCTTGAGCCGCGTCCTCGGCCAGCTGGTCAAGGACGGCTACATCGTCCAGCGGCCGGGGCTGCGCGACCGCCGCCAACGCCTGCTCGAACTGACCGACCGGGGCAAGGAGCTCGAACGTCAGCTGTCGGGGACCCAACGCGCGCTGTTCGAGCGCGCCTTTCGCGGCGCCGGCGCGAGCGCCGTCGAAGGGTTCCGTAAAGTATTGCTGGGGATGATCAACGACACCGACCGCCGGCGCTTTCCACGCGCGCCGGCGGGCGCGCCGTCCGGATCCGGCGCGCGCTGACGCGCGCCGCCGCGGCGGTCCCACGGATCGATCAAATGCCATACGCTCGGCGTTGGCGTTTCCAGCGATTATCTGTATTTTCTGACCAATTGATGCGATCCCTGGACCCCTTCATGGCCTGTCGCCGCGCCGAGCGACCAGACCTCCCGAGCGGCCGTCCCGGCGCGGACGCGCCAGCGCCGGGCGTGTCCGATGGCTGAGGCCGCGCCCGCGCGCGAAGCCCGCGGCGACGACGCGTCGTCGCGGCTCGTTCAGTGCAAGCATGTCGGCGATTTCTATCTGCCGGCGGCGCGGGCGCTGATCGGCAGTCTGTGCCGCAATTTCCTCGACCAAATGGCGTTGACCCCGACCGAGCTCCTGTGCTCGTCGCGCAACCACACGCGGCTCGAAGGCGCCGGCAATCTGCTGCGCGAGGTGGTCGAGCGCGCGGGCAGCATGCAGGCGCGCGCCGCCGGCGAGCCGTCGCCCAACCGGATCCGGGATCTCAACGCGTTGATCGACCAGTTGCGCGCCGCGACCCGCGACACCGAGGCGAAGGAGCCGTCGATCGGTCTCAAGCCCGGCGGGTTCGTCAAGGCGGTCGCGGCGATCCGGGCGCATGCGCCGCCCGATGCGGTTCCCGCGAAGGTCGGCCGCATGCTGACGGAATATCTCGCCAACGCGCGCACCTGGTCCGAGAAGCTCGAGCGCATGATCGGCGTCGGCCAGGAGGCCAAGGGCTCGCCCGAGTTCGCCTTCGTGGACACGATGCTCGCCGAGATGATCGCGAGCGGCGCGGCGCAGGACTCGCTGTTTTCGCGTCGCATCAACCTCGAGAACAAGATCGAGGACCTGATCGAGCTCTACAAGGCTGCCTACCCGACGCGCCGGAAGGAGCCGGCGACCCAGCTCGCCGCCGACTTCAACGCGCTGCTGACGGCGGCCGAGATGCCGGAGACCAAGGCGGCGATCGAGACCGCGATCATCCAACAGATCGCCGGTCCGGGACCGATGTCGTCGCCGGAATTGATGCTGGAGCTCAAATCGACCTACGGCCTGCTGCAACGGCTGCGCGTCGGCGACAAGGTGATCGGCGGCCGGCGCGCCCTCGAGTTCATCGACAAGCGCATGGGCAAGCTGCTCAACGAGGAGACGATCGGCGACTACATCCGCGGCGGCGGGACGGTCGCCGATCGACTGATCTCGCTGCTCGAGATCTATGCGGTGACGTTCGGCCCGAACAACAAGAAGACGGTCGAGGGCCTGATCCAGCGCTATTTCACCGACGAAGCCCTCGAGCGCCGGCTGCTCACCGGCGAGGGCTCGACCCCGCACAAACTCAAACTGTTGACCGGGCTGCATCGCGCCGTCGTGTCGGCGCCGCTGGCGACCCAGGACAAGCAGGCCTACGCGGTCAAGATCGTGCGCATGCAGACCAACTTCCTGACCCAGTCGAAATTCTTCGCCCAGCTCGACAAGCAGAACCTCAGCAGCGGCCGCAAGTGCGCGCAGCTCCTGCAGCTGTGCGCCGATGGCCACTTCATCCCGGGCGACAATCTCGAGAAGGCCAAGACGCTGGTGAAGCACTACTTGGCGCGTCCGGATTTCAAGGACAAGTATCTCGAAGGCATCAGCCCGAGCAAACGCCAGGAGCTGACCGACACGCTGAAGAAGCAGCTCGCGGCGCTCGGCCTGCCCTCGCCGTTCTGACGGCCGTCCGGCCGTCGTCGCGAGGCGGCGGCGGGTCCCCGACGGCCAAACCGGCGGTTTTGCGCTATTTTGCGCTATGATGCGGGCCATGACCGGCGATCCAGCCCATGTTCTCGTGGTCGACGACGACGCGCGGCTGCGCGAGCTGCTACGCCGCTACCTGACCGAGCACGGATTCCGGGTGACCGCCGCCGCCGACACGCGCGAAGCGCGCCTGCGGCTGGCCGACCTGGCGTTCGACCTGATCGTGCTCGACGTGATGCTCCCCGAGGAGTCGGGCCTGGAGCTCACCCACGACCTGCGCCGCAGCTCCCAGGTCCCGATCCTGCTGCTGACCGCGATGGGCGAGGTCGACGACCGCATCCGCGGGCTCGAGAGCGGCGCCGACGACTACCTCACCAAACCGTTCGAGCCGCGCGAGCTGGTGCTGCGCATGCGCACGATCCTCAAGCGCGCAGCGCCGCTGCCGGCGAAGCCGGCCGTGGTGCGGCTCGGCGACGTCGTGTTCGAGCCGGGACGCCAGGCGCTGCGCCGGGGCGAGACGCTCATCCACCTGACCCAGGCCGAGGCCGCGCTCCTGACCGTGCTCGCCGAGCGGCCGGGCGTCACGCTGACGCGCGACGACTTGTCGGCCGCCGGTATCGCCGCGTCCCAGGCGCGCACGGTCGACGTCCAGGTCACGCGCCTGCGCCGCAAGATCGAGCCGGATCCCAAGTTCCCGCGCTACCTGCAAACCGTGCGGGGCAAGGGCTACGTGCTGCAGCCCGACTGAGACCGCGCCGATGCAATTCGGGATCAAACGCTTCCTGCCGCGCAGCCTCTTCGGACGCTCGCTCCTGATCCTGGTCACGCCGGTCGTGCTGCTGCAGATCGTCTCGACCTACGTGTTCTACGAGCAGCATTGGGAGACCATGAGCAAGCGGCTGTCGTTCGGCGTCGCGGGCGACATCGCCATGGTCGTCGAGGAGCTGGGGCGCGATCCGGCCCCCGCGTCGCGCGACGTCGTGCTCGGCCTGGCGGCAACCCACACCGCGATCTACATGCGCTTCGCGCCGGGCGAGATCCTGCCCAACGTGCCGCCGCCCGACTACACCTCGCTCGGCGCGACATTGGCGCAGATGCTCGATGAGCGCCTGCACCGGCCGTTCCAGATCGACGACGAAAGCGACGATCGCGTCGTGTTCGTCGCGGTCCAGCTGCCCGACGGCGTTCTGCACACCTGGGTTCCGCGCAAACGTCTGTTCAGCTCGACGACCTACGTCTTCATCCTGTGGATGGTCGGCACTTCGCTGATCCTCTATGCGATCGCCGGCATCTTCATGCGCAATCAGGTTCGCCCGATCCGCCGGTTGGCTGCCGCCGCCGAATCGTTCGGCAAGGGCCACGACGTGCGCGACTTCAAGCCCGAAGGCGCCAGCGAGGTGCGGCGCGCCGCGATCGAGTTCAACCATATGCGCGAACGCATCACGCGCCAGATCGCCCAGCGCACCGCGATGCTCGCCGGCGTCAGCCATGATCTGCGTACCCCGTTGACCCGCCTCAAACTGCAGCTCGCGATGCTCGGCGACGGGCCCGATGTCGAGGCGATGAAGACCGACGTCGCCGAGATGGAGACGATGCTCGAGGCCTACCTCGCGTTCGTGCGCGGCGAGGGCGCCGAAGCCGTCGTCTCGACCGAGCTCAAACCGCTGCTCGAGGAAGTCGTCGGCGGCGCACGGCGCGAGGGTCGCCAAGTGGCGCTCGACGTCGACGGCGACATCCGTGTCCAGCTGCGCCCCAACGCGTTCCGGCGCGGTATCACCAATCTGGTCGCCAACGCCTGCCGATACGGCCGAACCGTCGCGGTCAGCGCGCATCAGAACAACGGCACGCTCGAGCTGACGGTCGACGACGACGGCCCGGGAATTCCGCCGGAGAAACGCGAGGACGCCTTCCGGCCGTTCTTCCGGTTCGACGCCTCGCGCAACAAGGCGACCGGCGGGGTCGGGCTCGGGTTGACGATCGCGCGCGACGTCGCGCGCGGGCACGGCGGCGACGTGATCCTCGGCACCTCGCCGCTCGGCGGCCTGCGCGCCACCGTGCGCCTGCCGGTCTGAGGTGGCGGTTTCGTGAGCGACAGCGGCACGCGCGCGACGGAAGCGCTCCTGCACGCGCTGGAGGCCAGGGAGCGCGGGGAGCTGAAGCCGGCGATCCGCCACCTTCAGGAGGCCGCCGCGCTCAGCGCGCCGGAGCACTACTGCCATCACCTCCTCAGCGGCTGGCTGATCGAGGACGGACGAACCGACGAGGCCCGCGCCATTCTCGAGACGATCGTGCGCGAGGCGCCTGCGGTCGCGCCGATGCTCGACCTGGCCGCGCTCGTCACCCGGGACGGCGACCTGACGCGGGCACGCGGACTTTACAGCGCCGTGCTCGCGCTGGAGCCCGCCAACGCCGTGGCGAGCACGATGATCGGCCGGGTCGACGCGGCGATCGAGGACACCGCGCGGCGCCTCGACCGCACAATGGGTGATCTCGTCCTCGAGCACCGCTATCCGACGCCGTACGTCGAGTTCGCCGGCCGTCCGCACGGCGCGCATACCGACGGTCTCTGGGTCAACGGCCAGCGGCTCGACGCATGGGGTTTTCCGAATCATGCGCCGCCCAAGCTTCCCAAACCCGCGAACGAGCTCCGGCTGTTCGTGCTCGGCGACAGCACGCTGTTCGGCGGGAGCGATCTCGATCAGACGGTGCCCGCGTTGCTCGAACGCGAGCTGCACGGGCGCGGCTTCGATCGCGCGCGCGTCTACAACTTCAGCATCGTATCGGCCTGCTCGCGCCAGATGCTGGTCTTGCTGCTGCTCGATCTGGTCGACCATGCGCCCGACCTGGTCGTTGTGTGCAACGGCGCGCTCGATCTCCTGCTGCCGCGCGTCTACGACCCGCGACCGGGTTACCCGCTGGCCTTCTTCATGACCGAAACCCTGGTGAAGCACTTTTTCGACCCCAGCTGCGCGGACCAGCCGCTGACGCGAGCCGCATTCCTGAACCGCGCGGCGGCCGATCAGCTCAAGCTCCGGCACCAGACCGGCTGGCTGACCGACGCCTGGGAGGAAGCGCTGGTCGGCGACTATCTTCGCAGCGTCGAGAAGCTCGCTCGTCTCGCCGCCGCCTACGGGATCGCCGTCGCATTGCTGCTCGAGCCCATGGTGGCGACCCGCGCCGAGCCGACCGCCGAGGAGCGCGATTATCTCAAGCCCGAGACGTTCGACTACTATCGGCGCCAATACGGGCGTATCCGACGCGCGCTGTTCGGCGCCGACGCCGCGCCGAGCGCCCGGCCATCGCGCATGACGGTGCACGACGCCAGCGCGGCGTTCGACGCCGAAGCGGAGACCGTGTTCAAGGACTACATGCACTTCAATCCGACCGGCTGCCGTCTCATGGCCAACTACATGGCGGGCGTCGTCACGGGCCGTCTTGGCGCGCGGTGAGATGACGCGCCGGTGCAAGTGCTGCGGCGATGCCGCCGCATGGTTCGGCGCCGCCGACTTCGCCAAGAGCAGCGCAAACCCCACGGTCGTGCCGGGGTCGTCGGGCGGCTGGTCGGTCGACTATTTTCGCTGTCCGAGCTGCGGATTCCTGTTCAGCGATTTTCTCGACGCCTGGTCGCCCGAACGCCTGCAGCGCGAGATCTACAACGACGAATATCTGCGCGTCGATCCGGAGTTCGCCGGCGAGCGTCCCGAGCGGACCGCCCATTTGCTGGACCAGCTGTTCGCCGCGCACAAGACGACCATCCGCATCCTCGACTATGGCGGCGGCACCGGCGCGCTGGTCAGCCGTCTACGCGATCGCGGTTTCGTCGACGTGCACAGCCTCGATCCCTTCCACGGCGACGCCGCACCCGTCGTCGGGCGGTTCGACGTCATCGTGTGCGTCGAGGTCTTCGAGCATCTCGCCCGGCCGGACGCCGTGCTCGCGGCCGCGAACGACCTCATGAAGGACGAGGGCGTGCTGATCTTCAGCACGCAGGTGCAGCCCTACGACATCGTGCAGTGCGGCACCGCCTGGTGGTATCTGGCGCCGCGCAACGGTCACGTCAGCCTTCACACCCTGCGCAGCCTCCAGCTCCTGGCGCAACGCCACGGCCTGTCGTTTGGCTCGTTCAACCAGAATCTCCACATGGCGTGGCGTCGGCTGCCGGCGTTCGCCGCCCACCTCGCGGTCTACGCGCAACCCGGCGCCCCGAGCGTGCCCGGCCTGCCCGGCGATCGTTCGGTGGACGATTCGGCGACGCGCGACGCCGAAGCCGCGCGCGCCGAGCCCATCCTGACGCTGCTGCGATCGATGATCCCGACCGGCGGTGTCGCGATCGAGGCCAATGCCGGGATCGGCGCGCTCGCGCTGCCGCTCGCCCACGCGCTCGGCGATCGTGCCACCGTCGTCGCCTACGAGCCGGCCTTCGACGCCTTCCGCAGCCTCGCGGCCGCCGTCGCGCGCAGCGGCGCGCCCAACGTCGCCATCCGGCGCGCCGCGCTCGGCGACCGCTGGGGCTCGACCTGGCTGCCACCCGCGGGCGAGACATCCGCGTGCATCCGACCGGTCCAGGGCGACGACACACCTGCCCGCGTTCGCGTCGAGACGATCGACGGGTTGGACCTGACGCATCTCGACCTGATCCGGCTCGATGCCGACGGCCTGGAGGCGCCGGCGCTCGAGGGTGCGCTCGGCACGGTCCGACGGCTGCGCCCGGCGCTCCACATCGCCAATCGCCGCCGCGAGCGTTCGCCGGACCTGATCCGACCGCTTCAGGATCTCGGGTACCGGCTGTGGTGGCACATCGCGTCCGCGGACCGCCCGGGGGGCGCGTCCGCACACCTGTTCTGCCTGCCGAGCGAGCGCGCCGTCACCGGGATCGACCTGCCCGCGGTCACCGGACCGCAAGCCTGGTGGAGCTGAGCGCCGGCGATCGAAGCGCCGGTCGATCAGAACAGCTGGCCGCCGTTGGGCACCGCATGATCGACCCCGACCAGCACGACGGCACCGTCGGCATCGGGAAAGCCGAGGACCAGCACCTCGGAGACGAACTTGCCGATCTGCTTGGGTGGGAAATTCACCACCGCGGCGACCTGGCGTCCGACCAGCTGGTCGGGCGTGTAGTGCACCGTCAGCTGCGCCGAGCTCCGCTTGACGCCGATCGCGGGCCCGAAGTCGACCGCCAGCTTGTAAGCCGGCTTGCGCGCCTCCGGGTAGGGAGCCGCCTCGACGATCGTGCCGACGCGGATGTCGACGCGCGCGAAGTCGTCGTAGGAGATCGTCAAGGAACGCGGCGGCTCACTTGCGGCCGGATGGCTTCTTGATCATGTCCTTGAGCTCGTCGAGGCTCGCGGCGACGCGCTTGTTGATCACGTCGAACGCCTCATTGTTGGCCTTCGTGACCATGTCGGCGAGCTCGCGCATGTTGGCGAGCGCGGTCTCGAACGCCGACTTGGCGAGCTCGGTCTGCTTGGCCATGCGGTCCTCGGGGGCGCTCTGATCCATCAGGTCGCGCATCGAGCGCCCGGCGGTCTCGAACGTCTGGCGCATGATCTCGGCCTGCCGGCGCGCGACCGCCTGAAAACCTTCGGCGACCAGCTGGTTGGCGTTGGTCAGCGCCTCGACGTTCTTGCGCTGGGCATCGGCCATCTTCTCGAGGTCGACCCCCGGCAGCTTCAAATCGCCGAGCATTTTAGTGACGTCCATCTCGAGGAACGGATTGCGGTTGGCAGCCATCGGACTCCTCCGTCGGACCCGGTATGGTGCACCCCACAGGTCCTAAATATGTACTAACGACCTGATGAAGACTCGTCGGGCTGGCTGAACATTCCCGACGCAGCACCCCAGCGAGCCGCTTACGCGGAGCCGGCCGGCAGCGCACCGGCCCAACGCTCGGCCTGCGCGAGCGCGCGGTCGAGCGCTGCCATGGTCTTGCCGAGATCGGCGCCGTCGTCGTCCAGCCATGCCCGGAACGCCCGCGCATAGACCACGGCGAGACCGGCGATGCGCAGCCGCCCGGCCACGCCGGAGGAATCGATGCCGGCGGCCTCCAGCATCCAGGCGAGCGAGCGCAGCCCGGCGCCCAGCAGGCGCGCCGCGCTCAACGGGTCGGCACCCGCCGCGACGACCGCCGCGATCGCGGGACGCAGCGGCTGCAGCGCCTCGAAGCGGCGCATGATGACGTCGAACAGCCGGTCGCGCGGCGATCCCTCCGCCGGCTCATCACCGCCCGACGCCAGCATCGCGCGGTCGACGCGTCGGATCACGGCGACCAGGATCGCGGGCTTGTCCGGAAAACGCTCGTAGAGCGCGCCGAGCCCAACCCCGGCCGCGGCCGCGATCGCCGGCAGGTTGGCGGCGCGCCAGCCGTTCCGCGCCGCGAGCGCAAGCGCGGCGTCGATGATCTGGTCGTCGAGCGGATCGGCCGCTGCCGCCGCGCCGGCGAGCGGAGCGGTGCGGTGCCGGGCCGCCGGGCCGGCTGGCTTGCGCCTGCGCGACGCGGTGCCGCGGCCCGCCACTCAGCTGCCTAGCGGGTGACGCGCCCGACGCCGGTTTGCGTCGAACGCTCGCCCGAGCTGCCCGACGCGGCGCTCGCGCCGAACGAGTCGATGCACTGGCGACGCAGATCGTCGCTCTGGATCGAATCGCATTCCTTGTGCTCGCGCTGGGCGCGGAACGCCGCGTTGTGGTCGACCATCTCGGTATAGTTGTGGGCGTCCCGCACGTTGGCGGTCGGGTTCTCGGGGTGGTTGGTCGAATCCTCGGCCAGGGCGATCGGCGACGCGAGCGCGATGGCGGCACCGAACGCGACCACTGCGATCATGGATTTCATGGCGGGGCTCCTGCTTGTCCGTCGATGTACGCAATTTGCGGTACCCACCGTGGCAACGCCCCGCCCACCGGCTCCGTTCCGGGGGGCCGCCGATCGTAACCTGGCGGCGAGCTGCCGGCCAGCCGCCGCAACCCGGGCGGCAGCCGGGATCGCCGCGGACGGCGAGCTATTTGGAGAGGTCGCGGGAGCGCCGCGTGGCGGCCTGCAGGGCGCGGGTGACGATCGGCTGCAGGCCGTCGTCGGCCATCAAGATCTTGAGCGCCTCGAGCGTGGTGCCGCCCGGGCTCGTCACATTCTGGCGCAGCGTCTCGACCGCCTCGGTCGATTGGCGGATCAGCTCGCCCGAGCCCGCCACCGTCACGCGCGCCAGCCGTTGGGCCAGCGCCGGCGGCAGGCCGCACTCGATACCGGCGCGGGCGAGCAGCTCGACGAGCAGAAAAACGTAGGCCGGGCCGCCGCCGGACAGCGCGGTGACGGCGTCGAGCAGCGCCTCGTCGTCCACCCAGGCGACCTCGCCGCACGCCGCCAGCAGCGCCTCGGCAAGGTCGCGCCCGGTGCCGCCGGTGTGCGGATTGGCGACCGCGACGCTGATGCCGCGACCGATCGATGCCGGCAGGTTCGGCATGACGCGGATCACCGGCGCGCCGGCGCCCAGCCGCGCGGCGAAATAATCGAGCGTCTTGCCGGCGGCGATCGACAGGATCTGCACACCCGCGTCGGCGAAACGCCGATAGCGCGGCGCGACGTCGTCCATCGCCTGCGGCTTGACCGCGAGCACCACCATGTCGGGCGCGAAATCCGCCGGAACCGCCGCGGCGTCCTCGACGACCCGCATGCCCGGCGGCAGCCGGAGCGCCGCCACGGCCGCGCCCGCCGGCTCGACGACGACGGCCCGCGTCAGGCCGCGCTCGCGCCATCCGGCGATCATCGCGCCGCCCATCTTGCCGCAGCCCACCAGGAGGACCGCGGCCGAGGCGAGCACCCGGCTCAGGCCTCGCCTACCGTTTCGAACAGCGCGGCGGCGAGCGCCTCGCTGGCGGACTTGCCGCCCCAGATCACGAACTGGAATGCCGGAAAGAAGCGCTCGCACTCGGTGAACGCCGAGTCGACCAGATCCTCGAGCTGCTCGACGCTGGCGCCGGTCAGGCCGCGCAACGGCACGGTGTGGCGGAACATCGGCATGCCTTCGTCGACGCTGACCTCGAAGTGGCCGAGCCACAGCTTCTCGTTGACGAGGGCGAGCAGGTCGTGGGCGTCGCGTCGGCGCGCCGCCGGCACGCGGGCGTCGAATGCGCAGCTGAAATGCAGCGCGCTGACGTCGTCGCGCCACATGAAGTACAGCCGATAGTCGCACCACTTGCCGCTGATCTCGACCACGAGCTCCTCTTCGCTCGCGCGGTCGAACGGCCATTGGTTGGCGGCAACGATTTCTTCGACGATATCCAGGGGGTTCGGCGATGGCTCGCGGCTTTCCTCGAGAGCGACCGTCATGCCTGGGATCTCCTTATCGCGGGACCGTCAGGGAGCATCGAGATCTTGTATGGCCTGGCCACAGACCCCCTACAAGCGGTAGGGTGCCAAATCCGCCAACGGCTTGCAAGGAGAACTCCGGGTGTTGCTCGCGCGCGCCCCGAAAGCCCCCTGCCCAGCCCGGCAAGACGCCGCCAGAGGCCGGTTTCAGCTCGCCCCGTCGGCAGTCCCGCGGTCCGTCGTCGCCTCGTCGGGGGCGGTCGCGCCGGCGCGCTCCTCGAGACGACGCACCTTGGCCTCCAGCTCGGCGACGCGGATCGCCAGATCCTCCTGCTCGCTGCGGGCGCGCGCGGCCATCGCCTTGACGGCGTCGAACTCCTCGCGCGGTACCAGGTCCATGCCGGCGAGCAGACGCTCGAGGCGCTGTTTCACCAGCGACTCGACCTCGGTGCGCAGGCCCGCGACGGCACCGAAGGCACCGTTGGCGACCCGGGCGAGGTCGTCGAAGAAGCGGTTTTCCGACTGCATGGGACCTCCCGTCGGCCGCGCGGCACGGACGGTGCCGGCGGCCGTCTTCAACAATGGGGTTCGCGCGGTCGCCCTGCAACGGCCGCCGGACGCCACCCCCGGGTTGCCGGGCGCCGGACGCGACGCCTATAACAGCCCCGCCATGCCGTTGCGCGCGCGCCGCTCGAGCTCTTCATGATCATCGTCACCGGCGGCGCCGGTTTCATCGGCTCGAACCTGGTCGCCGCGCTGAACGACCGTGGCCTCTACGAAGTGGTGGTGGTCGACCGGCTGGGCGACGGCGCCAAGTGGCGCAACCTCGCGAAGCGCGAGCTGGCCGGCCTGGTCGCGCCCGGCGCGCTGTTCGGTTTCCTCGACGCGCATGCGCCGGAGATCGAGGCGGTCTTCCACTTGGGCGCGATCTCGTCGACCACCGAGACCGACACCGACCTGATCGCCGAGAACAATTTCGCGCTGTCGCTGCGGCTGTGGGAGTGGTGCGGCTGGCGCGGCACCCGGCTGATCTACGCCTCGTCGGCGGCGACCTACGGCGACGGCGCCGCCGGCTTCGACGACGCGCTCGACGTCGAGGCGCTGGCGCGGCTGCGGCCGCTCAACGCCTATGGCTGGTCCAAGCATCTGTTCGACCGACGCATCGCGCGCCTGGTCGGCATCGGCGCGCCGACGCCGCGGCAATGGGCCGGGCTCAAGTTCTTCAACGTGTACGGCCCGAACGAGTACCACAAGGGCGCACAACGCAGCGTGGTCGCGCATTTGTGGCCGCGCGTCGTCGCCGACGAGCCGGCGGTGCTGTTCCGCTCGCACCGCCCGGGCATAGCGCATGGCGACCAGGCGCGCGACTTCGTGTGGGTGGGCGATTGCGTCGCCGTGCTGCTGTGGCTCTACGACAACCCGCCGGTCTGCGGACTGTTCAACGTCGGCAGCGGCACGGCGCGCAGCTTCAAGGACCTCGCCACGGCGGTGTTCGCGGCAGCCGGCAAGCCGCCACGCATCGACTACGTCGATACGCCGGTCGAGATCCGCGACAAGTACCAGTATTTCACCGAAGCGCGCCTGGAACGGTTGCGCGCGGCCGGCTTCACGGCGCCGACGGTCGCGCTCGAGGACGGCGTGCGCCGCTACGTCCGCGAGTTCCTGATGACCGACGATCCCTATCGCTGACCATGTTTACGCTCATCTTCCCCCACATCGATCCGGTGCTGGTGCAGATCGGCCCGTTCGGCATCCGCTGGTACGCGCTCGCCTACATCGCCGGCATCGTGCTCGGCTGGTGGTGGTGCAAGCGCCTGCTCGCCAAGCCGCCCCACATCATGACGCCGGAGGCGTTCGACGATTTCGTGCTGTGGGCGACACTCGGCATCGTGCTCGGCGGCCGCACCGGCTACGTGCTGTTCTACCGGCCCGACTTCTATTTCCCGCACCCGCTCGAGGCCTTGAAGGTGTGGCAGGGCGGCATGTCGTTCCACGGCGGCATGCTGGGCACCACGCTCGCCATCGTGCTGTTCGCCTGGCGCCACAAGATCAAGCTGCTCGCGCTCTCCGACATCGTGGCGTGCGGCGTGCCGTTCGGCCTGTTCTTCGGCCGCATCGCCAATTTCATCAACGGCGAATTGTGGGGCCGCGTGACCGACGTGCCCTGGGGCATGATCTTTCCGACCGGCGGGCCCTTGCCGCGCCATCCGAGCCAGCTCTATCAAGCCAGCCTCGAAGGCGTCGCGCTGTTCCTGGTGCTGTTCGTCATCGAGCGTTCGGGCGCTCGCGCGCGCCCGGGCCAGGTGACCGGCGCGTTCCTGATCGGCTACGGCACGGCACGCTCGATCGGCGAGCTGTTCCGCCAGCCCGACGCGTTCCTCGGCTTCCTGATCGGCGGACTGACGATGGGCCAGCTCCTGTCCTTGCCGATGATCGTGATCGGGGCTTGCCTCGTGCTGTACGCACGCCGCCGTCGTGAACCCGCTTGAACGCATGATCCGCGCCGAGATCGCCGCATCGGGACCGATGGACGTGGCGGAGTTCATGGCGCGCGCGCTCGGCGATCCGGTGCACGGCTACTACCGGACCCGCGACCCGCTGGGCGCCAAGGGCGATTTCATCACCGCGCCCGAGGTCTCCCAGATGTTCGGCGAGCTGATCGGCCTGTGGTGCGCCGAGACCTGGCAGCGGCTGGGCGCGCCCACGCCGGTGCATCTGGTCGAGCTCGGGCCCGGCCGCGGCACCTTGATGGCGGATGCGCTGCGCGCGACCGCGCGCGCTGCGCCGGCGTTTCGTGCCGCGCTCGACCTTCACCTGGTCGAGACCAGCCCGGCCCTGCGCGACGCGCAACGCGCGCGCCTGGCCGGCGCGGCGCCGACCTGGCACGACGACGTGGCGTCGGTGCCCGACGGGCCGGCCTTGATCGTCGCCAACGAGTTCCTCGATGCGCTGCCGATCCATCAGCTGGCGCGCACCGAGGACGGCTGGTGCGCGCGCCAGATCGCGCCGGACGACGCGGACCGGCTCGCCTTCCGCATCGCGCGCGCGCCCTCGCCGCTCGCCGACGAATTGGCGCCGGAGGTGGCGCGGGCGCCGCTCGGCGCCATCGCCGAGCTCTCGATGGCGGCGCGGGGGCTGGTCGGCGCGCTGGCCCGTCGCTGCGCCGTCCAGGGCGGCGGCGCGCTGCTGATCGACTACGGCCCGGCCGAGTCGGCGGCGGGCGACAGTCTGCAGGCGGTGCGCCGGCACCGCCCGCATCCGGTGCTCGAGGATCCCGGCGAGGCCGACCTCACCGCACACGTCGATTTCGCGGCGCTCGCGCGCGCCGCGCGCGGGCACGCCGCGGTGCACGGGCCGCTCGACCAGGGCACGTTCCTGCGACGGCTCGGCATCGCCGCGCGCGCCGAGGCGCTGTTCGGCGACAAGCCCGCCACGATCGCCGCCGCGGGACGCGCGGCGCTCGCGCGGCTGATCGAGCCCGGCCAGATGGGCACGCTCTTCAAAGTCATGGCGCTCGGCGCGCCCGGTGCGCCGACGCCGCCGGGGTTCGAGCCATGAGCGCGCCGCCGCTGGTCGAGGCCCGCGCGTTTGGCCCGCAGGCACCGGCCCACCTGCGGGTGCGCCACGGCTTCTTCAGCCGCCAGGGCGGCGTCAGCGGCGGGCTCTACGACTCGCTCAATTGCGGCTTCGGCTCGAGCGACGCGCGGGCCGCGGTCGCCGAGAACCGCGCCCGCGTCGCCGGCGCGCTGGGCGCCGCGCCGGAGAGCCTCGTCACCGTCCATCAGGTGCACGGCACCACGGTGGCGCATGTCGACGCGCCATGGCGCCCCGAGGCCGCACCCAAGGCCGACGCCCTGGTGACGCGCACGCCCGGCATCGTGCTCGGCATCCTGGCCGCCGACTGCGCGCCCGTGCTGCTGGCCGACGCCGACGCCGGGGTGATCGGCGCGGCGCACGCCGGCTGGCGCGGCGCGCTCGCCGGCGTGGTCGAGGCGGCGATCGCCGCCATGGAGCAGGCCGGCGCCGCCCGCGCGCGCATCGTCGCCGCGATCGGCCCCTGCATCAGCGTCGCCAGCTACGAGGTCGGCGCCGACTTCGCCGCCCGCTTCGTGGCCGAGGACGCCGGTAGCGACCGGTTCTTCGCGCCCGGACGCGCGCCCGACAAACGGCAGTTCGATCTGCCGGGCTATCTCGTCGGACGGCTCGGCGGCCTCGGCTTGGCAGGGATCGAGACCCTCGGCATCGACACCGTGGACGATGCCACGCGATGGTTCAGCTATCGGCGCAGTTGCCTCGAGCGCGAGCCGGATTACGGACGCCAGCTCTCGGCCATCGCGCTGCGTTGAGCGGCGCGGCGCCGAGCCCGTTAACAAAGGTTAAAGAAAGCGCCGCGACACTTCGCCGGACCTCCCGGATGATCGGCAGCCGGGTGTTGGATGATTGCGCACGGAGCCCCTCCTGTTCAGCAACCGGCGATTGCACAAGCGCTACCAGGTCAGCGGCACCGCCAAGGTGCTGCACGGGATGACCGCGCTCGATCTGCCGATCCGCGACATTTCGCTGTCGGGCATCGGTCTGGACTGCCCGGGCACGGCGCCGCTCAGCGTCGGCAACCTGTGCCTGGTGGGGCTGCCGGCCAACGGCAAGCTCGATGCGATGGTCGTCGGCGTGCGCTCGCAAAGCCTGCATCTGCAGTTCATGCAGACCGACTCCGAGGAGGTGCGGGCCTTCATCGAGGCGAACGCCGGCTCGCTCTGACCCTGCGCGCGCGGCGCCGCTTGACCGCGGCGGGCACGTCTGGATATGCCAAGCGCATCCTCTCCGCCGGTTGGAGACCTCCGAGTGGCGCAGCCGCACACGCCGCACCGCCGCCGCGCCGCGCCGCCGGGCAGCGTCCCCGGGGCGGAAGGCGCGGAGAGCCATGGGGCCGCATCTCGTCATCTTCCTGATCGTCTGCCTGGTCGGGCTCCTGGTCACCTGCACGTTGACGTGACGCGGTGACCGGACGCCACGTGCGCGCGACGCTCGCCCCGACCGGCGTGCTGGCGCTGGCGCTGGCGCTCGCCGGGTGCCAGCCGATGCCGCATCCGTTCGAGACCGCGACCAAACGCTACAACCCGCTGCTCGATCTCAAGGAGGGCAAGGGCGTCACGGTGCTGCCGGTCGTCGGGGTGCCGCCGGCGTTCGGCGAGCGCTTGAGCGAGGCGCTCGCAGGCGCGCTGCGCGACGCCGAGATTCCGGCGGCGGTCGACGTCGGCAACCGCGGCAGCTTCGTGGTCACGGGCGACGTCAAACGCCGCGCCGACGCGCCGGGCGACCCCGTGGGCGACCCGGTGATCGAGATCGAGTGGGACGTGGCCGATGCCGCCGGCAAGGGGCTCGGCACCATCACGCTCCACGAGCGGGTGCCGGCGAGCGCGCTCGATCCGCACGGCGTCGGCCCGCCGCCCGGGCAGCTCGCCGCGCTCGCCAAGCGCAGCGTCGCCAAGGTCCTGCCGCTGGTGCGCGACGATATGCCCAGCGAGGCGCCGCGCACGATCGCCATCGGCAGCATCGACGGCGCGCCGGGCGACGGCGCGATCAGCCTCAAGCGCGCGGTCGAGTTCGTGCTGCGTCAGAGCGACATCCCGGTCGCGAGCGCCGACCAGACCAACGCGCTCACCTTGCTGGGGTCGGTCGAGATGGGCCGCCCGGCCGACGGCCGCCAAACCGTCGCTATCCGCTGGGTCCTGCTGATGCCGGACGGCCGCGAGATCGGCGACGTGCGTCAGCAGAACGCGGTCCCCGCCGGATCGCTCGACCACGTCTGGGGCGAGACCGCGCTCCTGGTCGCCGAAGCCGCCTATGACGGCATCGTCGCGCTTTACGAGAAAGTCCCCGAGGTGGTCGCCCAATGACGCGGGATCGGGCCGTTTACAAAACCGTCATGCATGGCTTATTGTCCGCGCCGCCTGCGGCCGTCGGACGGGTTTTCACCCGCGCTTAACCGCACGTCGGCGCGGCTCGGGTAGCTCGGCATGAAGCTTTTGACCGGCAACAGCAATCGGCCCCTCGCCGAGGCGATCTGCGCCTATCTCAACCTGCCGCTCACCAAGGCGAGCGTGCGGCGCTTCTCGGACATGGAGGTGTTCGTCGAGATCCACGAGAACGTGCGCGGCGAGGACGTGTTCGTCATCCAGTCGACCTCCTACCCGGCGAACGACAACCTGATGGAGCTCTTGGTCACGCTCGACGCGCTGAAGCGGGCGTCGGCGCGGCGCATTACCGCAGTGATGCCCTACTACGGCTACGCGCGCCAGGACCGCAAGTCGGGCTCGCGCACGCCGATCTCGGCCAAGCTGGTCGCCAACCTGATCACCATCGCGGGCGCCAACCGCGTGCTGACCATCGACCTGCACGCCGGCCAGATCCAGGGCTTCTTCGACATCCCGACCGACAATCTGTTCGCCCAGCCGGTGCTCGTGAACGACATCCAGGAGACCTTCAAGGCGAGCGGCGACCTGACGATCGTGTCGCCCGACGTCGGCGGCGTCGTGCGCGCGCGGGCGCTGGCGCGCCGGCTCGACGCCGACCTCGCGATCATCGACAAGCGCCGCGAGCGCGCCGGCGTGTCCGAGGTGATGAACATCATCGGCGACGTCTCGGGACGGCGCTGCATCTTGGTCGACGATATCGTCGACTCGGCCGGCACGCTGTGCAACGCCGCCGAGGCGCTGAGCAAGGCGGGCGCCAAGTCGGTCTCCGCCTACGTCACCCACGGCGTGCTGTCGGGCGGCGCGGTGGCGCGCGTCGGCTCGTCGCCGCTCGACAAGCTGGTCACCACCGACAGCATCCTCGCCACCGAGGCGATGCGCGTGTCGCAGAACATCCGCCAACTCACCGTCGCGCCGCTGCTGGGCGAGGCGATCCGGCGCGTTTCGGAGGAGAAATCCGTCTCCAGCCTGTTCGACTGAGAGACATCACGCAATCGCGGGCGCCGGCACCCCTGGAGGCCGGGCCCCCGATCGAGCCGCGAAACCTCGCGGCGCAACCCGAGTAGACGGAGCTTGAGACCACCATGGCAGACATCCTCACTCTCACCGCGCAAGCGCGCACCGGAGCCGGCAAGGGGCCCGCCCGGAGCGTCCGCCGCGCCGGCCGCGTTCCGGCCGTCATCTACGGCGACAAGCAGGCCCCCCTGATGATCACGCTCGAGCCGCGCGAGCTCGAGCGCGAGCTGTCGAAGCCGGGCTTCTTCACCCATCTCTACGACGTCAAGATCGACGGCAACGCGCACCGCGTGCTGCCGCGCGACGTCCAGCTCGACCCGGTCAAGGACCGCCCGCTGCACGTCGACTTCCTGCGCGTCGCGCCCAACAGCATGATCCGCGTCAACGTGCCCGTGCAGTTCATCAACCACGGGCAGTCGCCCGGCCTGAAGCGCGGCGGCGTCCTCAACGTCGTGCGCCACACGGTCGAGATGATCTGCCGCGCCGACGCGATCCCCGATCACCTGACCGTGAATCTCGAGGGCCACGACATCGGCAGCTCGATCCATATCAGCATGATCGAGCTGCCCGAGGGCTCGCGTCCGGCGATCCGCGACCGCGACTTCACGGTCGCGACCGTGGCGGCGCCGACCATCGAGACGGTGCCCGAGCCGACCGCCGCCGAGGCTGCCGCGACCGCCGAGGGCGCGACCGCCGAGGGCGCCGCTCCGGCCGAGGGCGCCGCCGGCGCCGAGGGGGCCGCAGCGGCCGGTGCACCGGCCGAAGGCGCCAAGGCCGAAACGCCGCGCCAGCCGCGCGGCCGGTCGTAGCGCGCGCATCCGCGCGCGCCGCCGGGGCCCGTCATGTGGCTCCTGGTCGGACTGGGCAATCCGGGGCCGGGTTATGCGGAGAACCGCCACAATGTCGGTTTCATGGCGGTCGACCGCATCGCCCGGCGCCACGGCTTCGGCGTCTGGCGCGCCGTGAGGTTCGAAGGCTTGGCCGCGGAGGGCACGCTCGCCGACGAGCGCGTCGTCGCCTTCAAACCGACGACCTACATGAACGAGTCGGGGCGCGCGGTCGGCGGCCTCATGCATTGGCTCAAGCTCGAGCCCGACCACGTCGTCGTGATTCACGACGATCTCGATCTGCCGCCCGGCAAGCTGCGCACCAAGCGCGGCGGCGGCAACGGCGGCCACAACGGCCTGCGTTCGCTCGACGCCCAGATCGGACGCGAGTATCGGCGCGTGCGCCTCGGCATCGGGCATCCGGGCGACAAGGATCTCGTGCTCGGCCACGTGCTCAGCGACTTCGCCGACGACGAGCGCGGCTGGCTCGAGGGCTTGCTCGACACGATCGCCGAGGCCGCGCCGCTGCTCGTGAGCGCCGACGAGCACGCCTTCGCCAACAAGGTCGCGCGGCTGCTCGCGCCCGCACCAACCACGCCCGCCGCATCCGGCGAACCGCCGCCCGAACGGGATCCGCCCGAGCATGCGTAGGCCCGCGTTGCTCGTCTCGCTGCTCCTCATCCTGGCGGGAGCCTATCTCGCCATCGTGCTGGCCGGCCGGCCCGACGCGACGGCGCTGCGCAATCCGCTGGTGGTGGCCGGCCTCAAACCGATCGGCGTCGCCGCGCCGTCGTGGCAGACCATGGTGCTGATCGCCGCGCGCGACACCGATCTGCCGCCGGCGCGGCTGTGGGCGACCTGGGAGCGGCTCGAGGCCTGGCCGAGCTGGGCCGCGCCACTGGTCGTCGAGGCGCGCTGGCTCGACGCCACGGGAGGCTGGCGGCCCGGCGCGCGCTTCGAGCAGGTGCTCGATCTCGGACCCCTGCTGAGCCGCGTGCGCTCGACCGAGACGGTCGGCATCGTCGAGCCCGGTCGCCTGGTCAGCTGGTGGAAGGACACCGGCGGCATCAAGTCCAACCACACCTGGTCGTTCGAGGTGCGGCCCGACGGCGGCAGCCGCGTGGTCGACGTCGAAATCTTCGACGGCATTGCGATCGCGCTGGCGCGCCCCATCTTCGAGGCACGCTGGCAGACGCGCTTCGACGATGCGCTCGACGGTCTGATCCTGGCGGCACGGCGCGCGAAATAGAATGGGCTTCAACTGCGGCATCGTCGGACTGCCAAACGTCGGCAAGTCGACCCTGTTCAACGCGCTGACCGCGACCATCGCGGCGCAGGCGGCCAACTACCCGTTCTGCACCATCGAGCCCAACGTCGGGCGGGTTGCGGTGCCGGA
>DATJNS010000215.1:0-13753 GCA_035507915.1 Candidatus Sulfotelmatobacter sp.
GCGCACGCAGCTCCTCGAAGCCCTTCCACATGCCGTAGAGCGCGTCGCCGTAGCACACCGGCAGCACGCACCAGTCGGGCACCGACCAGGCGCATTGCTCGGCGATCTCGTAGGCGATCGTCTTGTAGCCCTCGAGGCCGAACGGGTTGCTGCCGACCGCGGGACCGAAATAGGTCGTCGTCGGATACCAGCCGAACGTCTTGACCCCGGCCGACACCAGTGCCCAGCGATCCTCCTTGTGGGCGCACGCCAGCACCATCGCGCCGTAGGCCCGCATCTGGGTCGCCATCGGGCCGGCCGCGCCGCGGAACGTGAACACGACGCACGGCAGGCCGGCGCGCGCCGCATAGGCGGCGACTGCCGCTCCGGCATTGCCCGACGACGAGCACACGATCACGCGCGCGCCCATCGGCCGCGCCATCGACACGGCGGTGGTGGCGAGCCGGTCCTTGAACGACCAGGTCGGGTTGCGCGACTCGTCCTTGATCAGGAGCGGGCCGAGCCCGAGCGCCTCCGTCACGTCGTGCAGTGGGGTGCCGCCTTCGCCGAGCGACACCGCCTCGGCGGCCTCGAGCGGCAGAAAGCCGGCGAACCGCCACAACGATGCCGGTGCGCGCGGGAGGGCATCTCGGTCGAGGCCGGCACCCGGCGTCGTCGCGTAACGCACGGTCAGGTTGCTGGGGGTCCCGGCGGCGCGGCAGATCGGGCAATCGTCCGCATAGTGGGCGAGCGGGTAGTCGGCGCCGCAGCGGATGCAAACGAGGGCGGCGGGATGGGCCATTCATAAGCGGTAGCGGCCCCGAAGCGCACGGGTCAAGCGAGAGCTGCGTAACCCGGTTGTCAAATCGTGCGGGGCCCTAGCAGAATGGCCGCCCCATGCCCCTCACCCCCGCCGAACTGCACACGATCGCTCACGAGGCGCCGCTCGACTGGCTGCTCGCCGAGGCCGAGCGCCTGACCCTCGAAGGTCACGGGCGGGTCGTGTCGTACTCGCGCAAGGTCTTCATTCCGCTGACCAAGCTGTGCCGCGACGTGTGTCACTACTGCACCTTCGCCGAGCGGCCGCGCAAAGGCCGGCGGGCCTTTCTGACGCGCGACGAGGTGCTGGCGATCGCGCGCGCCGGCGCCGCGGCCGGCTGCCACGAGGCGCTGTTCACCCTCGGCGACAAGCCCGAGCTGCGCTACCGCGCCGCCGCCGACGAGCTGGCGGCGCTCGGCCATCCGACCACGCTGTCGTACCTGGCCGAGATGTGTCGTGCGGTGCTCGACGAGACCGGACTGCTGCCCCACGTCAACCCGGGCGTCATGACAGCCGACGACGTCGCGATGCTGCGCGGCGTTTCGGTCTCCCAGGGCATCATGCTCGAGAGCGGCGCCGAGCGCCTGTGCGAGCCGGGCGGCGTGCATCACGGCTCGCCGGACAAGCAGCCGGCCGTGCGCCTGGCGACGATCCGCGCCGCGGGCGAGCTTGCGGTGCCGTTCACCAGCGGCATCCTGATCGGCATCGGCGAGACGCGCGCCGAGCGGGTCGACGCGCTGCTCGCGCTGCGCGATCTGCACGAGCGCCACGGCCATCTCCAGGAGATCATCGTCCAGAACTTCCGCGCCAAGCCCGACACCCGGCGGGCCGACGCGCCGGAGCCGGATCTCGACGATCTCCTGTGGACGATCGCGATCGCGCGGCTCGCGTTCGGGCCGGCGATGAACCTGCAGGCACCGCCCAACCTCAGCCCTGCGGCCTATCCGCGCCTGATCGCGGCCGGCCTCAACGACTGGGGCGGCGTGTCGCCGGTGACGATCGATCACGTCAATCCCGAGGCGCCGTGGCCCGAGCTCGCCGCGCTCGAGCGGCGCACCCGCGACCACGGTCGCATCCTGGTGCCGCGGCTGGCGATCTATCCCGACTACACGCGCGACCTCGGGCGCTGGGTCGATCCGGCGCTGCACACGCGCGTGCTGCGCAGCATGGACAGCGACGGCTTCGCGCGCGAGGACGGCTGGGCGGTCGGCTTGACGGTGCCGGTGCCCGCGCTGGCCACCGGCGCGGCCGATCCGAAGATCGAGCCGATCGTCGCCAAGGCGACGCGCGGCGACGACCTGTCGGTCGACGAGATCGCGCGGCTGTTCCGCGCGCGCGGCGGCGAGGTCGCGGCGGTGTGCGCGGCGGCCGACGCGCTGCGCCGCGACACGGTCGGCGACGTCGTGCGCTACGTCGTCACGCGCAACATCAACTACACCAACGTCTGCTATTTCAAATGCCGCTTCTGCGCCTTCTCGAAGGGCAAACTGAGCGAGAACCTGCGCGGCCGACCGTACGATCTGGCGCTCGAGGAGATCGGCCGGCGCACCGCCGAGGCGTGGGAACGCGGTGCGACCGAGGTGTGCCTGCAGGGCGGCATCCATCCGGACTACACGGGACAGCGCTATCTCGACATCTGCCGCGCGGTGCGCGATGCCGCGCCCGGCATCCACATCCACGCCTTCTCGGCGCTCGAGATCTCGCAGGGCGCGGCGACGCTCGGCATTTCGGTCGCGCAGTTCCTCGAGCGTCTCCAGGCCGCCGGGCTCGGCACCCTGCCGGGCACCGCCGCCGAGGTGCTCGACGACGGCGTGCGCGCGCGGCTGTGCCCCGACAAGCTCAAGACCGCCGAGTGGCTCGCCGTGATCGAGACCGCGCATCGGCTCGGGCTGCGCTCGACCTCGACGATCATGTTCGGCCATCTCGATGCGCCCGACGATTGGGCGCGCCATCTTCTGCACTTGCGCGCGCTGCAGGCGCGCACCGGCGGCATCACCGAGTTCGTGCCGCTGCCGTTCGTCCACATGGAAGCGCCGGTCTACCTGAAGGGCGCGGCGCGCCAGGGGCCGACCTTCCGCGAGGCCGTGCTGATGCATGCGGTGGCGCGGCTGGCGCTGCACCCGCTGATCCCCCACGTGCAGACCTCGTGGGTCAAGATGGGGGTCGACGGCGCCAAGATCGCGCTGCGGAGCGGCGCCGACGATCTCGGCGGGACCCTGATGAACGAGAGCATCTCGCGCGCCGCCGGCACCGAGCACGGCCAGGAGCTGCCGCCCGCGCGCATGGAGGCGATCGTCCGCGCGCTCGGGCGTACGCCGCTCCAGCGCACCACGACCTACCAGCCGGCCGACGCAGCGCGCCGACGTGCCTCGTTCGCCGCGGCGCCGCTCAGCCCGACCGTCGAGACGCCGGCGGCGAAGTACGCCCATGCCTGAGCTGCCGATCCTGGCGGTGATCGGCGGCGCCGGCGCCGAGGGCAGCGGCCTCGCCGTGCGCTGGGCCAAGGCCGGCTACCGCGTGCTGATCGGTTCGCGCGCGGCCGAGCGTGCCGCCGGCAAGGCGGCCGAGCTCAACGCGCTGATCGGCGGATCGCGGCTCGAGGGACTGGCCAACCGCGACGCTGCGGAGCGTGCCCAGATCGTCGTCCTGACCGTGCCATACGCGGCGCAGCTGCCGACCTTGCGCGAGCTCAAGCCGGCGCTTGGCGGCAAGATCCTGGTCGACGTCACGGTGCCGCTGGTGCCGCCGCGTGTCGCGCGGGTGCAGTTGCCCGAAGGTGGCTCGGCGGTCGAGATCGCACAGCGCGAGCTCGGACCCGAGGTGCGCGTCGTGTCGGCGTTCCAGAACGTCTCGGCGCACCACCTGATGGATCTCGACCACGCGGTCGAGTGCGACGTGCTGGTGTGCGGCGACGACAAGGAGGCGCGCGAGACCGTGGTCGGTCTCGCGCAGGCGATCGGGCTGCGCGGCGTGCATGCGGGACCGCTCGCCAACTCGGCGGCGGCCGAGGCGCTGACCTCGCTGCTCATCTTCATGAACCGCCATTACAAGAGTCCCGGCGCGGGCATCCGCATCACCGGGCTGCCGGCGTCTGACTGACCGGGTCGCCAGCGAGCCACGTCTGGCGCTGATCGCGCTGCCCGCGATTCCGGCGGTGCAGGCGGGCGACGATCTCGCGCGGCTGGTGCAGGACGGTCTCGCCGCCTGCGGCGAGCGCTTGCGCGACCACGACGTGCTGGTGCTCGCCCAGAAGATCGTCTCGAAGGCCGAGGGCCGCTCGGTGCGGCTGGCCGACGTCGTGCCGTCGGCGCGCGCGCGCGAGCTCGCGCCCCAATGCGACAAGGATCCGCGTCTGGTCGAGCTGATCCTGTCCGAGGCCGCCGAGGTGCTGCGCGTGCGCCCCGGCGTCATCGTGGTCGTGCATCGGCTCGGGTTCGTGTTGGCCAACGCCGGCATCGACCGCTCGAACGTCGCGCCCGACGCCGACGAAGCCGAGCGCGTCCTCTTGCTGCCGCGCGATCCCGACGGCTCCGCCAGCGCGCTGCGCGAGGCGCTGCGCGTCGCGACCGGCGCCGACGTCGCCGTGATCATCAACGACAGCCTGGGTCGCGCCTGGCGCAACGGTACGCTCGGCACCGCGCTCGGTGCCAGCGGCCTGCCGGCGCTGGTGGACCTGCGCGGCCGGCCCGACATGTTCCAGCGCGCGCTGCAGACGACCGAGGTCGGATTGGGCGACGAGATCGCCGCCGCGGCCTCGCTGCTGATGGGCCAGGCCGACGAGGGGCGGCCGATCGTGCTGGTGCGCGGCCTTCGCTTCGAGCGACGCACCGGCAGCGGCGCCGAGCTGATCCGGCGCCGCGAGCTGGACATGTTCCGATGATCCTGGCGCTCGCCGGCGGGGTCGGCGGCGCCAAGCTCGCCAACGGCCTCGCCCGCATCCTGCCGCCCGGCGAGTTGACCGTCGCGGTCAACACGGGCGACGATTTCGAGCATCTCGGGCTGCACGTGTCGCCCGATCTCGACACGGTGATGTACACGCTGGCCGGGCTCAACAACCCGGAGACCGGCTGGGGGCGCGCCGGCGAGACCTGGCAATTCATGAAGGCGCTGGGCGCGCTCGGCGGCGCCACCTGGTTCAACCTGGGCGACCTCGACCTCGCGACGCATGTCGAGCGCACGCGGCGCCTTGCGGCGGGCGAAACCCTGTCGGCCATCACGGCGGATTTCTGCACGCGGCTCGGCATCCGTCAGCGCGTCGTGCCGATGTCGGACCAGCCCGTAGGAACACAGGTGCTGTCCGATCAGGGGTGGCTGCCGTTCCAGGACTACTTCGTGCGCCTCCGCTGCGAGCCGCGCGTGTCGGCGTTCCGCTTCGACGGCGTCGCGGTCGCGCGTCCGGCGGTCGGTTTGGTTCAGACGCTGGGCGACGCGGCGCTGAGCGCGATCGTGATCTGCCCGTCCAATCCCTACGTCAGCGTCGATCCGATCCTCGCCGTGCCCGGCGTGCGGGCGGCGCTTGCGCAGCGCCGCGTGCCGCTGGTCGCGGTTTCGCCGATCGTCGGCGGCCAGGCGATCAAGGGGCCGGCGCTCAAGATGATGCAGGAGCTCGGACGCGAGCCCAGCGCGCTCGGCGTCGCGCGGCATTATGCCGGCCTGATCGATGGCTTGGTGATCGACCGCCAGGACGCGGCGCTCGCGGCGCCGATCGAGGCGCTCGGCATGCGCGCGCTCGCGACCGACACGATCATGGGCGATCCTGCCGCGCAGGCGCGTCTGGCCGAAGCGGTGATCGGATTCGCCGGCGGCTTGAGATCGGCATGAACCGGGTGTGGGCCGTGGTGCCCGCGAAGCCGCTCGGGTTGGGCAAGTCGCGCCTCGCTTGCGTGCTGTCCGGGCGGGAGCGTCGCGCCCTCAACACACGCCTGCTGCGCCACGTGCTCGATGTCGTCATCGCGGCCGTCGGCGCGCCGCGCACCGTCGTGGTGAGCCGAGACCCCGCCGTCCTGGCGCTGGCGCGTACGCTGGGCGCGCAGCCGCTGCATGAGCGCACACCGGCCGATCTCAATCGCGCGCTCCGTCAAGGCGCCGAGCGCGCCGAACGCGGCGGCGCACGCGCGGTGCTGGTCGTGTTCGGCGATCTGCCGCACCTGACCGCCGCCGACGTCACCCGCATGATCGCGCTGGCCGGCGGCGCGCCGGGCGTGGTCGCGGCGGCCGATCGCGCCCGCGCCGGCACCAACGCGCTGCTGGTTGCGCCGCCCGATGCCATCGCGTTCCGGTTCGGTCCGCGCAGTCTGACGCGTCACCGTCGCGAAGCGCGCCGCCACGGTCGCCGCTGGCGGGTCGTCGAGGCGCCCGGTCTGGCGTTCGACGTCGACCGCCCCGCCGACTGGCGCGCCCTGAGCGCTCGAACTCGCGCCAAGCCCGGGCGGTGATACACTCGCCCGCGCGCCATACGGAGCCCGCGATGGTCCTGGCCGATGTGATTCCTGCGCGGCGTTCGATCCGCCGTTACCGAGCCGAGCCGATCTCCGACGCGCAGGTCGAGCGCCTGCTGACGGCGGCCTGCTGGGCGCCCTCGGCGCATAATCGTCAACCCTGGCGGTTCGCCGTGCTGCGCGCCGAGGCGCCCAAGGCGCGGCTGGCCGATGCCATGGGCGCGCGGCTCATCGTCGATCGTGGCCGTGACGGCGACGACCCGGCGGCGATCGAAGCCGACGTCGCGCGCTCGCGCGCGCGTATCACGGGTGCGCCGGTCGTGATCGCCGTCTGCCTGACCTTGGCCGACATGGATCGCTATCCGGACGCGGCGCGCGCCGCGGCCGAGCACACCATGGCGGTGCAGAGCACGGCGATGGCGGTGCAGAACCTGCTGCTCGCCGCGTCGTCCGAGGGATTGGGCGCATGCTGGATGTGCGCGCCGCTGTTCTGTCCCGACGTGGTGCGCGGGGCACTCGCGCTGCCGGCGGATTGGCAGCCCCAGGCGCTGGTCACCATCGGCAGGCCGGCGAGCGCCGGGAAACCGGCGACGCGTCGGCGGCTCGCCGAGCTCGTGCGCGAGATCGCCTGAGCGGAGTCGCGCGATGGACAGGATCAAGGACATTCGCGTCACGCCGCTGGTCTATCCCCTGGGCGCCGGCAAGGCCTACGGCTCGGCGCGCGGCAAGACCCCGGCGCGCGTGTGCGGTCTGGTCGAGCTCGAGACGACGGATGGCGTGGTCGGCATCGGCGAGGCGTGGGGGCCCGGCCACATCACGCGCGCCTATCTCGAGGTGATCCGCGGCTACTATGTCGGGCGCGACGTGTTCGACCACGAGCTGGTGTGGCCCGACATCCAGGCGCGCCACTACCACATGGGCATCCAGAACCAGCTGGTCGCCTGCGTCAGCGGCATCGACGTGGCCGCCAAGGATGCGATCGGCAAGATCCTCGGTCTGCCGCTCTGCAAGCTGATCGGCGGCCAGGCGCGCGAGCGCGTGCCGGTCTACGCCTCGGGCGGCTACGTCACCGACGATCCCGACAACGGCCTGGCGCGCCAGCTCGAGCGCGTCGCGGCGCACGGCCATACCGCCTACAAGATCAAGATCGGGATGGGCATCGCGTCCGACGTCGAGCGTTGCCGATTGGCGCGCCGGATCATCGGCACGCACGCCAAGCTGATGGTCGACATCAACGGCAATTACGGCGCCGATCTCGCGATCGCGAGCATGCGCGCGGTCGAGGACTGCGGCATCGAATTCGTCGAGGAGCCGCTGCCGCCGCAGGACTACGACGGCTACGAATTTCTGCAAGGGCGCATCGGCGTGCCGGTCGCGGTCGGCGAGGCGCACTACACGATGCACGATTTCGACCGGTTGGCGCGGCCGCGCCGCTGCGACGTGCTGCAGCCCGACCTGTCGATCTGCGGCGGATTGGCGCAAGGTCGCGCAATCGCGACCCTGGCGCAGCTGCATAATCTCCGGCTGTCGCCGCACGTCTGGGGCGGCGCCGTCGGCCTCGCCGCCGCGATCCACTACATGGCCGCGCTGCCGGCGACGCCGCACAGCGATCACGACCCGGCGCCGTGGCTGCTCGAGTACGATGTCGGCGACAACGGCCTGCGCGACCGGCTGCTGACCGAGCCCCTGACGGCGCGCGATGGTGCCGTCGCCGTGCCGACCGGACCGGGGCTCGGCGTCGCCGTCGACCCTGCCGCGCTCGAGCGGTTTCGCGCGGATTGAGCCGTACCCCTGCGTCTGCCGCAGGGATGCCATGTCCGGCGATCCGGGCAGGGGCATGGCGTCCGGTCTAGACTGGCGGACCGCCGAGGAGGCCGCGTGATTCCGCAAGCAATCGCCAGACTGAGCGCCGGGCGCGTGCACTACGCCTGGATCACGCTGGCCGTGATGTTCACCGCGATGCTCTCGGTGGTCGGCGTGCGCGCCGCGCCCGGCGTGATGATCATCCCACTGCAGCGCGCGTTCGGCTGGGACGTCAGCACGATCTCCGCGGCGGTCTCGATCAACATCCTCTTGCTCGGTCTGACCGGGCCGCTGCTCACCGGGCTGATCGAGGTGATCGGGCTCAAGCGCACGATCCTCTCCTGCATGCTCGTGCTGCTGGCCGGCGTCGGCCTGTCGACCTTCATGACGGAGCCCTGGCAGCTCTTTCTGACCTGGGGCGTGATGGTCGGCGTTGGCGTGGGCGCCGGCGCGATCGGCATCGGCGGGGCGATCGCGAACCGCTGGTTCGCCAAGCGCACCGCGCTGGCCATGGGGTTGCTGACCTCGGCCAACGCCGCGGGCCAGCTGATCTTCCTGCCGCTGCTGGCTGCGTTGGCGCAGCGCTACGGCTGGCAGGGCGTCTCGATCGCGCTCACCGGAACGGTCGGCGCGATGATGGTTCTGGTTTTCGCGCTGCTCCCGGAGTCGCCCGAGCAGGTCGGGCTCGTGCCGTTCGGCGCCGCCGTGTCATTGGGCGCGCCGCCGCGCCAGGACAACCCCTTCGCGGTCGCGCTGAGCGCGCTCGGGCGCGCCGGCCGATCGGTCGATTTCTGGCTCCTCACGCTGAGCTTCGCGGTGTGCGGCTTCTCGACCAACGGCCTGGTCAACACGCACTTCATCGCCTATTGCGCCGACAACCACATTCCCGAGGTCAGCGGCGCCGGGATGCTGGCGGTGATCGGCGTGTTCAGCCTCATGGGCTCGGCGGGCTCGGGCTGGCTGTGCGACCGCTACAACCCGCGCGTTCTGCTGTTCTGGTACTACGGGCTGCGCGGCCTGTCGCTGGTCGCGTTGCCGTTCACCTCGTTCGACGTCGTGAGCCTGTCGATCTTCTCGGTGTTCTACGGGCTCGATTGGGTGGCGACCGGCCCCGCCACCTTCGCGGTGACCAACGAGATCTTCGGCCGACGCCAGGCGCCCGTGATCATCGCCTGGATCTTCGTCGGCCATCAGGCGGGTGGCGCGCTCGCGGCATTGGGCGCCGGCGCCGTACGCAGCCTGACGGGCACCTATTTCATCGCGTTCGTGGCGAGCGGCATCGCGTGTTTCCTCGCCGCCATGCTGGTGCTGCGCGTCCGCCGCGTCGTGCCGGCGCTCGTGCCCGCCCAGTAGCGATACCGCCGCGGCGGGTGTTTGAACGCCCGCCAGCAATCTCGTACCGTGGGCCCCTGACGCGGGGGCGCAGGATGGCGGCGGCGAAGCGAGCGGCGGCGAGGCAGCGGGCCAAAACCGAGCCCGTCCGCGATTGGCGGATCAAGGGCGACTGGTGGGACCTGTGCAATTGCGCGATCGGCTGTCCGTGCGTGTTCGGCTCGAATCCCACGCACGGCTATTGCGAGGGCGTGCTGACTTGGCTGATTCGCGACGGGCGCTACGGCGCGACGCGGCTCGATGGCCTGGCGGTGGTGCTGATCATCCATTTCGAAGGCAGCGTGTTCGACAAGAACCGGGAGTTCGGCTTCCTGATCGACGATCGCGCCGATGCCGACCAGCGCGCGGCGCTCGAGACGATCTTCACCGGCAAGGCCGGCGGCGCCTTCGCCGCCTGGGCAGACCTGACGATCAGCCTCGACGGCGTCGCGTTCGTGCCCATGACGGTGACCCACGACGCGGAGAATTGGCGCGTCGAGGTGCCCGGATTGGTCGATGGCGTCGGCGGGCCCTATCGCAAGTTCATGGTGCCCGAGGGCGACACGTGCCGGATCTACAACGCGCCGCGGCCCGAGGTGGTCCCCGGGTTCATCACGCTGGGCCAGGCCAAGCGCAACATCGTGACCGGAGCGTTCGGCCGCACGTGGGATCTCGCGCAGCGCTCGGCGAAGCACATCGCGTTCGACCTGCGCGGCCCGAAGTCATTCACGTGGCGCAAGCCGCTCGGCTGACGACGCGCGGTCGCGGTCCGCCGCCGCCATGAGCGTCGATCTCGCGCCGCCGTCCTATGGCCTGCCGCGACGCGACAGGATCGCGATCGCCGCCGCGGTCGCCGTGGTCTGCCTGCTGGCGTGGCTGTTCACGGCCTATCAGGCCTCGACCATGCAGGCGATGGACATGGACCCCGCCATGATGATGGCGGGCGATCGGCCCATGACGTGGACCGCCGCGCAGTTCGCCATCGTGTTCGTCATGTGGTCGGTCATGATGATGGCCATGATGCTCCCTGGCATCAGCCCCATGGTGACGGCGTTCGCCGCCATCAACCGCCGGCGCCGGGAACGCGAGGCGCCCTACGTCGCCACCGGCGTCTTCGTCGTCGGCTACGCGATCGCGTGGTCCTGCTTCGGCGCGGCAGCGACGGCGATCCAGTGGCAGCTCGACGCGCGCGGCCTGGTCTCGCCCATGATGACGGCGACCTCGCCGGCCCTGACGGCGGGGCTGTTCGTGCTCGCGGGTGTGTATCAGCTGAGCCCGCTCAAGGAGGTGTGCCTCCGGCATTGCCGATCGCCGGTCGGGTTCATCCTGTCGGAATGGCGCGACGGCGCGGTTGGAGCGGTCGTCATGGGGCTGCGCCACGGCCTGTTCTGCATCGGCTGCTGCGCCGCCCTGATGCTGCTGCTGTTCGCGGTCGCGATCATGGACCTGCGCTGGGTCGCCGCCCTGACATTGCTCGTGACGGCGGAGAAGCTGCTGCCGAAGGCCCACGTCTGGCGCCGCGCGATCGGCCTCGGGCTGATCCTCGTCGGCCTCCTACAAGGCGTGCCGCTGGTGCTGTGAGGACGGCGGCCGGGCATTGTGCCCGGCCGGCCGGATGCGTGTCGGCCGCGCCCCTAGACCGGCGACCAGGGAAACACGTCGGTCGTCACGTCGAGGTCGAACAGGTCCTTCTTGAACGCGGGCAGCGCGTGCTCGGCGATGGTCTGCGGCGTCCAGCCTTCGCTGCGATGCATCGCGCGGATCGGCCGCGGCTGGTCGAACAGGAAGATCTCGTTGCGGCGCACGCCGAAGATCTGGCCGGTGACCTCGTTCGCGGCATCGCTCGCCAGGAACACGACCATCGGCGCGATCTTGTCCGGCGTCATGCTCTTCAGCCGCTCGACGCGCGCCTGCGCCTCCGGCGTGTCGGTCGGGATCGACCCGATCATGCGGCTCCACGCGAACGGCGCGACGCAGTTCGAGCGCACGTTGAAGCGCTTCATGTCGCGCGCGATCGAGTTCGACAGGCCGACGATGCCGAGCTTGGCGGCGGCGTAGTTAGCCTGGCCGATGTTGCCGATCAAACCCGAGGTCGAGGTGAAGTGCACGTAGGCGCCGCGGTTCTGCTCGCGAAAATACGGCGCGGCAGCGCGACTCATGTAGAACGAGCCGTTGAGGTGCACGTCGATCACCGCCTGCCATTCCGGCTGCGACATGTTGAAGAACATGCGGTCGCGCAGGATGCCGGCGACGTTGATCACCGCATCGAGCCGGCCGAAATGGTCGATCGCGCCCTTGATGATGGCGTGCGCGGTCTGCCATTCCGCGACGCTGCGCGGGTCGGCGATCGCGTCGCCGCCGCGCTGCTTGATCAGTCCGACGACCTCCTGGGCCGGCGTCTGGTCGCTGCCCTGGCCGTCGAGCGCGGCGCCGACGTCGTTGACCACGACCTTGGCGCCTTCGCCCGCCATCAGGAGCGCGATCTCGCGTCCGATGCCGCGGCCCGCGCCGGTCACCACCACGGCTTTTCCGTCCATCATGCCCATGAAACGATCCCCCCTGCTTGAACCTTACTCGGCGGCTTCGGCGCGCGACGGGCGCTGCGGGAAGCTGCGCTCGAACACGCCTTCGGCGACCCGGTTGCGCATCATCTCGAGCGAGCCGCCGGCGATCATCCAGGCGCGCGTCTTGCGGAAGCAGTACTCGACCAGGCAGTCGCTCGAATAGCCCGTGCCGCCCATGATCTGCAGCGCCTCCGACGCGATGTCGAAGCCGGCCTGGTTGCAGAACAGCTTGGCGACCGCAGTGTCCTGCGGCGAGGGCAGGCCGCGGTCGGCGCTCAGCGCCGCGCGGTAGAGCAAGAGCTGGCCGGCATCGAGCTTGACCTGCATGTCGGCGAACTTCCACTGCAGGCCCTGGAACTCGCACAACGCGCGACCGAACTGGCGGCGCGTGCGCGCGTGCTCGCGCGCCAGGTTGAAGCTGAAGCGGCCGAACGCCAGCGAGCGCGCCGTGTTGCCGATGCGCTCGGCGTTGAAGCCGGCGATCTGCTTCTTGAAGCCGCCGGGGCCGAGCAGCACGTTGCGCGGCTCGATCTTGCAATTGTCGAAGTAGAGCGGCCGCCACGGCTCGCCGTTCATGAACTTGGTCGACTTGCCGAGCTCGAAGCCCGGCGTGTCGCGCTCGACCAGCACCGAGCCGATGCCGCCGACGCCGGGGCCGAAGCGCACATAGACGAGAAACACGCCGGCCTCGGCGCTGTTGGTCGTGAAGCACTTGCCGCCGTTGATCCGGAAGCCGTCGCCGTCCGGCGTCGCCGTGGTCTTGAGGTCGGTGACCGCCGAGCCGGCCTCGGGCTCCGTCATGCCGAGCGCGATCAGGCGCTCGCCGGCCAGGATCGGTTTCAGGTAGCGCTCGCGCTGGTCCGGCGTGGCGTACTCCGCGAAGGTGCGGATCGGTCCGAAATTGCCGGCCTGGATCACGTCGGCGCTGCGCGGGCACACCAGCGAGATCTGCTCGATGGCGAGCACCGCGTCCATCAGGGTGCCGCCCTGGCCGCCGTTGGCCTCCGGGATCGTGATGCCGAGCAGCCCGGCCTCGGCCATCAGCTTGGCGACGTCCCACGGGAAGGCCTCGGACTGCGCGCGCTGCAGCGCGCCCGCCGCCAGATGCCGCTCGGCGAAGCCGCGGACGCTCTCGGCGAACATGCGCTGCTCTTCGGTCAGGCTGAAGTCCATCTCGCGTCCTCCCGTGCGCCGGCTCGCGGCCGCGCGCTCCCGCAGTATAGCGAATGTCGTTTCGCGGCGACTATTCGCGACGCGCGCGTCGGTCAGGAAGCCGGTCGGGAGGTCGGGGCCGGCTTCTCGAGCACGCAATGCGGGGCTTCGTCGCCCGAGACCGCCGCCGCGCTGGAGGCGCGCCACAGCGGATTCCAATATTTGTCGATCAGGGTCTCGGTCGCGCGATGGTCCTCGACGATGAAACCGAACTCCTGGAGATCGACCGGGTAGAAGTTGTGCGAACCGATGTGGAAGGCACGGTCGTCGACCGTCCACACCTTGGCGTGGTTGGTGATCTTGAGCCCGCCCGGCCAGGCGTCGTCCAGCCCGAAGCGCAGCGGTGCCAGATGGAAGTGGCGGCACACCAGCGCGTCGAGCTCGGCGTCCGACAGCGCCGGTGCGCGCTCGTGGATGACCGCGCGCAGCTTGCGGGCGACCTGCTCGAGCGAGACGCCGGTGCTGTAGGAATTGCCGCCCGCCGACACCGAGTCCGGCTGCGACAGCACGAGGAAGACGTCGCCGTGCTTCTTCGCCAGCAAGTCGGCGAACGCCGCCAGGACCCC
>DATJNS010000216.1:0-11276 GCA_035507915.1 Candidatus Sulfotelmatobacter sp.
GCCGCGACGACGAGCGGTGCGCGCGGCATGACGGGCGGCGCCGCCGGCGCGGGCAGCATCCGGTCGGCGTCGCGCGTCAACCCGTGCGCCGGGTCGCGCAGCGCACCCGGCGGAACGGGTGGTGTCGCCGACGCGACGCCGATGCGATCGGACGCGCGCGGCGCGCGCGGCGCGTCGTGAGCCTCATCGACGACGCGCGCGAGCGCGACCGGCCGCGGCGCACGCGCGAGCGCATCGACGCGCGCCGCGAACTGCGACGACGCGGCGGGCTCGACGAGCGTCGCGACGTCAGGCGCGCGCGGCGCCGGCGCGCCGATCGGCACCTCGATCGAATAGACGAACTCGGGCGGCGCGACGACGACCGGCCGGACCACGATCGGCGCGGTCGGCGCCGGCGGCGACGCGTCCGCGATCGCGACCACGACCTCGCGCGGCGGCGCGGATCGCTCGGCCCGCTGCAACGGCGCCGGCGGCATCGGCGCGCTGCGCAGCACGAAACGCACCTCCTGGGGACGCTGCGGCGGATGCGCCGCCAGCACGACCACGAGCGCGAACGCGGCGTCGAGACAGGCGAGCCCGAGCGCGGCGCGCCACAGCGACCGCGACGTCGCGCGCGCGTCCAGCGACGCCGCACGCAAACGGCGATCGTCTCGTGCGGTTATTGCCGCTTTTTGCCTGCCCCGCCCGCCAGTCACCACGGCATTGTGCCGCGAGCCCGCGACGGGAGTCACGCGGCTTCGGTGGCGGGCTCGACGACAGGGACCGGCGCTGAGCCGGCGCGTGTAAAGACGCTGACGAAGGCGCCGGCGTCTCAGGCGACCGGACGCACCTCGGTGACCTCGGGCACGTAGTGCTTGAGCATGTTCTCGATGCCCATCTTCAAGGTCGCGGTCGAGCTTGGGCAGCCGGAGCACGAACCCTGCATGTGCAGATAGACGACGCCCTTCTCGAAGCCGCGGAACACGATGTCGCCGCCGTCTTGCGCGACGGCCGGACGCACGCGGGTGTCGAGCAGCTCCTTGATCTGGTCGACGATCTCGGCGTCGGACTCGCTGAAGCTCTCGTCGGCGGCATCGGCGTCGGCCAGCACCACGGGCGCGCCGGCGGTGAAATGCTCCATGATCACGCCGAGCAGCGCCGGCTTGAGGACCGGCCAGTCGCGATCGTCCGCCTTGGTGACCGTGATGAAGTCGGCGCCCAGGAACACGCCGGCGACGCCCGACACCGCGAACAGCCGTTCGGCGAGCGGCGAGCGCGCGGCCTCGCCGGCCGACACGAAGTGGGCGGTGCCGGTCTCCATCACCGGGCGGCCGGGCAGAAACTTGAGGGTCGCCGGGTTGGGCGTGGTCTCGGTTTGAATGAACATCGCTCGCTGGCCTTCTTCGGACGCGCCTGGGCCTTTAATTGGACCGAAACGGTCGGGATATCAAGCCTGGGTCAGGAGATCGCGGCGATCTGGTCGTCGGAGAGCGCGCCCGGCACGATGGTGACCGGGATGCGCAGACGCCCGGCGATCTTGCCGGCGAGGTGGGTGACCAGCGGTCCGGGGCCCTCCGGGCCGGTCGCCGCGCCCAGCACCAGGATCGAGATCGACGGCTCCTCCTCGATCAGCTTGAGGAGCTCGTCGCGCACCTTGCCCTCGCGCATGTAAAGGATCGGCATGGCGCCCGAGGCCTCGAAGACCTGCTCGGACAGCCGCTTCATGGTGGCCTCGGCGGCGGCGCGGCTCTCCTCGCGCATCAGGTCCTCGACCCCGCGCCATTGCTGGGAGTCGGCGGGCTCGATCACGTAGAGCAGCGCGACCCGTCCGCCGGTGTGGCGCGCGCGCAGGGCGGCGTAGCGCAGCGCCACCTGAAGCTCGGCGCTCTCGTCGATCACCACCAACATGACCCGCGACGCTGGCGTCTCTCCGACCATGTTCGGCCTCCCCCCGTGAGTCTCGAGCCTCGAGATGCGTCTTAGACCCGGCGGAACGCGACGCTTGCCAGCCATCCTGCCATCGCCGCGACGGCGACGGCAATCACGCCATAAAGCAGCGCGTGCCGGTAGGCGAACTCGACGATATCGGCCGACAGGCCGAGCTGGCTGACCAGGAGCGGCGTGGTCTGGGCGCCTTGGACCTGGCCGTTGCGGATCAGGAACACCGCGACCTGATAGCTGCCGGTCGGCACGTTGGCGGGGAACGCGACGGTGGTGCGGAACAGACGGTTGCCGACGAAAGCGACGTTGCCGACCGCGCTCGGGAACAGCCCCTCGCGCTGCTTGTTGCGGATCAACGCCTCACGGAACTGCTCGACCTCGTCGGTCGGATCGATCGGCGCCAGGTCCAGATGGTCGATGCCGATGTGGTAGCGCTCGAGCACCTCGGGCCGCGCGAGCTGCGCGATCGGCCGCGTGCTGGCGATCGAGTAGAAGCCCGGCACGTTGGCGAAGGTCATGTCGCTGCGGTTGAGCCAGATGCCGGCGGTGCGTTCCTTGCGCCGCACCTCGACCGGCGTCTCCGGTCCGCGCACGGTGACGACCACGTCGCCGTCGCCTTCGATCGCGCCGAACAGCACGACGTCGGTGCCCGTGAAGCCGGTCGTGATCGCGATCAGATGGTTGGTCAGGTCGGCGACCAGCGCCTGCGAACGCGCCGGCTGGCCCGCCGTCGCGAACAGCGCGACCAGGACCGCGGCGGCGGCGAGTAGCGCCCGCGCGCGACCCGTCATGACGCCCCTCGTGGCGCGCCTCATGACGGCGGCGGCAGTACTAGGGAGTAGACGTCGTCCGGCCGGATCGCCAGATCGACGAACAGCTTGATGCACACGCCGACCACGAGCAGCGCCAGGAGGGCGCGCATCTGCTCGCCGCGCAGGCTGACGCCGAAGCGCGTGCCGAACTGCGCCCCGACCACGCCGCCGATCAGCAGCAGCAGCGCCAGCATGGCGTCGACCGTGTGGTTGGTCATCGCCTGCAGGATGGTCACCGCCGCGGTCGTGAAGGTGATCTGGAACAAGGACGTGCCGGGCACCATCGCGGTCGGCATGCCGAGCAGGTAGATCATCGCCGGCACCATGAAGAAGCCGCCGCCGACGCCCAGGATCGCGACCGCCATGCCGCCCAGCACGCCGATCGCCAGCGGCACCACGGCGCTGATGTAGAGCCGCGACTTGTGGAAGCGCATCTTGAGCGGCAGCCCGTGCAGCCAGATGTGCTGATGCAGCTTGCGGCGCACCGCCGTCTTGCGGCGCTGGCGCAGGAGCGCGCTCACGCTCTCGGCGAGCATCAGGCCGCCGACCACGCCGAGCAGGATCACGTAGAGGAGCGAGATCACGAGATCGATGTGGCCGGCCCGGCGCAGGACGCGGAACAGCCAGACGCCGACGAGCGAGCCCATCAGACCGCCGACCAGCAGCACCATGCCCATGCGGAAATCGACGTTGCCGCGGCGCCAGTGGCCGATCACGCCGGTCACCGAGGCGCCGACCAGCTGGTTCGACTGCGTGCCGACGGCGACCGCCGGCGGCACCCCGACGAAGATCAGGAGCGGCGTCATCAGGAAGCCGCCGCCGACGCCGAACAGGCCGGACAGGAAGCCGACCATCCCGCCCAGCACCAGGATGACCAGGGCGTTGACCGACATCTCGGCGATGGGGAGGTAGACTTGCATGCTCGACCGTCGCGCCGTCCGAACGAGGAGAACGCGCCCGGTCCGCCGTTGCGGGCGACCTTACTCCGCGGGTTCGGCGCGGGAAAGCCGGTTCCTGGCGACACCGCGCGGCCCGGCGCTAGACTGCGGCGAGCCCGCCGGAGGAGACGCCCGATGCCCCAAGCGATGCCCAAAGACCCCGAGCAATGGACCGTCGCCGAGATGGAGAAGCGCGTGGCGCGCTTCAAGACGCTGACGCCGCACCCGGTCACCTTCCTCGACCAGGCGCTGCCCCAGCACAAGCGCGACGTCTTCAACCTGATCGGGCGCGGCGTCTCGGAGGAGAAGGCGGCGGCCGCCGAGATCACCGACGTGCGCGACTTCAACGTCCAGATGTCGCGCGCCAAGCCCGGTCACGGCGCCGGCCTGCATGCGCACCAGACGATCGAGACCTTCATGCCGCTCAACGGGCGCTGGGCGATCTTCTGGGGCGAGCGCGGCGAGCACGAGATCATCCTCGAGCAGTTCGATCTGATCTCGGTGCCGCCCGGCGTGATGCGCGGCTTCCGCAACGTCGGCGACGACGAGGCCTATCTCTTCACCGTGCTGGGCGGCACCGACCCCGGGCGCGTCGCCTGGTCGCCCGCGCTGGTCGCCGAGGCCAAGGCGCGCGGCTGGGAGCTCGGCCCCGACGGCGACCTCGTCGTCAACGCGAAGGCGTAGGTCCTCGCGCAGTCTCGACCAGCCAGTCTAAAGCGTCATCCTCGGCCTCGTGCCGAGGATCCACGTCTTTTTCTGCTCGCGCGTCTGCCGCCCCCCAACCCAGCCGCGCGAGCAGGGTTGGCGTGGCGGCTGTGAGCGCGGCTGAAACAAAAGACGTCGATGCTCGGGACAAGCCCGAGCATGACGGTCGGTTGGGTGGTTGCCCAGTCGTGCGGCGGGACCGTGAAGCCTACGGCTTCAAAAGCCCGATGATGTCCTGGACCTCGGCGAGCACCGGGTCGGCGATGGCGCGGGCGCGCTCGGCGCCGTGGCGCAGGATCGCGTCGATGTGGCCGGGCTCGCGCACCAGCCGCTTCATCTCGGCGCCGATCGGCCCGAGCACGTCGACCGCCAGATCGGCGAGCTCGCGCTTGAAGCCGGAGAACGGCTGGCCGGCGAAGCGCGCGACCGTCGCCTCGCGCGTGGCGCCCGCGAGCGCCGCATAGATGCCGAGCAGGTTGTCGGCCTCGGGGCGCGTCTCGAGCGCCGCCACCGTGTCGGGCAGCGGATGCGGATCGGTCTTGGCCTTCTGGATCTTGAGGGCGACCGCGTCGGCGTCGTCCGTCATGTTGATGCGCGAATAGTCCGACGCGTCGGACTTGCTCATCTTCTTGGTGCCGTCGCGCAGCGACATGACGCGCGTCGCCGCGCCGAGGATCTGCGGCTCGGGCAGCGGGAAGAACTCGCGCCCATAGTGACGGTTGAACGCGCCCGCGATGTCGCGCGCGAGCTCGAGATGCTGCTTCTGGTCCTCGCCGACCGGCACGTGCGTGCCCTTGTAGAGCAGGATGTCGGCGGCCATCAGGACCGGATAGGCGTAGAGCCCGAGCCCGGCGTTCTCGCGCTGCTTGCCGGCCTTCTCCTTGAACTGGGTCATGCGGTTGAGCCAGCCGAGCGGCGTGAAGCAGCCGAGCAGCCAGGCGAGCTCGCTGTGCCCGGCGACCGCGCTCTGGTTGAAGATGATCGAGCGCGCGGGGTCGATGCCGGCGGCGATGTAGGCGGCGGTCACCTCGCGCGTCTGCGCGCGCAGCTGCGCGGGGTCCTGCGGCACCGTGATGGCGTGCAGATCGACGATGCAGAAGATCGTCTCCGCCTGCTGCTGCAGCGGCACCCAGTTGCGGATCGCGCCCAGATAGTTGCCGAGATGCAGGTTGCCGGTCGGCTGGACGCCGGAGAAAACGCGCGTCGTGAAGCTCATGGGGCGCTCCTTATGGCGACTGCCCCGAAGGTCGTCAAGCAGCCGGCGCCGCGTCGCCGTGCCGGAGCGCGCGCCACAGCTCGGCGGCGTCGAGCGCGCCCGCGAGCTGCGCGCCGGCCACGAACACCGCCGCGCCGCCGGCGATCAGGCCGGCGAGCGCGGCGCCGCGCGCCAGCGCCGGACCGGCGAGCACGGGCGCCAAGCCGTGCCGGCCGAGCGCGACCGCGGCCGCCATCACGGCGGCCGCGCCTGCCAGCCCGAGGCCGCGCCGGCACAGCCGGCGATCGGGCGCGAGCCGGCCGCGGCGCGCCAGCGCGAGCGCGAGCAGCCCGGCGTTGAGCCAGCCGGCGCCGGCGGTCGCCAGCGCGATGCCGACATGGCCGAAGCGCGGCAGCAGCACGAGGTTGAGGGCGAGATTGAAGGCCAGCGCGACCAGCGCCACCGCGACCGGCGTCGCGGTGTCGGCGCGCGCGAAGCAGGCCGGCGCCAGCACGCGCACCAGCACGTAGGCCGGCAGGCCGAGGGCGAACGCGGCGAGCGCGTCGCCGGTCGCCGCCGCCGCCGCGGCGCCGAACGCGCCGCGCTCGAACAGCACCGCGACGATCGGCTGCGCCAGCACGATCAGGCCGGCGGCCGCCGGCAGGGTCAGCGCGAGCGCGCCCTCGAGCGCGCGGTTGAGCCGCGCGTGCGCGCCTGCTTGCCCGGCGGTGCCGAGCTCGCGGGCGAGCGCGGGCAAGAGCGCGGTCGCGATCGCGGCGCCGACCACGCCGAGCGGCAGCTGGACCAGGCGGTCGGCGTAATAAAGGTAGGACACCGCGCCGGGCGCCAGCAGCGACGCCAGGATCAGGTTGACGGCGAGGCTGATCTGCACCGCGCCGGCGCCGAGCGCGCCCGGGCCGATCAGGCGGAGCAGCCGTCCGAGCGTCGGGCTCGGCCGCGGTCGCGGCAGCCGCAGCGCGAGGCCGGCGCGGCGCGCGGCGCCGACGAGCCAGAGGAACTGCAGCATGCCGGCGGCGAGCACGCCCCAGGCGAGCGCGCGGGCCGCGTCGCCGAGCTGCGGCGCGAGCCCGAGCACGGCCGCGATCATCACGAGATTGAGCAGGATCGGCGCCGCCGCCGCCGCCGCGAAGCGGCCGAGCGCGTTGAGCATCCCGGCGAGCAGCGCCGCCAGCGCCACGAACAGGAGATAGGGGAAGGTGATGCGGCCGAGCCCGACCGCCAGCCCGAAGCGCACGGGATCGCCGACGAATCCGGGCGCCAGCACGACCATCACGGCCGGCATGGCGAGCTCGGCCGCGAGCGTGACGCCGAGCAGCACGCCGACGAGCCAGGCCAGGCTCTGCTCGGCGAAACGCTCCGCCGCCGCCCGGCCGCGCGTCGCGACGAGGCCCGCGAACAGCGGCACGAAGGCGGCGCTGAAGGCACCCTCGGCGAACAGCCGGCGGAACAGATTGGGCAGCTTGAAGGCGATGAAGAAGGCGTCGGCGGCCGGCCCGGCGCCGAGCAGCGCGGCGATCAGGACGTCGCGCGCGAAACCGAGGACGCGGCTCGCCGCGGTCAGGCCGCCGACCGTGGCGACCGCGCGGGCGAACGCCATCAGGCGGCTCCGGTCGGCATGATCGCCCTGCCAATCGCATGATTTTGCTTGCCAAGCCAATTCGGCGCGGCAAAAAGATTCGGCATGGCTGAGCAAGAGCTAAAATTCGAGGTCGCGGTCTTCAACCAGGACGTCGTCGACCAGATGGCCAAAGGCCTGCGGCACAAGTACCTCAAGGACGACTGGGCCGAGAACCAGTATTTCGAGATCTCGGCCGAATCGGCCGAGGCCGCCCGCCGCAAGATCGAGGCCCGCTACCCGCCCGAGAACGGCTACGTCGTCTCCTCGGTCGAGCCCATCAAGGAATAGACTCCTACTCGGCGGCGACCCGGCCCTTGCGCGGCGTACCGCCGGCGTCGGCGGCCGGCATGTCGGGATCGGTCAGCGCCGCCGTCAGGCTCTCGCGGACCTCGGCGAGCTGGCCCGGCGCGTCGACCTTCAGGCCGAAGATGTTCTTGACGTAGAAGACGTCGACCACGCGCTCGCCGAAGGTCGAGATCTTGGCGGTCGAGATCTGCAGCTGCAGCGCGGTGAGCGCCGAGGTGACGTCGTAGAGCAGGCCCGGCCGGTCGCGACCGTTGACCTCGATCACCGTGTGGGTGGCGCTCGCCTGGTTGTCGATCAGCACGCGCGGCTCGACCGTGAAGACGCGCGCGCGGGTCGGCCCGGTGCGCCGGTGCTTGAGCTCGTCGAGCGAGCGCAGCCGGCCCGACATCGACTGCTCGATCAGCACGGCCAGCCGCGCCAGCTTCTCGGGTCGGTCGAACGCGCCGCCCTCGGCGTCCTGCAGCCAGAACGCGTCGAGCACCATGCCGTCGGCGAGCGTGAAGATCTTGGCGTCGACGATGTTGGCGCCGCTGACCGCCATCGCGCCCGCGATGCCGGCGAACAGGCCCGGATGGTCCGCGGTGTAGATCGTGAGCTCGGTGACGCCGCGCGGCGGATCGACGCGCGTCTCGACCGACAGCGGCGCGCCGTCGAGCCGCGCGCGGCGCACCAGCCGCGCGTGCCGCGCCGTGGTCTGCGGATCGAGCGACAGCCAGTATGACGGCGTGCCGCGCACGCGGTGGGTCTCGAAGTCGGCGTCGCTCCAGTCCTTGAGCTCGGCGCGCAACGCGGCGATCGCCGCCTCGACGCGATGCTCGACGCCGCTCGGCGCCTCGCGGCTGAGCGCCCCGATCATGCGCTCGTCGGCGGCGAAATAGAGCTCGCGCAGCAGCGCGGCCTTCCAGTTGTTCCAGGTCTTGGGCCCGACGCCGCGGATGTCGGCGACGGTCAGCACGAGCAGCAGCTTGAGGCGCTCGGGCGACTGCACCAGCGCGACGAAATCGTCGATCGTCTGGGGATCCTGGAGGTCGCGCTTGAAGGCGGCGTCGCTCATGGCGAGGTGGTGGAGCACGAGCCACGCCACGGTCTCGGTCTCCTCGGCGGTGAGCCCGAAGCGCGGACCGAGTTTGTAGGCGATGCGCTCGCCGATCTCCGAATGGTCGCCGCCGCGGCCCTTGGCGATGTCGTGCAGCAGCACCGCCACGTAGAGCGCGCGCCGCGACTGCAGGTGCGGCATCAGCGAGGTCGCGAGCGGCAACTCGTCCTTGAGCACGCCCTGCTCGATCTGATTCAGGATGCCGATCGCGAACAGCGTGTGCTCGTCGACCGTGTAGACGTGGTACATGTCGTACTGCATCTGCGCGACGACGCGGCCGAAGTCCGGCACGAAGCGGCCGAACACGCCGGCCTCGTTCATGCGCCGGAGCGCGATCTCGGCGTCGCTGCGCGCGGTCAGGATCTCGAGGAACAGCCGGTTGGCTTCGGGATTCTCGCGCACCGCCGTGTCGATGCGCCGGAGGTTCTGGGTGATCAGGCGCAGCGCCGAGGGATGGATGTCGAGGCTCTGCTGCTGGGCGACCCAGAACAGACGGATCAGGTTCACGGGATCGCCGAGGAAGCCGTCTGTGTCGGCGATCGCGAGCCGTCCGGCGTCGAGCTTGAAGCCCGCGAGGTCGCGCCGCCAGCCGCTCCAGAAGCGCTTCAGGGACAGGCGCGGCTTGCGCTGCTGCTCGGCCTCGAGCGCGGCGCAGAAGATGCGCGTCAGGTCGCCGACGTCCTTGGCGACCAGGAAGTAGTGCTTCATGAAGCGCTCGACGCCGCGGCTGCCGGCGTGGTCGGTGTAGCCCATGCGCCGCGCGAGCTCGGCCTGGACGTCGAAGGTCAGCCGCTCCTCGGGGCGGCCGGTCAGGTAGTGGAGCTGGAACCGGATGGTCCACAGGAACGCCTCGGCCTTGGCGAACTTGGCCGCCTCGGGCACCGTCAGCACGCCGCGCGCGATCAGCTCGACGACGTCGCTCACCCGGTAGACGTACTTGGCGATCCAGAACAGCGTGTGGAGATCGCGCAGGCCGCCTTTGCCCTCCTTGATGTTGGGCTCGAGCACGTAGCGGCTGTCGCCCATGCGGACGTGCCGCGCGTCGCGCTCGGCGAGCTTCTGCTCGACGAACTCGCGTGCGCTGCCGGTCATGACCTCGGCGGCGAACGCGCGCTGCAGCTCGTTGAACAGCTGCGGCTCGCCCCACACGTAGCGCGCCTCGAGCAGCGCCGTGCGGATCGTGAGGTCGGCACGCGCGAAGCGCACGCACTCGGCGACCGAGCGCGTCGCGTGGCCGACCTTCAGCCCGAGGTCCCACAGCATGTAGAGCATGTGCTCGATCACCTGCTCGCCGTGGGGCGTCTGCTTGTAGGGCAGCAGGAACAGGAGATCGATGTCGGACTGCGGCGCGAGCTGCGCGCGCCCGTAGCCGCCGGTCGCGACCAGGGTCAGACGCTCCGAGACGGTCGGGTTGGGCGCCGGATAGACCTTCTCGGCGGTGTCGTCGTGCAGCACGCGCACGAGCTGGTCGATCAGGTAGCTGAGCGCGGCCGCCGCGGCGAGGCCGTCGGCCTGCGCGGCGAAGCGCCGGCGCGCCTCCTCGCGCCCGTCGGCCAGCGCCTGGCGCGCGATCTCGAGCACCTGGGCGCGGCGTGCCTCGGGCGTCAGCTCGGGATCGAGCGCCTCCAGCCGCGCCATGACGGCACGCCGGTTGACGATCGCGCGGCGGTTCTTCGGGACGAGCATGGGCGGGGAATATAGCGCAGGGGGCCCGGCTTTGTTAGGCGGGGACCCTCCGGCTGGCCGGCGGCGGTTACTCCGCGGCCTGCGCGCCGACCTGCTTGGCGATCTGGGACGAGTGGCCCTGCTGGTGGAAGTAGTTGGCGCGGAAGAACGCCAGCACGAGCTCGCGATAGACGGTCGGCGGGTACTTGGGCGGGTTGTCGGCCGACACGCAGCTCGGCACCGGCTGGATGATCGCGTCCGGGTTCGGGCTGTGGAAGTAGGCGAGCGAGTAGCGGTCGGTGCCCGAATCGTTGAGCACGCCGTGCGGCGTCGACAGGAAGCGGTCGTTCGAGAAGCGCCGCATCATGTTGCCGAGGTTGCACAGGAACGTGCCGGGGATCAGCGGCGGCGCGAACCACTCGCCCGACGGCAGGCGCACCGCGAGGCCGGGCACGTCGGTGCGCGCCAGCACGGTCATGAAGCTATTGTCGGTGTGCGGCGCCTGGCCGAACTGATTGTCCTCGACGACCTGCTGCGGCGGGTAGTGCAGCATGCGCAGCGTGATGTGCGCCTCGTTGGCGAACAGGGGCGTGAAGAAGTCGGCCGGCAGGTCGAGCGCGGCCGCGAACGCCGGGATCATGCGCGCGCACAAGGCGTCGAGCGCCGTGACGTACGCCATCACGTCCTCGCGGAAGCCCGGCAGGCCGTCGGGCCACTGGTTGCGGCCGCGCAGCGGGATGCCGGCGCGCACGTCCGGATGGTCGGCGTCGCGATCATGGCTGACGAAGAAGCTCTCGTTCTGGTTCGGCTTGGTCGCCTTGTGGACGGTCGAGGCGTTCTGCGCCGAGGCGTTGATCGGCAGGTAGCCGATGTTGTTCTGGTTGAGCGACAGCGCGAGCTTCTGGTCCAGCGGGATGGCGTGGAAGCGCTTGGCGGCGGCGAACGTGCGATCGACCAGCGCCTGGGGCACGCCGTGGCCCTTGATGTAGAAGAAGCCGAC
>DATJNS010000217.1:0-3250 GCA_035507915.1 Candidatus Sulfotelmatobacter sp.
GTGCGGCATGTCGCCGGCGCGCGGCATGGCGTAGTCCATGAACGAGCCGGCGAGCAGCTGGCCCGAGCCGTCCTCGTAAGCGGTGTGCTCCAGCATCGCCTGGCCGAGGCCCATGGCCACGCCGCCGTGCACCTGGCCCGCCACCAGCAGCGGATTGATGATGACGCCGCAATCGTCGACGCAGGTGTACTTCACCACCGTGAGGTGGCCGGTGTCGGGCTCGATCTCGACCTCGGCGATGTGCGCGCCGTTGGGGAAGTTGCACTCGGTCGGCCGCTTGTAGAGGCAGGTCTCGACCAGACCGGGCGTCTCGCCGGCGGGCAGCTTGGCGGGGTCCTGGGCGAGCGCGGCGAGCTCGCGCAGCGTGATCTTGAGGTCGGTCCCGCCGACCTCGAGCACGCCGGCGTGATAAACGATGTCGGCCTCGGCTGCCTCGAGCGCATGGGCGGCGAGGCGCTTCGCCTTGGCGATCACCTGGTCGGACGCGCGCGCGCTCGCCACGCCGCCCATCTGCGAGGAGCGCGAGCCGCCGGTGCCGTTGCCGTCGGAGACGAACGCGGTGTCGCCCTGCAGGAAGTCGATCGCGTCGAACGGCACGCCGAGCTTCTGCGACACGATCTGCGCGAACGCGGTCTCGTGGCCCTGGCCATGGCTGAACGTGCCGACGATCAGCTGGACGCGACCCTCCGGCGTGACCCGCAGGGTCGCCTGCTCGGTCGGCTGGCCGCCCGACGCCTCGATGTAGTAGCCGAGGCCGATGCCGCGCAGCACGCCGCGCCGGCGCGCCTCGGCCCGGCGCGCCTCGAAGCCGGTCCAGTCGGCCTTGGCGAGCCCGAGCTCCATGGTCTCCTGGAAGTGGCCGGAATCGATGACCATGCCGACCTGGTTCTTGTAGGGCAGCTGGTCGGGCTTGATGAAGTTGCGCCGGCGGATCTCGTCGCGCCCGAGCCCGAGCGCGTGCGCGCCGAGATCGAGCAGGCGCTCCATCTGGTAGGCGATCTCGGGCCGCCCGGCGCCGCGATAGGCGTCCGTCGGCACCGTGTTGGTGAACATGACGCGCACCGACAGCTGCATCGCCGGCACGTCGTAGACCGTGCCGGCGACGCGCGCGCCGGCGACCGTCGCGATGCGCGGCCCGAAGTCGAGCAGGTACGCGCCGACATTGGCGTGCGTGTGGGCGCGCATGCCGAGGATGCGGCCGTCCTTGTCGAACGCCATCTCGGCATGCGTCAGGTGATCGCGGCCGTGCGGATCGCAGAGGATGGTCTCCTGGCGATCGGCGCGCCACTTGACCGGACGGCCGAGCCGCTTGGCGGCCCACACCACGAGCACGGTCTCGGGAAACAGCTTGCCGCGCAGCCCGAAGCCGCCGCCGACGTCGGGCGACACCACGCGCATCTTCGGCTTCGGCACCTTGAAGGCGATGTTGGCGAGGCCGTTCTGCACGCGGATGACGCCCTGGGTCGGCGAGTACAGCGTGTGCGTCTCGGTCGCGGCGTCCCACGCGCCGATCGCGACGCGCGGCTCCATCGGGTTGCCGACCACGCGGTTGTTGACGAGATCGAGCGCGACGACCTTGTGGGCGCGCGCGAACGCCGCCTCGACCTTGGCGCCGTCATGGCTCAGCCAGTGCACGCACAGGTTCGAGCCGTGCTCGGGATAGAGCAGCGGCGCACCCGGCTCGTCGGCCTCGCGCGCGTCGACCACCGTCGGCAGGTCGTCGTAGGCGACCTCGATCAGCTCGGCGGCGTCGCGTGCCTGGTCGAAGCTCTCGGCGACCACGAAGGCGACCGGGTTGCCGACGTAGCGCACGACGTCGCGCGCCAGGATCGGCCGGGTCGGCGCGAACATCTTGGCGCCGTCCTTGCCCGGCACGTCGACCTGGACCGGCAGCTCCGGAATGCCGTCGGCGTCGAGGTCGGCGATCGTGAACACGCCGAGCACGCCGGGTGTCTGCTTCGCGGCCTGGGTTTCGATCGACGCGATCTTGGCGTGGGCGTGCGGCGAGCGCAGCAGGTAGCCGTAGACCTGGCCGTCCAGATTGATGTCGTCGGTGAAGCGGCCGGTGCCGGTCAACAGGCGCTTGTCCTCCTTGCGCTTGACCGGCTGGCCGATGCCGAACTGCTCGATCTCGTGATCGTCCGTCATGCTGGGCTCCGCTGGGGCTGGCTCGCCGTCTCACTCGAGGAGTCGAACGAGGTGCGCGGCCGAAAATTCGTCGGTGGGTGTCGCGGGCGGGCCGGCGCGCGCTCGCGCGCCGCCGGGAGATCGATCATAGCAAGAGCGCGTTCGGGCGCGTCAATCGCGGTCTCGCGACGCAATGCCGCGCTACAGCACGGCCTCGGCGACCACGCGCAGCGCGTCGACCGTGGCGCCGGCGAGCAGCAGCGAGCCGACGCGATGATCCTTGGCGATCGTGGTCCAGGCCTGCAGCCGGTCGCGGATGCGTGCCGGTGGCCCGATCAGCGAGATCTCGTCGATCAGCGCGTCGGGCACGGCGGCCTCGGCCTCCTTGCGCCGGCCGGCGAGGAAATGGTCCTGGATCGTCGCCGCGGCGGCCTCGTAGCCGAGCCGCTTGACGAAGTCGTTGTAGAAGTTGCGGTCGCGCGCGCCCATGCCGCCGACATAGAGGGCGAGCTCGGGGCGGATCGCGTTGCGGCAGGCGTCGAGGTCGTCGCCCATGCGGATGCGCACGTAGGGCGCCACGTCGAAATCGGCCAGGCGCTTGCCGCCGCCCGCCTTGGCGAGGCCCTCGAGCACCGGGCCGGTCACCGCGTCGGCCTTCTCGGGCGACATGTAGATCGGCAGCACGCCGTCGGCGACCTCGCCGGCGGTGCGCAGCCCGGCGGGCGAGATCGCCGCGGTGTAGAACTTCAGGTCGGGGGCGCCGTGGATGATGCTCTTGAGCGGCTTGGCGAGGCCGGTCGCGCCCGCACCCGTGTAGGGGATCTGGTAGTGCTCGCCGTGGTGCTCGAGCGGCGCCTCGCGCGCCAGCACCTTGCGGATGATCGCGATGTATTCGCGGGTGCGCGCGTGCGGCTTGCCGAACGGCACGCCGTGCCAGCCCTCGACGACCTGTGGGCCCGACGGCCCGATGCCGCAAAGAAAGCGGTTGCCTGACAGTGCCTGCAGCGACAGCGCGGTCATCGCCGCGCAAGTCGGGGTGCGCGCCGGCATCTGCATGATGCCGGTGCCCGCCTTGATACGGCTGGTGCGGGCCAGGACCCAAGTTACGGGCGTCACCGCGTCG
>DATJNS010000218.1:0-8834 GCA_035507915.1 Candidatus Sulfotelmatobacter sp.
GAGATCGCGGCGTTGGTGCTGAGCGGGCTGTAGACCGTGATCACGTCGGCGAACACCGCGGCGAACACGAACAGCGCCATCAAGGCCGCGCCGATCGCGCCCAACGGATAGCGGCGCACGAAGAAGCGGAGCTGGCCCCAGCCGCCGCGCGCATGGGCACCCGCCTTGGCCAATTCACTGTCGACATCGACGGCGTACATGGCCCTGCCCTCAGTCGCCGTAGCGGATGCGCGGATCGAGCGCCGCGTAGGTCATGTCGACGACGAAGTTGATCGTCACGACGATCACGGCGATGAACATCACCAGGTTCTGCACGATCGGGTAGTCCCGCCAGCGGATCGCCTCGACCAGGTAGCGCGCGACGCCGGGGATGTTGAACACCGTCTCGGTGACGATCAGACCGCCCATCAGGAACGCCGCCTCGATGCCGATCACGGTGATGATCGGCAGGATCGCGTTGCGCAGCGCGTGGTGGAAGTTGACCGTCGTCTCCGATGCGCCCTTGGACCGCGCGGTGCGGATGTAGTCCTGGCGCATGACCTCGAGCATCGAGGAGCGCGTCAGCCGCATCATCAGGGCCGAGCTGCGGAATCCCACGGCGGCCGCCGGCACGCTGAACAGCAGGAGCTCGTCCCATGCCGTCGCCGGCGGCTCGGTGTAGATCGGAATCGTGCCGAAGCGCGCGACGAACGCCATCAGGATCAGGAGCCCGAGCCAGAACGCGGGCATCGACAGGCCGCTCAGGCTCACCACGCGCAGCAAATAGTCGAGCGGCGTGTTCTGGCGCACCGCGCTCACGACGCCGAGCGGCACGCCGATCAGCACCGCGAAGCCGAGCGCCAGGCCGGCGAGCTTGGCGGTCGTCGGGATGCGCGGCGCGATCTCCTCGATCGCCGGACGCTCGGTGACGTAGGAATAGCCGAGGTCGCCGCGGGCCAGGCCGCCGATCCAGGCGGCGTACTGGACCGGAATCGGCTTGTCGAGCCCGAACGCCTGCTCGAGATCGTGCTTGTCCGACTCGCTGACCATGCCGGCGGCGTCGAACAGGATGTCGGCGATGTTGCCCGGCACCACACGCAGCAGCACGAAGATGATCATCGAGATCCCGAACAGCGTCACGAGCATCAGGCCGAGGCGCCGGATCAGGTACGACGTCATGCTCTCCCCTCCCCGGCGCCGGCGTTCGCGGCGGCTCGTCGGTCCGGACGGCGCCTGTCGGCGTCCTCCGTCATGCGGGCCATTGGCCGCGATGGTGACATTCTTCCGGCGGGCCTGCCAGCGCGTCGTGCGCCTCGGCCAGGACGACCTTCGACGAACGCGCCCCGCGACGCGCCTAGTGACGCGCGCCCGGCATCGGCGGCGGGCGCGGGCCGACCCGCCGCTGCACGCCGGCGAACGGACGGGTGACGCCATAGGGCCGGCTGTCGGCCGGCAGCAGGTCCGACAAGAGGCCGCAGTCCGGCACGATGACGTCGCCGTCCTTCAGCACCAGCCGCGGCACCCAGCGCGTGTCGACCGCGATGCGCTCGCCCTCGGAGTCGGTGAAGGTCCACGGGCCGTCGACCCGTTCGAGCACGGTCAGGTTCGCCGGATTGCCCGGTGTCAGCGCGCCGATCGTGTCGTCGCGCAGCACGCGCGCCGGTGCTGCGGTCATGCGCGCGACCACGTCGGGCAGCGCCATGCCGAGCGCGACCAGCTTGTTGGCCGCGCCGAGCAGGCTGTAATCCAGGATCGAGAAATCGTGATAGCTGTTGAAATCGCCGTGCACGTCGCTGCCGATGGTGTCGGGATAGATGCCGGCCTCCATCATCATGCGGGCGATGCGGAACGACAGGTTCACGCCGTGTCCGAGGTCGAACAGCACGCCCTGGTCGCGCGCCGCGCGCACGACGTCGGGCACCGTGTTGCTCTTGCCGACGATGCCGTCCGGCATCGAGCTGTAGACGTGCGCCAGCACGTCGCCCGGCTTGAGATGCGGCAGCACCTTGGGCAGCACCGTCTCGGGCGTCGGGCGATGCGCCTCGTCGACCGGGAACAGCTCGCCGGTGTGGACGTAGAGCGGCAGGTCGGCGCGCTTGCCGGCCTCGACCGCCTTGAGGAACACGGCGAGATCCCAGTGCGACTGCGAGCCCGACTCGCCGTGGCACTTGATGCCGCGCACCAGGGTCGGGTGCTCGGCCGCGAGCGCCAAGAGCTCGTCGATCCGCACCATGCCGGGATTGTGCAGCGCCTCGCCCTCCATGCCGCCCTTGAGCGCGCCCGCGACGTTGATCGAGACGAACGCACGCACGTCGGTCTGCGCCGGCTCGACCACGAACGCCTTGAAGCCGCCGAACGTCCACACCCCGGTGCTGCCCTGGTCGACGATCGTGGTGGCGCCGGCCTGCACGCCGGCGGCGTCGGCCGGCACGCCGAAATTCGTCACCCACTCGTAGACGTGCACGTGCATGTCGACGAAACCGGGCGCGACCACCGCGCCGTCGAGATCGAGCGCGCTGCGGTGCGGCCGGCGCGCCAGATCGGGTCCGACCGCGGCGATGCGGCCGCCCTTGATCGCGACGTCGACGCGACCGTCGACGCGGTTCGCGGGATCGATCACGCGGCAGTTGGTGAGCACGCGATCGAACGCTCCGCCGTTCATGCCTCCCGCCGCCGGGGCATCCGTCATGGCCATCCTCGTCCCTGCCACTACCGGCGCAGTCTAGTGCACCACGGAGACCCGGAGAACACCGGGATCGCAGGTAGGGCCCTTATCCCCACGGATGAGCCGCTACGGCACGACCAGTCGCATCAGCGCCGCGGCGTCGGGCAGGCGGTCGATCGTCCACACCGTCTCGATCACGCGGCCGGCGTCGCACCACGGCGCGACCGCGGCCACGACGTCGCGCAGCTTGGCCTCGAGATCGGCGTCGCTCAGCGGCCGCGCGAGGCTGCCGCGCCACGCCGCGACGCGTTCGTCGAGCGTGCGGCCGTCGGTCGTGCGCACGCTGACCGCGGCGCTCTCGACCGGGCATTGCGGATCGACCGCGGCCGACACCTTGGCGCGCAGCGCGCCGACCTCGGGCGCGTCGACGCAGTCCTGGCCGTACTGCACGATGCCGGCGGCGCCGTAGAGGAACGCCACGGCGGCGGTGTGCTGGAGGCTGACCCGCGCCTGGTGCGCGATCGTGACGTCCGGCCGGTCGGTGCGCTCGAGCAGCAGCGGATGGCCCGTGACCGTCACGTGCGCGATCTGGTCGGCGGTCAGGCGATGCGACGCGCGCAGCGCCAGGCAGGCGTCGATCACCGGAAACAGCACGACGCCGCACGGCGACGGCTTGTAGGTGTTGTTGCGGATCTCCCAGACCGCGCCGAGATCGCGCACGACCGCGTCTGGGTGCGGCGTGTCGGTCGCCACGGCGATGAAGCCGCGCGCGCCCTCGATCGGCTGCGCGGGCCCGTCGACCCCCTCAGCGGCGAACAGCGCGGCCGCCAGGCCGTTGCGCGCCGCGTTGCCGACGCCGACGCTCTTCGAGCTCGAGCCCAGGTTCTCGATCAGCCCGCACGCCTGGGTCGCGGCGTTGCCGAGCGCCCACACCATGTGGTCCTCGTCGAGCCCCATCAGCCGACCGATGCCGGCGGCGGCGCCGAACACGCCGCACGTCGCCGTGGTGTGCCAGCCGCGCCGATAGTGGCTGGGATGCAGCGCGTTGCCGATCCGGCACTCGGCGTCGATGCCGAGGATCAGCGCGTGCAGCAGGTCGCGACCGCCGACCGGCGCGTGCTCCGACCAGGCGAGCAGCGGGCTCGCGACCGCTGCGGTCGGGTGGATGACCGTCGGCATGTGGGTGTCGTCGAAGTCCTGCACGTTGACGGTCGCGGTGTTGAGGAAGGCCGCGCTCAGCACGTCGAGCCGCACCCGCTGGCCGACCACCGTCGCGGCGCGCGAGCCCGACAGCGGCGAGAGCACGCGCAACAGGCGCGCGATCAGGGGGTCGGCATGGCCGCTCAACGCCGCCGCGACGTAGTTCAGCAGCGAACGCCGGCCCTCGTGGCGCACGATCTCGGGCACGTCCTCCCAGCGCGACGTCGCGAGGAAGCGCGCGAGCGTGCGCGTGATCGCCGCCTCGCTCATCGGTGGCTACGCGCCTTGGCGACCTGGGCGCGCCGCGCCGGCAGATAGTTGGGATCGCCCAGCGCCTCGTAGAGCGCCTGGCTGACGTCGTGGTGCGCCGCCAAGCCCGTGCGCTCGAGCAGCGCGATCGTGCCCTCCGGATAGCCGAGCCCCATCTTCAGCGTCGTGTCCATGTCGTCGGCGGTCGCGAGGCCTTCGTCGAGCCGGCGCAGCGCGGCATTGAAGAACGGCCGCAGCAGGCGATCGAGGATGCGGCCGGGAAAATCCCGGCACACCGCGATCTGCAAACCGGCGCCCTCGAACACGGCGCGCGCCGCGGCGAGCGCCGCCGGCGCGGTGTTGGGCTGGACGACCAGCTCGACCAGGTCCGACGGCTCGGCCTCGCCCAGGCGGAAGCGCGCGAAGCCGATCACGTTGGAGCCCTCGGTCGCGCGGCTCTCACCGGTGTGGACGCCCAGGCACTCGGTGCCGAGCTCGATCAGGATCGCGGGCCGCTCGGCGCGATGCGACAGGCTCGACAGCAGCCGCCCCGCGCGCGCGCCGAGCAGGACGACGACGTCGCCGTCGGCCGCGGCGTCGGCCAGCAGCTTGTGCGGCCCGGGAAACGAGCGGCTCACGCCGTCGATCATGATCTCGTAATGCATCGCGCTCATGCCCCGAACATCCTGCCGGCCTCGTAGGTGTAGAAGCCGCGACCCGACTTGCGGCCGAGATGGCCGGCGGCGACCATGCGGCGTACCAGCGGCGGGCACGCCGCGCGCGGATCGCGCGTGACGCCGTAGAGCGCCTCGCACAACAGGATCTGGGTGTCGAGGCCGATCAGGTCGAGCAGTTCGCACGGCCCCATCGCGTAGCCCATGCCGACCTTGATCGCGCGATCGATCTCGGCCGGCTCGGCGACACCGGCTTCGACCAGGCGGATCGCGTCGTTGTTGAACGGCACCACGAAGCAATTGAGGATGAAGCCGGGATTGTCCTTGGTCTTGACCGGACGCTGGCCCATCGCCTCGCACGCGGCCCACGCCGCGCCGAACGTCGCCTCGCTGGTGACCAGACCGGGTGACATCTCGACCAGCTTCATGAGCTGCGCCGGCAGGCAGAAATGCATGCCGATGAACCGGTCGGCACGCCCCGAGCCGCCGGCGATCTCGGTGATCGACAGGGTCGAGGTGTTCGACGCGAAGATGGTGTGCGGCGGGCAGACCGCATCGAGCTCTCTGAACAACGCATGCTTGACCGCGAGGTCCTCGAAGACGGCCTCGATCACGAGATCGCACGCCCCGAGCTCGCCGATGGCGGTCGTGCCGGTGAGCCGTCCCATCACGGCCGGCAACTGATCGGCCGCCAGCCGGCCGCGCTCGACCGAGCGCTTGAAGAAGGTCTCGGTCTGCGCGCGCGCCCGCGCGAGCGTGTCCGCGCTGGTGTCGTAGACGATCGTGCGGAACCCCGCGCGCGCCGCGACGATCGCGATGCCCGACCCCATCGTGCCGCTGCCCGCCACGCCGATCGTCTTGATCTCAGGCATCACCCCCCTCCCCAACCCTCCCCCTCAAGGGGGGAGGGAGTGCGGTGAGCGGACGGCAGCATCGTCATCAACTCCATCTGTCCCCTCCCCCCTTGAGGGGGAGGGTTGGGGAGGGGGGTAATGTACGAGCCCAGCACGATCGCCTCACTTCGCGATGAAGCCGCGGCCGATCAGCTGGCGGTGGATCTGGTTGGTGCCCTCCCAGATCTGCGTCAGCTTGGCGTCGCGCATCAGGCGCTCGACCCGGTAGTCGCGGCAGTAGCCGTAGCCGCCGTGGAGCTGCACCGCCTCGGTGCTGATCCGCATGGCGAGGTCGGACGCGCGCAGCTTGAGCATCGAGGCTTCCTGACCGAAGTCGGCGCCGCCGCGCTCGACCAGCCGCGCGACGTGCCACAGCCAAGCCTCGCACAGCGCGAGATCGGTCGCCAGATCGGCGAGCAGGAACTGGATGCCCTGGAACTCGATGATGCGGCGACCCGACTGCTCGCGCTGGTTGATGTAGTCGACCGCGTCCTCGAAGGCGGCGCGCGCGATGCCGAGCGCGTGCGCGGCGATGCTCGGACGCGACTTGTTGAGCGCGGCGAACAGCACGGCCAGGCCCTCGCCCGGCGCGCCGACGAGATTGTCGCGCGGCACGCGGCAGCCGTCGAACGCCAGCGCCGCGGTCGACGAGGCGCGATGGCCCATCTTGTCCTCGGTGCGCACGACGGAGAGGCCCGGCGTGCCTTTCTCCAGGATCAACGCCGTGATCGCGCCCTTGCCGTCGCCGAGCGCCGACCACTTGCCGAACAGCAGATAGAGGTCGGCGACGTCGCCGTTGGTGATGAAGATCTTGCCGCCGTCGATGCGGACCTCGTCGCCTTCGGGCGTGAAGCGCGTGCGCATCCCGGTGGCGTCCGACCCGGCGCTCGGCTCGGTGATCGCCAGCGCGCCCAAGGCGCCCTCGGCGACACGCGGCAGGAAGCGCCGCTTCTGGGCCTCGGTGCCGAGCGCCGCCAACGGCCCCAGGGCATGGAAATTGGTCGCCCAGATGATCGCGGTCGAGGCGCACGCCTTGGCGAGCTCGCGCACGCAGGCGAGATAGGCCGTGTAGCTGAGCGGCGCGCCGCCATATTCCTCGGGCACGAACATGGCGTTGAGGCCGAGCGCGTTGATCGCCTCGACATGCTCCCACGGAAACGCGCCGGTGCGGTCGTAATGCTCGGCCTTGGGCGCGATCCGGTCGCGTGCCAGCGCGCGCACCTGGTCGAGCACCATGGCCTCGTGCTCGGGCAGGTCCAGGCTCGCGTCGAGGCGCTCGAAGACGCTCATCAGAGCTGGTGCCCGTGGCCGCCGTCGATGTAGATGGTCTCGCCCGACAAATAGGGGATCGCCTCGCTGTACAGCATGCCGACCAGGCGGGCGATCTCGTCGAGCGTCGCGGCGCGGCCGAGCGGCACGCGCTTCTTCATCCAGGCCTGGATCTTCGGGTTCTGCATGAAGTCGCGGTTGAAGTCGGTCTCGACGTAGCCGGGCGCCACGTCGAGCACGATGATGCCGTGCGGCGCCCACTCGGCCGCCAGGCAGCGCGTGATCGCGCCGACCGCCGCCTTGGCGGCGCAATAGGCGACGCTGCCGGGCACCGCCAGCTTGTCGAAGAACGACCCGATATTGACGATCGTGCCGCCGCCGCTCGCCTTGAGGTGCGGGAAGGCCGCACGGCAGCCGACGAACACCGCGCGCATGTCGATCGCCATCAGGAGGTCGAAATCCGCCATCGGGATGGCCTCGCTCGGCCCCTCGTTGTGGATGCCGGCGTTGTTGATCATGCCGATCAGGCCGCCGGCCTGCGCCGCCAGCTCGTCGACCGCGCGATGGATGCTGGCGTCGTCGCCGACGTCGCAGTCGATCGCCAGCATGCCGTCGGGCGCGCCCTCGGGCAGGCGCGCGCCGCGGGTCAGGCAGCCGACCGTGAAGCCGCGCCGCGCCAGCTCGAGCGACAGCGCCGCGCCGATGCCGCGCGCGCCGCCCGTGATGCCGATCGCGCCCTTCCGGTCCGCCATCACGCCCCCTCTCCCTAGCGGTCCTTGAAGCTCGGCTTGCGCTTGGCCATGAAGGCCGCCATGCCCTCCTTGGCGTCGTCGGTCGCGTAGGCCATCGTCGAGAGGTCGGCCTCGACCTTGAAGCCCTCGGCGAGCGGCAGGTCGAGCGCGCGCGTGACCGCGTCGCGCGCGAAGCGCAGCGCCGGCAGGCCATAGCGGCTGAACTCGCGGCCGAATGCGATGCCGGCGGCGATCGGATCGCCCGCCTCGCTCTCCGCAACCAGCCGGTTGACCAGGCCGATGCGCAGCGCCTCCTCGGCCCCGACGGTGCGGCCCGTCATGATGAGCTCGAGCGCGCGGCCCTCGCCGATCAGGCGCGGCAGGCGCTGGGTGCCGCCGTAGCCGGGGATCAGGCCGAGCTTGATCTCGGGCAGGCCGAGCTTGGCCGTCGGCAACGCCAGGCGGAAGGTGCAGGCGAGCGCGAGCTCGAGGCCGCCGCCGAACGCGAAGCCGTTGATCACCGCGATCGACGGCACCGGCAGCGCGTCGAGCTTGGCGAAGGTGCGCTGGCCGAGCTCGGCGCCCGCGCGGTTCTCCATCAGGGACCGGCCGGTCAGCTCCGTGATGTCGGCGCCGGCGCAGAACGCCTTGTCGCCTGCCCCGGTCACGATCAGGCTACGCGCGTCGCTCGCGGCGACCTGGTCGAACGCGCGGCCGATCTCTTCGAGCACCGCGAAGCTGAGCGCGTTCAGCGCCTCCGGCCGGTCGAGCGTCAGCACGGCGAATTCGTCGACGCGGGTGAGCCCGAGCGCCATGGCTAGGCCGCAGCCTGCACATAGCAGGCTGGATGCAGGCCCTCCCCGCGCGCATGGCGGCGCTTGCGTCCCGGCAGGTTCAGGTTTCGTGCGCCCATGATCCCGATCTCGTCCCCGATCGCCCAACGGTAGTACGACCGCCACAGCCCGAACAGGTCCATATCCGGAGACATCGCAGATCCGGCGTGACACGAGAACCGCCTGCTCGTGTCACTGGACCGCCATCGGTCTTGGCCGTCATGGCGAGCCGCATCGCCACGCTCGCGGCACGGCGGAATCAGACGGCGAACCGCCGTCAGACCACCGGAACGCGCTTCGCCGCAATCATCGCCGGCGAAATGACCTCGATATCGAGCGGC
>DATJNS010000219.1:0-6125 GCA_035507915.1 Candidatus Sulfotelmatobacter sp.
CCCCGGATCAAATCGCATGGCCACGAGTTAATCCCGCTGCCACGGGTCTTGGCGAGTCCCCAACCGTATATCAGGGGTACGAGGATCGTTCCTCAAGGAGGATCAGATGTTGGGTCTCGCACGGAACCTGCCGACCTCGCCGTGCTGGCGCCCGGCGCTGCGCGCGGGCGTGATGGCGGCGGCCCTGGCGGTGATCGGCACGCCGCTGGCGGCATACGCGGATTGGCATCACGGCCGCGACCACGAGTGGCATCACGGCTGGCACCACGGCTGGCATCATCCGGAGGGCTGGGGCTACTACGCGCCCTATAGTGGCCCGGTCTACGGCTACAATTACTACGCGCCGGGCTACGGCTATTACGCGCCGGGCGCGTCGCTGAACTTCACCATCCGCTAGCCTCGGTCGACCTCGGCAGGCGCGGCGCCGGCGATTTCGTCGGCGCCGCGTCGCGTTTCAGCGCGTGGTCTCGATCGGCGCGCAGTTGGTGCGCCCGGACATCAGGCAGTCCTCGAGCTCCGACTGCTTCTTGAGCACGTGCACGAGATAGAGCCCGACGACGACCAGCAGCAGCACGAAAGCAAGGCCGGCCAGGCTCGAGGTCACGCGGCCTTCCTGCTCGTTCTTGGTCTCGCGCGGCGGCTTGGGGTCCATGGGTCGGCTCGGGCTTGGCCACGTATGAGAATGGGGCGTGAGGATGGGCCCGGCGAATGATCGGCTCAAGAGCCCGCCGACAGCCGCATCCAGGTCGAGGTCGCGGCGGCGACGTCGGCGCCGTTCTGGGTCAGCCGCGACTCCAGGTAGTTGATGCTGCGGCCGCGCTTGATGAAGCGGCCGACCGCGCGAATCTCGCCGACGGTCGGCGGCCGCAGGAACTGCACCTTCATCTCGAGCGTCGTTCCGGCGCCGTAGGTCTTCTGCAGCAGGTGGCCCATCGACACGTCGAGGATGAACGAGATCACGCCGCCATGCAGGCTGCCCTGCGGGTTGAACATGAAGTCGCGCACGGTCCCGGTGACGATGCAGGTATCGTCCTCGTAGGCGAACGTCAGGCCGAACAGGCGCGCCAGGAAGAAGGTGCCGAAGTCCTGATGGTAGGATTGTAGGGCCTGCTCGAAGGCGGCGCGGGCGGCGGCTTCGTCCATCTCGGTCCTCTGGGCAACCGACCCTCCTTATAGCGGCAACCCGGCTGCGCTACGATGCCGGCCGAGCCCCAACCGGGCCGACACCCAACCAAGCCGACGGAGCGCGGAGTCCGACATGGAAAAGCGTGCCGAGCGGGGCTTGATCGAGCGCGTCGCCGAGGCGGTTCCCCGGCCGCTCGCGGCCTTCGCGCGCCAGCTCTACGCCGGACTGTCGGCGAGCGACCTCGCCGCGCTGCCGCTCGACGAGCTGGTCGCCGGCGCCCGCAGCCTGTGGGCGTTCGCCGCCGTGCGCCCGCGCCGCCAGGCGCTGGTGCGCGTTTTCCATCCGAGCGCCAAGCCGCACGGCTGGCAGTCGCGCCACATCGTCGCCGAGATCGTCAACGACGACATGCCGTTCCTGGTCGACTCGGTGACCCAGGCGCTGCAGCGCCACGGCCTGACGGTCGAGCTGGTGGTCCATCCGGTCGTGCACCTCGAGCGCGACGGGCGCGGCCGGCGCACCGCATTCGACCGCGGCGCCGCCGAGTCGTTCATGCAGCTGCGCCTGTCGGGGCCGCTCGACGCCGCCGGCGCCACCGCGCTGACCGCCGATCTGCTCGCGGTGCTGGCCGACGTGCGCGCGGCGGTCGACGACTGGCGCCCGATGCTGCGCCGCATGACCGACGAGGCCGAGGCGCTCGGGCGCATCGGCAAGCTGCCCGCCTCGGTCGATCTCGACGAGGAGCGCGCCTTCCTGTTCTGGCTCGCCAACAACCACTTCACCCTGCTGGGCGCCCGCGAGTACGCCTATGACGGCCGCGGCCGCCAGGCGCGCATGCGCGTGGTCGCGGGCTCCGGGCTCGGCATCCTGCGCGATCCCGCGGTGCACGTGTTCGACGGCGCGCGCAACCTGGCGGCGCTGCCGCCGCCGGTGCGCCGCTTCCTCGAGTCGCCCGAGCCGGTGATGATCGCCAAGGCGACCCAGCGCGCCACCGTGCATCGCAACGAGCCGATGGACGTGATCGGCATCAAGCGGCTCGACGCGAAGGGCCGCGTGGTCGGCGAGCAGCGCTTCGTCGGCCTGTTCACCTCGTCGGCCTACGGCCACAACCCGCACGACACGCCGCTGGTGCGCCGCAAGATCGCCGACGTGGTGACGCGCGCCGGGCTCGACCCGCAGGGCCACGACGGCAAGGCGCTGCTCCACGTGCTCGAGACCTTCCCGCGCGACGAGCTGTTCCCGATCCCGACCGACGAGCTCTACGCCGTCGCGCTCGGCATCCTGCAGCTGCAAGAGCGCCATCGCATCGCGCTGTTCGTGCGCCGCGATCCGTTCGAGCGCTTCGTCAGCTGCCTGATCTACGTGCCGCAGGACCGCTACAGCTCGGGCCTGCGCGAGCAGTTCGCCGCGGTGCTCGCCGAGGCGTTCGGCGGCGAGCTCGCCTCGTCGTCGCTGCAGGTCGGCATCTCGGCGCTCGCGCGCCTGCGCCTCCTGATCACGACGCGGCCCGGCAACGTGCCGACGGTCGACCTGGGCGCGCTCGAGGCGCGCCTGATCGAGATCGGCCGCACCTGGACCGAGCGCCTGACCGCGGCCGCGGTGGCGCGCCACGGCGACGCCGGCTACGCCATCGCGCGACGCTACGCCAAGGCGTTCCCGGCCGCCTACGCCGAGCGCTTCGCGGCCGAGCAGGCGCTCGACGACGTCGCGCACATCGAGGCGGCGAGCGCCGAGCTGCCGGCGCTGCTGCTCTACCGCCGCACCGGCCGCGGCGACGCCGAGCCCGGCTTCAAGATCTTCCGCAAGGGCCAGCCGGTGCCGCTGTCCGACGTGCTGCCGATGCTGGAGCACCGCGGCTTCCGCGTGCTCACCGAGGCGGCGTTCGCGGTGCGGCCGGCCGACGATCCGACGCCGACCTGGATCCACGACTTCGAGCTCGCCAGCGTCGACGGCGCGCCGATCGACGTCGCGGCGGTGCGCACGCTGTTCCACGACGGCCTGCTGGCGACCTGGCGCGGCCTCGCCGAGGAGGACGGCTTCAACCGCCTGACCGTGACCGCGGGGCTCGCCTGGCGCGAGATCGCCGTGCTGCGCGCCTACGCCAGATATCTGCGCCAGATCGGCTTCACGTTCAGCCAGCGCTACATCGAGACGACGCTCGCCAGCCATCCCGACATCGTCGCGGCGATCGTCACGCTGTTCCACGCGCGCTTCGATCCGACGCTGACCAAGAAGGCGGCGGCGCTCGCCAAGGCCGCGACCGACACGATCGAGCGGGCGCTCGACGCGGTGACGGTGCTCGACGAGGACCGCATCCTGCGCCGCTACGTCAATCTCGTGACCGCGACGGTGCGCACCAACTACCACCAGCGCGGCGCCGACGGCGAGCCCAAGCCCTACATCAGCTTCAAGATGGACAGCCGCGCGGTCGACGAGCTGCCCAGGCCGCGGCCGCTGTTCGAGATCTGGGTCTACGCGCCCGACGTCGAAGCCATCCACCTGCGCGGCGGCAAGGTCGCGCGCGGCGGCATCCGCTGGTCGGACCGGCGCGAGGACTTCCGCACCGAGATCCTCGGCCTCATGAAGGCCCAGCAAGTCAAGAACGCCGTCATCGTGCCGGTCGGCTCGAAGGGCGGCTTCGTGGTCAAGCGGCCGCTCGCCGCGTCGGCCGGCCGCGCCGCGCTGCAGGCGCAGGGCATCGAATGCTACCGCACCCTGATGCGCGGCATGCTCGACGTGACCGACAACCGCAAGGGCGGCGGCATCGTCCATCCGACCGCGGTGCTGCGCCACGATGCCGACGATCCCTATCTGGTGGTCGCGGCCGACAAGGGCACCGCGACCTTCTCCGACATCGCCAACGCCGTCGCGCACGACTACGGCTTCTGGCTCGACGACGCGTTCGCATCGGGCGGCTCGGTCGGCTACGACCACAAGGCGCTCGGCATCACGGCGCGCGGCGCCTGGATCTCGGTCGAGCGCCACTTCCGCGAGCTCGGGGTCGACCTGGCGCGCCAGACCATCACGGTGGTCGGCATCGGCGACATGGCGGGCGACGTGTTCGGCAACGGCATGCTGCGCTCGCGGCTCATCAAGCTGGTCGCCGCGTTCAACCACCAGCACGTCTTCCTCGACCCCGATCCCGATCCGGCGGCGTCGTACGCGGAGCGCCTGCGCCTGTTCAACACGCCGCGCACCACGTGGGCCGACTACGATGCCAAGCTGATCTCTAAGGGCGGCGGCGTGTTCGAGCGCACCGCCAAGTCGATCAAGCTGACGGCCGAGATCAAGGCGCTGCTCGGGCTCGCGGTCGACGCGACCACGCCGGCCGAGCTGATCCAGGCGATGCTGAGGGCGCCGGTCGACCTGCTGTGGTTCGGCGGCATCGGCACCTACGTCAAGGCCGCCGAGGAGAGCCACCTGCAGGCCGGCGACCGCGCCAGCGACGCGCTGCGCATCGACGCCGGGGAGGTGCGCGCGCGCGTGATCGGCGAGGGCGCCAATCTCGGCGTCACCCAGCGCGGCCGCATCGCCTATGCCGCGCGCGGCGGCCGCCTCAACACGGATGCGATCGACAACTCGGCCGGCGTCGACATGTCGGACCACGAGGTCAACATCAAGATCCTGCTGAGCGATCCGGTGGCCGCCGGCAAGCTCGCGGTTCCCGCGCGCAACAAGCTGCTCGCCCAGATGGCCGACGAGGTCTCCGAGCACGTGCTGCGCGACAACTACCTGCAGACCCTGGCGATCTCGCTGGCCGCGCGCGCCGGTCCCGCGCTGCTCGATCCGGCGCAGCTCCTGATGCATCGGCTCGAGCACGCGGCGGACCAGAAAGTCGATCACGACTCGGCGCTCGACCGCGCGCTCGAGGCGCTGCCCAACGACGCGGCGCTCGCCGACCGGCGCAGCGCCAAGACCGGACTGCATCGCCCGGAGATCGCGGTGCTGCTCGCCTACGCCAAGCTCGACCTCAAGGACGCGCTCGCGACCTCGGCGCTGCTCGACGATCAGGCGCTCGAGCCCGACCTGCGCGGCTACTTCCCCAAGCCGCTGCAGCAGCGCTATGCCGACGCGATCGCGCGCCACGGGCTGCGGCGCGAGATCGTCGGCACCGTGCTGAGCAACGAGATCGTCAATCGCGGCGGCCTGACCTTCGTGTCCGATCTCGCGATGCAGACCGGGGCGTCGACCGAGCGCATCGCCAGGGCCTATGCCACGGTGCGCATCTTGCTCGGTCTGGAGGCGTTGTGGCCGGCGCTCGAGGCGCTCGACGACAAGCTCGACGCGGCGCACCAGCTCGGCCTGTTCCAGCGCGCCGCCGACGCGCTGCGCCTGGCGACCCGCTGGCTGCTGCGCCAGCCCGACCACGGCACGGTCGGCGAGACCTGCCGGCACTATGCCGCCGGCGTGCAGCGCCTGATCCAGCGCCTGCCCCGGATCGATCCGACGCTCGCCGCCGAGGCCGTGGCGACCGACGTGCCGCCCGACCTCGCGCACCGCATCGCCATCCTGGGCAGCCTGGCGCGCCATCTCGACGTCCTGCGGCTGGCCGAGGCCGCGCGCGTCGACGTCGCCGACGCCGGCAAGACCTACGTCAAGGCCGGCCGGCGCTTCGGCATCGCGAGCCTGCGCGCGCTCGCCGCCGCGGTGCCGGCGCCCGACGGCTGGTCGCGCACCGCGGTCGACAATCTGAGCGACGACCTGGCCGACCACCAGGAGCGCATCGCGCGCCGCATCCTGCGCACGCCGCGCGGCATGGACGAGTGGATCGAGCACAACCACGAAGCCATCGCGCGGCTCGACCAGGTGGTCGCCAACCTGCAGACCGGCGGCGCCCCCGACCTCGCGCGCCTCGCGGTCGCCGAGCGCGTGCTGCGCGAGATGCTGGACTAGGCCTTGCGCGCGCGCGGCCGCGGCGCCGCGACGTAGCCGAACGCCGCGGACAGGCGATCGGCGGCGGCGCGCACGGCGCGCGCCTTGCCCTGGAGTGCGGCGATCGAGA
>DATJNS010000220.1:0-2377 GCA_035507915.1 Candidatus Sulfotelmatobacter sp.
CGCGGCGCGCGTCGAGCGCCTCGCGCACGGCGCGCGCGAGCTCCTCCTTCTGGTAGGGCTTGCCGAGCAGCCGGACGTTCGGCGGCGGCTGCGCGGCGTGCCGGTCCGCGATCTGCGCCGGGAAGCCCGACGTCATCACGATCGCGATGCGCGGCCAGCGCTCGGCGACGGCCCGCGCCAGGTCGAAGCCGTCGACCTTGCCCGCCATGACGACGTCGGTGAAGACGAGATCGAACGGCGCTTGCGCCGGCACGCTCGCCTCGATCAGGCCGAGGGCCTCGGCGCCGCTCGCGGCTTCGGCGGCGCGATAGCCGAGCTGCTCGAGCTGGCGCACGGCGGTGCGGCGCAGCGCGACGTCGTCCTCGACCACGAGCACGCGCTCGCCGCGTCCCGTCGGCGCCGTCCCCGCGCGGTCGTCCTCGACCGCGCCGAGCGGTCCGCGGTCGCGCGGCAGGTAGAGGCGGAACGTCGTGCCGATGCCGAGCTCGCTGTAGATGTCGATGTTGCCGCCCGACTGCTTGATGAAGCCGAACACCATGCTGAGGCCGAGCCCCGTCCCCTCGCCGCGCGCCTTGGTGCTGAAGAACGGCTCGAACACCTTGCCCAGATGCTCGGGCGCGATCCCGGTCCCCGAGTCGCCGACCTCGATCAGCACGTAGTCGCCCGGGCGCACCTCGGGATGCTGCGCGGCATACGCCTCGTCGAGATGCCGGTTCGCGGTCCTGATGGTCAGCCGGCCGCCCTTCGGCATGGCGTCGCGCGCGTTGGTCGCGAGATTGGTGAGCGAGGATTCGAGCTGGACCGGATCGACCATCACGGGCCACACGCTCGGCGCGAGATCGAGCACGATCTCGATGCGCTCGCCGAGCAGCCGGCGCAGCAGCGCCGTCATCTCGGCGACCTGGTGGTTGGGGTCGATGCGGACCGGCCGCAGAGGCTGGCGCCGGGCGAACGCCAGCAGGCTGCGGGTCAGCGCGCCGCCGCGCCGCGCCGCCGCCTTGATCTCGCGCACGTACTCGGCGAAGCGCGGATCGTTCGGGCCGTCCTCGAGCAGGCCGGCATTGCCGATGATGACGCCGAGCAGGTTGTTGAAGTCGTGCGCGAGGCCGCCGGTGAGCTGGCCCACCGCCTCCATCTTCTGCGCCTGGATCAGCAGGGCCTCGGCGGCCTTGCGCTCGGTGACGTCGATGACCTCGATGATGCGCGCCGGCCGGCCGTTGAACGTGATGGCGTGCGACACGATCTCGACATCGACGATGCGGCCGTCCTTGTAGCGATTGTGCCAATCGGTGGTGTGCTGCCGAACCGGCGGGTTCGCCGCCCCCTGCATCATCCGCTCCCAATCCTCCGGCACGAAGACGTCGTGCAGCGTCATGGCGAGGAACTCCTCGCGCGAGTAGCCGTAGGTCTCGACCGCGGTGTCGTTGACGGCGACGAAGCGGAGCGTCTTCGGATCGTAGACCCATTTCGACAGCGGGCTGTTGTCGAACAGATGCCGAAAGCTCTGCTCGCTCAGCTGGCGATATTGCTCGGTCGTGCGCAGCGTCTGGACCACCTCGTCGGCTTCGGGCAGCCCCGTGGTGACGGTGGTGTGCGCCAGCTCGGGGCCGCTGGCCGCCGCCAGGCGCCGCAAGGTGAGCATCGGCCGGCTGATCTGACGGGTCAGCACCAGCGCGAGCACGACGCTGAGCAGCAGCGCGAGAAGGCCGATGGCGAGCGCGTAGAGCGCGTCGTCGACCGCGGGACCCGAGATCGCCGCGCGCGGCACGCCAATCAGGACGCCCCAGCCGAACGGCGCGGAATGCGCGAACGCGGCGACGATCGGCACGCCCTCGCGGCTGGTCGTCTCGAAGATGCCTTCGCGCTGTTGCGCGAGGACCGGCCGCGTGACCGGCCGGCCGGCGTACTGCTCGTCGCCCGGGTCGCGCGCGACGATCACGCCCTGGCGATCGTACACGACGACGAACCATCCGGCGGGCAGCCCCTGGTGGTGAATCAGCTCCGAGAACACGCTGACCGGCGGATTGAGCGACAGCACCGAGACGACGTCGCCGCTCGCCGCGACGACCGGGACGTCGATCGCGAGCACCGGCTTTCCCGTCACCGCGCCGGGGAAGATGTCGGAGACCGCCGGGCGACGGGTTGCGACGGCGCGGCGGGTGACCTCCATGTACTGGCGCCGCGGCAGCGGCACCCCGGGTGCCACCGACGTGTTCAGGCGTTGCTGGCCGTCCGGGCGCAGGACCAGGAAGTTCGCCCCCGGCATGCGATGCGCCAGCAGGTCGTCGAGCCGCGCGCGCACGCCCGTCAGATCGCCGGCCTCGAGCGCGGGCGAGCGCGCCAGCACCTCGACGATGGCGATGTGCTTGTCCAGCAC
>DATJNS010000221.1:0-13829 GCA_035507915.1 Candidatus Sulfotelmatobacter sp.
AAATGCACGTCAAGATCCCGACCTTGCCGGCCGCGGAGGCCCGCGCCCTGGTGCAGGAGACGCACGACAAGATCTGTCCCTACAGCCACGCCACGCGCGGCAACATCGACTTCGCGCTCGAGGTCGAGGGCGCCTGATCCAGAGCAACTCAAGGAAAGGGTCCCCCGTCCATGACGCCATGGTCGGGCGCCGCAGCTCATGTCGCTTGTGTCGCACATCTTTCGCGACATGACCAGGGGCGCTCGTGTCGCCGGACCGCCCCAGACGAGCGCGAAAGGCGGACCTTGCGAAAGCCGGAGCGGGCGGGGCGCCTCCGTCAGTCCGCGGCCGCCGCGGCTTTCCGACTCTGGAACGCCGGCATGACCTCCTTGGCGAAGCGCTCGAGCTGCTCGAGCGCGGTCGCGAGCGGCGTGCCGAGCGGCATCGTGCAGATCACGCGATCGAGCCCCGGGTAGCGCTGCTCGACCCGCTTCAGGGTCTCGATGATGTCGGCCGGCGTCCCGGCGAGGAAGCCGCCCGCTGCCACGGCGTCCTCGATGGTCGGCAGCTTGACGCCGGCGGCGCGCGCGGGATCGCGCATCGCCTCGATCTGCTCGTCGGTCAGCGCGCGCACCAGGCGCAGCTCCCCGAACATCTTCATGTTCTCCTCGTAGTACTTCGCCGCCTTGCGCATCGCCGCCTCGCGGCTCTCCGCGATGCAGAACTGGAAGCCGATCGCCAGGCGCTCGCCGAGAGCGAGCTGAACGCCGCGGCGCGCGTAGGCCGACTGGAATCCCTTCATGTGGCGTTCGACCGCGCCGCCTTCGGCCGAGCCGCCGCCGATCACGCCCGAGATGCCGTACTTCGCCATGAAGTCGAACGCGCGGTCGGTGCCGCTCTGAATCGGCTGCCAGCATTCCACCGGCAGGCGCTGCGGCCGCGGCACCAGGGTGATGTCCTTGAGGATGTAGCCGCGATACGGCGTGTCGGCCGGCGGGATCGTGTAGTACTTGCCCTGGTACGACAGGCGCTCCTCGTTGAACGCCTTGAAGATGATGTCGACCTGCTCCTCGAACAGCTCACGGTTGGCATCCTGATCGCGCAGCGGCGATCCGAAGACCTCGACCTCACGCGTATGGTAGCCGCGCGCGATGCCGAAGATGACGCGGCCGTGGCTCAGCACGTCGGCCATCGCATAGTCCTCGGCGAGCCGCAGCGGATGCCACATCGGCGTGACGTTGAAGCCGCAGGCGATCTTCAAGTGCTTGGTGATGTTGGCGAGGTGCACCCCCATCATCAGAAGATTGGGAATGCACTCGGTGCCCTCGGGCTGGAAGTGATGCTCGGCCATCCAGAAGGCGTGGTAGCCGAGCTTGTCGAGATGCTGGGCGTAGGCCTCGGTCTTGTGCAGCACCCCGGCGAGCTCGGCGCTGGAATAGCGCCGGGAATTGATCGGCGTGCCGGTGTAGCCCGGGTTCTCCAGGTCGATCGAGCCGACATAGGAGCTGTCGAATTTCGTGATCATGGCGTCCTCCCCGGCCTCGCGCGCCGGCCCATCTCTCGATTAGACGACAAGGGTGGGCCATTTTGCCGGGACGGTGCAAGGCTCCTTGCCCTACAATGCCCTCGATTGCGACAGAGGGAGGATGATCCATGGCGACGGTCACGACCGCCGCGCTGGCACTCCGGCCGTTGAGCCCGGCGCTGGGCACCGAGGTGCTCGGACTCGACCTGTCCCACCCGCTCGACGACGCCACGCTCGCCTGGGTGGAGCGCGCCTTCGCCGACCACCCCGTGCTGGTGTTCCGCAACCAGAGCCTGAGCGCCGCGCAGCTCGCCGCGTTCGGCGCACGCTTCGGCACCCCGCGCCCGCACACGCTGGCGAGCTACCGCTATCCGGGCTGCCCCGAAGTGTCGTGGCTGCGCAACGTCGACGAGGCGGGCAAGATCGACTGGTATGGCGTCAAGCGCGCCACCGACTGGCACACCGACTCGACGTTCGAGGAGACGCTGCCGCGGCTCGCCATGCTGCACGCGCTCGAGGTGCCGTCGGAGAAGGGCGGCACGGTGTTCGCCGACATGCGCGCGGCCTACGACACGCTGTCCGACGCCATGAAGCAGCGGCTCGCGACGTTGACGGGCCTGCATGGCCGCACCGACGGCCCGGCCGGCGTCAAGCTCTACACGCCGGAGGAAGGCAAGATGGCCGAGAAGCGCCATCCCGAACGGCACCGGCCGGCAGTGCTGCCGCATCCGGTGACCGGCCGGCCGGTGTTGTTCGTCAACCCGATGCACACGCACGGCTTCGATGGCATGGAGCGCGACGCCGCGTGGCGGCTGATCGAGGAGCTCGCCGACCACGCCACGCAAGACCGGTTCGTCTACTACCACGCCTGGCACGTCGGCGACCTCGTGATGTGGGACGAGCAAGCCACCATGCATCGCGGCGCCGGCGACTCGCGGCCCGACGAGCGCCGCGTCATGCTGCGCACGATCGTCTATCCGAACTAGCCACGCACCACCGCACCCACTGCGCCGCCGCTCTTCGGCAGGCTCGCAAGCTCGCCGAGCGTGATCGGCTTGACGGGCGGGCGCAGGCGGTAGTGGCCGACCGCGGCGGGCGACACGCCGCGCGTCGCGGCGATCAGCTCGCTGACCGTGAGACCGCACAGCCGGCCCTGGCACGGCCCCATGCCGCAGCGCAGGAACGCCTTCAGTTGATTGGGACCGGCGGCGCCCAGCGCGACGGCGTCGCGTACCTGGCGCGCCGTCACCTCCTCGCAGCGGCACACCACGGTGCCGTCTGCGGGCACGACCAAGGCATCCGCCGGGCGGTAGAGCGCGTCGAGGAAGCGCCGACCGCGCGTCCAGCGCTCGAGCATCGCGCGTTCGGGACCTGCCGCGCGATCGCGCTGGGCGCGATCGATGCGGCCGAGCCGATAGGCGGCGTCGAGCGCGGCGATCCGCCCGTGCCACACGGCGGCTTCGGCGCCCGCGATGCCGGCGCCGTCGCCCGCGACCGCGGCGCCGTCGACCGCGGTGGCGCCCCACGTGTCGACCGCGGGATGGAAGCAGCGCTGGGCGTCGTCCCACACCGGCGCGACACGCGCGGCGAGCGCCAGATTGAGCTGCGGCACGACGCCCTGGTGCAGCAGCAGGAGCTCGGTCGCGAGGCGCTGCTCGGCGCCGTCGCCGCGCCGATACGAGAGCGCCCGCAGCTGCGTGTCGCCCTCGGCGCGTAACGCCGTGATGCCGCCGATCACGCGCACGCGCGCGCGCACCGCTGCAATCAGGCGCAGCCCCTTGACGGCATAGGGTGAGCGCAGGAAGCCCGGCAGATGCGGCAGCGCGCGGCCGCGGTTGTCGCGCGGCGTGGTGTCGAGCAACGCCGCGATCCGGCCGCCCGCGGCGAGATGCTGGCGCGCGAACAACCACAGCAGCGGGCCGCTGCCTGCGAGCACGATCGGCCGCTCGGCGACCAACCCGCCGGTCTTCAGGAGGATCTGCGCTGCGCCGACCGTCATGACGCCGGGCAGGGTCCAGCCGGGGATCGGCATCGGCCGCTCGAGCGCGCCGGTCGCCAGGATGACGCGGCGCGCCTGCGTCACGTGCGCGGCGCCGTCGATCGAGAGCCCGACCTCGACGCCGCGCGTCACGCTCCACACGCTGGCGCCTGGCACATAGGCGGCGCCGCTGCCGCGGAACGCGTCGACCAGCGCGGCGCCCCGCCAATAGTCGGCGCCGAGCACGGCGTGATCCCGCACCGGCGTCTCGACGATCGCGCGATGGATCTGACCGCCCGGGCTCGCCTGCTCGTCGAGCAGCACCGTGTCGACGCCGAGCGCCGCCGCGCGGGTCGCCGCCGCGAGCCCGGCCGGGCCCGCGCCGACCACCGCCAGCTCGTACGCCTCGCGCAGGGGCGCGCTCATCGGCCGGCCGCGCGCTTGCCGCGCTGGGTGTCGACCCGCATGCCGTCGCGCACGCGCGTGAGACACGCCTGGCGGCTGCCCTGCCCGTCGATCGTCACCAGGCAGTCGAAGCACACGCCCATCAGGCAGTAGGGCGCGCGCGGCACGCCGCCCACCGGCGTGGTGCGGCAGGTGACGATGCCGGCGGCGAGCAGCGCGGCGGCGACCGAGTCGCCGGCACGCGCCGCGATCGACTGCCCGTCGATCGTCAGCGCGACGGTCGGCGACGCCGCGTCAGGCAGCCGCCGGAACATCGAACCGCTTGGCGCTGAACGGCGCGAGCACGGGCGCGAGATCGCCGGCCTTGAGCATCTCGGGCAGCACGAGCGCGTGGTTGGCCGCCAAGGTGACACCGCTGTGGCAGGTCGCCACGAACGCGCCCGGATGGTCGGCCGACTGGTCGTAGATCGGGAAGCCGTCGCGCGTCATCACGCGCAGGGCCGCCCACGTGCGCACGACGTTGACGCGCGCGAGCAGCGGCAACATGCGGACCGCGCGCTCCGCGATGGTCGAGACCACGCCCAGCCCGACCGTGTCGTCGAAGCCGGCCTCCTCGACCGAGTCGCCCATCAGGATGCTGCCCTCGTCGGTCTGGCGGATCGTCGTGATCGGATGATGGAGGAACGGTGCGACGCGCTCGGTGGCGACGATCTGGCCGCGTTGCGGCCGGATCGGCGCGTCGAGCCCGACCATCGGTGCCAGGCGCGGATTGCCGTTGCCGGCGGCGAGCACGACCTTGGCCGCATGCACCGTGCCGCCGGCGGTCTGCAACGCGAAGCCGCCGCCGGCCTGCGGCATGATCGTGTCGACCATGTGGTTGGCGAGATAGGTCGCGCCGTGACGCTGCAGACCGAAGTGCAGCGCGCGCAACAGGCGCAGCGAGTTGCAGTGGCCGTCGAGCGGGCAGTAGCTGGCGCCCGCCACCTCGGGGCCGATCTCGGGGATCAGCGCCGCGGTCGCGCGGTGGTCGAGCATCTCGTACGGATACGGCACCATGTCGGGCTGGTTGTGCAGGCGCATGAAATAGTTCTGCCGCGCCGACAGCTCCGCGTCCGACAGGCACAGATGCAGGCCGCCCGGGCGCTGGAACGCGACGTCGAGCCCGGTCTCGCCGCGCAGGATCTCGGCGAAGCCCGCCCAGCCGTCGGACGACCGCTTGGTCCAGGCGGCGTAGGGCGCCAGGCCGAGGCCCTTGCTCTGCACCCAGACGAGCGCGAAGTTGCCGCGCGACGCACGATAGGCGACGTCGCCCTCGTCGAGCACCGCGACGCGCTCGCCCAGCCGAGCCAGCCCCCAGCCGATCGCCGCGCCGACCAGCCCGCCGCCGATCACCGCCACGTCGTAGTCGCGCGCCGGAGCCATCGATGCGCCCGTCAGGCCGTCGCGCGGGCGATCACGCCGCTCTGGCGCAGCGGCGCCAGGCGCGCCGGCGACAGGCCCCACGGCGCGAGGTCGGAGTCGGTCGCGCTGCCGGGCGCCGCGGGCGCTGTCGGCCGGCCCGACGGCGTGCGGCTGAAGCGCGGCGCCGGCGCCGGCTGCACGACGCCGTCGACCTCGACGAAGGTGCCGCGCGCGCGGTTGTGCGGATGCGCCGGCGCCTCGCTGATCGACAGCACCGGCGCGAAGCAGGCGTCGCTGCCCTCGAGCCGCCGGCACCACTCGGCCTGGCTGCGTCCCTTGATGCGCGCGGCGACCGCGCGCTTGATCGCGGGCCAGTTGGCGCGGTCGGCGACGTCGGGCAGCGCCGCCTCGTCGATCTCGAGCAGGCGATAGAGCTCGCTGCGGAACTTGGGCTCGATCGGCGCCAGCGAGACGTACCTGCCGTCGGCGCATTCGTAGACGTCGTAGAACGGCGCGCCGGAATCGAGGATGTTCTCGCCGCGCCGGTCGCTCACGACGCCGGCTGCGGACAGACCGAAGAACGACGTCATCAGCGATGCCGCGCCGTCGACCATCGCGGCGTCGACCACCTGGCCCTTGCCCGAGCGCTGGCACTCGAGCAGCGCCGCGACCACGCCGAGCGCAAGGTAGAGCGCGCCGCCGCCGAAATCGCCGACCAGGTTGAGCGGCGGGGTCGGCGGCTGACCGGCACGGCCGATCGCATGCAGCGCGCCGACCAGGGCGATGTAGTTGAGATCGTGGCCGGCGCCGGCGGCGAGCGGCCCGTCCTGGCCCCAGCCGGTCATGCGGCCGTAGACCAGGCGCGGATTGCGCGCCAGGCAGGGCTCGGGCCCAAGGCCGAGGCGCTCCATCGTGCCGGGCCGGAAGCCCTCGATCAGCGCGTCCGCGGCGGCGACCAGGTCGAGCGCGAGCGCGACGCCCTCGGGGCGCTTCAGGTCGACGCCGAGCGAGGGGCGCGAGCGATGCAGCAGCTGCAGGTGCTCGGGAATCTGGACGCCGAGCCCGCTCGGCCCCGTGCGGTCGAGCCGCAGCACGGCGGCGCCCATGTCGGCGAGCAGCATGGCGGCCATCGGCGCCGGGCCGATGCCCGCGAACTCGATGATGCGAAAGCCGGTCAGCGGTCCCATGACCCCACTCCTGCGGTCCCTTTGGCGGCGCGCGCGGGCGCGAACCGTCCTAGCTTACACCGGCGCGCGCGCCCAGCACGTCGTCGCGCACGCAGGCGGCCTGCCGGCCGCCGGCGAGCGGGCGCAAGGCCGGCACCTCCGCGGCGCACGCGGGCCGCGCATGCGGACAGCGCGTCCGGAAGCCGCAACCGGTCGGCGTTGCCGCCGGATCGGGCAGTTCGCCCGCGAGCGGCGCGGCAGCGCGCCCAGCCGCCGCGCGCAGCGACGGCGTCGCCGCCAGCAGTGCTCGCGTGTAGGGATGCGCCGGCGCGGCGAACACGGCGTCGGTCGGTCCGATCTCGACGATGCGCCCGAGATACATCACGGCGATGCGGTCGGCGAGATGGCGGACGACGTGCAGATCGTGGCTGATGAAGAGCAGCGCGAGCCCGAGCTCGGCGCGCAGATCGGCGAGCAGATTGACGACCTGCGCCTGCACCGAGACGTCGAGCGCCGACACCGGCTCGTCGGCGACGATGAAGTCGGGCCCGGTGGCGAGCGCCCGCGCGATCGCGATGCGCTGGCGCTGGCCGCCAGAGAACTCATGCGGCAGGCGGCTCGCGTGCTCGGGCGCCAGCCCGACCTGGGCCAGCAGGCCGGCGACGCGGTCGCGCACCGCGCGCGGCGCGGCCAGGCCGTGAATGGTCAGCCCGTCGGCGATCTGCGCGCCGACCGGGCGGCGTGGATCGAGGCTGGCGTAGGGATCCTGGAACACGAGCTGCATGCGCCGCCGCAGCGCGCGCAGGCCCGCGGAGGTCATGGTCGACAGATCCTGGCCGTCGAAGCACACGCGACCGGCGCTCGGCGCCAGCAGGCGGAGCAGCAGCCGGCCGAGGGTCGTCTTGCCGCAGCCCGACTCGCCGACCACGCCGAGCGCCTCGCCGCGCGCGATCTCGAGCGAGACGTCGCGCACCGCCAGCACGTCCCCGCGGCGCCCGGGCCACAGGCCGCGCGCGTGAAAGCCGCGCGACAACGCTTCGGCGCGCACCAGCGCGGTCATGCGACCTCGGCCCATCGAAGACAGCGCGACAGGCGTGCAGGCGCCACCGACCGCAGCGGCGGCGGCGCGGCCGAGCACACCGCCACGGCGTGGGCGCAGCGCGGCGCGAAACGACAGCCCGGCGGCAAGGCATGCGGCGCCGGCACCGCGCCCGGGATGGCGGCGAGACGCTCGGCGCCGCCTTCCGGCACGCTGGCGATCAGGGCTGCCGTGTAGGGATGGCGCGGCGCCGCGAACACCTCGGCCACCGGGCCCTGCTCGACGATCTCGCCGGCATACATGACGGCGACACGATCGGCGATGCGCGCGACCACCGCGAGGTTGTGCGTGATGAAGATCAGCCCCAGGCCGGCGCCGTGCGCCTTGAGCGCCGCCATCAGGTCGAGGATCTGCGCCTGGACCGTGACGTCGAGCGCGGCGGTCGGCTCGTCGGCGATCAGCAGCCGCGGCCGGTTGGCGACCGCGCTCGCGATCATGGCGCGCTGACGCTGACCGCCCGACAGTTCGTGCGGAAACGCCCGGGCCCGGCGTTCCGGATCGGGCAGACCCGCTTCGCGCAGACAGTCGACCGCCTGCCGCGCCGCGTCGCGGCGCGACACGGGCCGATGCGCGAGAATCGCCTCGGCGACCTGGGCGCCGACGCGATGGAACGGATCGAGGCTGGCGCCCGGGTCCTGGAACACCATGGCGATCTGATCGCCGCGAAGCCGCCGCCGCGCCGGCTCGTCGAGCCGCGCGAGATCCCGCACGGCGCCGTCGCGGTCGACGAACCGCACCGCGCCACCGGCGACGCGGGCGGACGGCGGCAGCAGCCCGAGCACGGCGAGCCCGGTCAAGGTCTTGCCCGATCCGCTCTCGCCGACCAGCGCCACGGTCTCGCCTGGCGCGACGGCGAGGGACACGCCGTCGACCGGCCGGATGGTGCCGCGCGGCGTGGCGATCTCGACCACCAGGCCGTCGATCTCGAGCAGCCGGGGCGTGCCGGCGCCCACGACGGCGCCGGGCAGCAGCCGGGCGGCGCCGCGCGCGAGCCAGCCGGCCGGACGCGCGCCGGCACGCGGATCGAGCACGTCGCGCAAGCGGTCGCACAGCAGGTTGAGGGCGACGATCGTCCCGGTCAGCGCCGCGCAGGGCCACAGCAGCAGCCAGGGCGCCTGCTCCATCGTGCTGCGCGCGCCGCGGATCATCAGGCCCCACGACGGCGTCGGCGGCACCACGCCGAGACCAAGGAACGACAGGCCGCTCTCGAGCACCAGCGCGGCCGCGACGGTCAGCGAGAACTGGATCAGGAGCGGCGGCGCCACATTGGGCAGCACGGTGCGGGCGAGGATGCGGCCCGGCGCCGCGCCCAGCGCCTCCTGCGCGACGACGTAGTCGAGGTTGCGCGCCGCCAGGGTCTCGGCATAGGCGACGCGCGCGTAGCCCGGCGCGTAGAGGATCGACAGCGCGACGATCAGGGTCGCGGCGCCCGGTCCGACCAGCGTGACGACCAGCAGCGCCAGCAGCAGCGGCGGGAAGCACAGCACGGACTCGATCGAGCGCACGGTCAGGAGCTCGACGACGCCGCGGAAGAAGCCCCCGATCAGGCCGAGCGCGCTGCCAACCAAGCCGGCGATCAGCGCCGACACGAAGGCGACGGCGAGCGAGGCGCGCGCGCCCCACAGGGCCCGGGTCAGCACGTCGCGGCCGTACTCGTCCTGGCCGAGCGGATGGCCGGGTCCGGGCGCCGCCAGGCGATGCGCGACGTCCATGCGCACCGGATCGGGCAACGGCAGCAGCGGCACCACGAGCGCGAGCCCGATGATCAGTCCGACCAGCGCGCCGGGCAGCAGGAGCCGGCGGTTCGCCATCACGCGTGGCGCACACGCGGATCGAGCACGGCGTACAGCAGGTCGACCACGAGGTTGAGCAGCACGGCGAGCACCGAGATCGCGAGCACGATGCCGACCACCTCCGGATAGTCGCGCGCCTCGACGGCACGCACGAGATAGCCCGACAGGCCCGGCCAGTTGAACAGGTACTCGACCAACACGGTGCCACCGAGCAGCGTGCCGAGATGGAGCGCCAGCACCGTGACGATCGGCACGAGCGCGCCGCGTAGCACGTGATGCAGCACGATGCGCGCGGGTGCGAGCCCCTTGGCCGCCGCCGCACGCACGTAGTCGCGGCCGAGCACCTCGAGCATGGCGCTGCGCGTCATGCGGAAGATCACGGCGCCGAGGCCGAGCGCGATGCTGCCCGCCGGCATCGCGAGCAGCACCACGTGCTGCAGCGGATCGCGCGCCAACGCCACGTAGCCGCCGGCCGGCATCCAGCGCAGCTGCTGGGCGAGCACCAGGATCGCCAGGGTGCCGACCACGAACACGGGGATCGACAGGCACAGGCTGGCGGCGCCCGAGAGCGCGCGGTCAGCGGGCCGGCCGGCACGCAACGCCGCGAGCGCGCCGGCCGGCAGCCCGGCGAGCAGCGCGATCAGGCCGGCGGCACCGATCAACTCGAGGGTGCGCGGCAGGCGGAGCATCAGCTCGTCGGCGACCGGGTGATCGTCGTCCAGCGAGGTGCCGAGATCGCCGCGCGCGAGCCGCCCCAGATAGGCGGCGTATTGCGCCGCCAGCGGCCGATCGAGCCCGAGCCGGCCGCGCAGCTCGGCGACGGCGGCGGGATCGGGCGCCATGCCGCCCTGCGACAGCAGGAGCTCGGCGGGATCGCCCGGGATCACGTGGATGACCAGGAAGACGACGGTCGCCACCACCCAGACGAGCGCCAGCGCGATGCCGAGGCGGCGGAGCGCGTAACCCAGCATCACGCCGCCGCCTGGGCCTGGCGGTTACGCAACGCTGGTCTCTTCCAGGGTGATGCCCGACTGGAAAGTGAGCGCGCCCGGCATGTTCTTGAAGCCGGTCACCGTCTTCTGCATCGCATAACCCTGGCTGCGCCACGCCAGCCCGACGATGGGCGCCTCCTCGATCGCGATCTGCTCGATCGTGTGGTAGATCGCCTTGCGCTTCGTCGCGTCGAACTCGGCGCGGCCGGCTTTCAGGAGCTCGGTGATCCTCGGCGTCTTGAGCCCGAAGCTGCGCACGTAGGACGTCGAGAGCGAGCCGTCGATCAGATTGCCGAGCCCGTCCGGATCGTTGCTGTCGGTGGTGGTGCCCATCATCGCCAGGTCGTACTGACCCTTGTTGGCGATCGCGAGGCGAGTCGCCCAGTCGGGCAGGTTGAGTTCGCTCTGGATGCCGACCGCGGCCAGATGCTGCTGCACGATCTCCGCGGAATCCTTGTGCATGCCGTATTGCGCGGTCGACAGGAACGAGCAGGTGAAGCCGTCGCCGTGCCCGGCCTCGGCGAGCAGCTTCTTGGCCAGCGCGGGGTCGTAGCGCCAGCCGTCGTTGAGGTCGGCGTTGAAGAATTCGCTGCCGGCGGCGATCGGCAGATGGGCCATCGACGTGCCGCGGCCGAAGAACGCCGCCTTGACGATGTCCTCGCGCTTGATCGCGTGGCCGACCGCGCGGCGCACGCGCGCATCGTCGAACGGCGGCTTGGTGCCGTTGAACACCAGATACATGAACGGCCCGTCGACCGCGTCGAGCACGAACTTCGGGTCCTTGGCGATGCCGTCCATCGATTGCCAGGGCACGTACTCGATCAGATCGACGTCGCCGGTCTGCAGCGCCGCGACCCGCAGGTTCTCGTCGGCGTAGGCGACGACGCGGATCGATTTCAGCTTCGGCAGGCCCGGCTTGTAGTATTTGTCGAACGCCTCGAGATCGAGCGACACGCCGCGCTCCTGCGCCTTGAGGACGAACGGGCCGGCGCCGACCGGTTGGTTGGCGTCCGAGTGGCGCGACATGATCGGCAGGTGATAGCTCGCCAGCCAGTGCGGCAAGGTCACGGTCGGCTGCTTCATGACGATGCGCACGGTCTTGTCGTCCGGCGTCTCGACCGCGTCGACGCCCTGCATCTCGGTGCGGAAATAGGCGGTCGATTTCTCGTTGGCGATCTGCTCGATCGTCCATTTGACGTCGGCGCTGGTCAGCTTTTCGCCGTTGTGGAACACGGCGTCGCGCAGGCTGAAGGCCCAGGCGTGCGTGCCGTCGGGCGCCCAGCGCGTCGCCAGCTCGCCGCGCAACGCCCCCTGCTTGTCGTAGGCCAGCAGCCCGCGATTGGTCATCAGCTTGACGGTGGCCGACGACGTGCCGGCATTGGCCCACGGCTGCAAGGTCGGCGGATAGCCCGAGAAGCCGAACGTCAGGGTGCCCGGCGCGTGGGCGCGGGCGCCCACGATGCGCAGGAACGGCAATGCGCCGGCGGCGCCGAGGATGGCGCGGCGCGTGATGTGGATCATGAGGCGTCTCCCCGATCGGTGAATCCGTAAACCGCGCGCGCCGTCGCGGCGTCGATCGCGCCCTCGGCGCAATCGCGCGCGACCGCGGCGGGATCGCGTTCGGCGGGCGGGCCATAGCCGCCGGCGCCCGGCGTGATGATCTCGAGCCATTGGCCGGCCTTGAGCTCGGCGCGATCCTTGTCGAGCACCGCGCCGGGCCCGCACACGATCCTGCCGTGGCCGCCGGCCGCGCCGCCGAACAAACCCCACGACGTCGAGGTCAGGCGCGAGACGTCGACCCGCACGCGGCAGTCGGCATCGGCGCGGTAGACGCGGCGCAACCCCATGCCGCCGCGGAACCGGCCCGCGCCACCCGAGTTGGCGACCAGCTCGTAGCGCATCACGGTCAGCGGATACTCGCCCTCGAGCGCCTCGACCGGCAGGTTGGACGTGTTGGTGATGTGCACGTGCACGCCGTCGAGCCCGTCCTTGGTCGGCCGCGCGCCCGAACCGCCGCCCATGGTCTCGAGATAGACCCACAGCGCGCCGTCGGGCCGCTCGCCGATGAAATGCGCGACCGTGCACGCGCTGTTGGTGCTGGCGATCACGCGATCGGGAACCGCCTGGGCGAGCGCGCCCAGAATGACGTCGGAGACGCGCTGGCAAGTCTGGGTGCGGCCGTTGACCGCCGCCGGATGCCTGCAGTTCAGGATCGTCCCTTCGGGCGCCGTGACGGTGAGCGGCCTCGCCAGTCCGGCGTTGGGCGGGATCGTCGGATCGACCACCGACTTCACCATGTAGTAGGCGGTCGCCAGCAGCGCCGTGTACGTCATGTTGACGCCGGCGCGCGCCTGGGGCGGACCGTCGAAATGCAGCCGCATGGTGTCGCCCGCGACCGTGATCTCGACCGAGATCGGCGCCGGCTCGGCCATCGAGGCGCTTTCGAACAGGTCGGTGAAGCGGTAGATGCCGTCGGGGATCGCCGCGATGCCGGCGCGCATCTTGCGCTCGGCGTGATCGAGCAGGCCGTCGCCCGCCGCCAGCACGGTGCCGGCGCCGTATTTCCCGCACAGCGCCTGGAAGCGCTCGACGCCGAGCCGGTTGGCCGCCATCTGCGCGCGCAGGTCGGACAGGCGCTCGCGCGGCACGTGACAGTTCAGCAGGATCAGGTCGAGCACGTCCTTCTGCAGCTCGCCGGCGCGATAGAGCCGGATCGGCGGGATGCGCAGGCCCTCCTGGTAGATGTGGGCGTGGCCGCGATCGGCGAAGTCGGCGTGATGCGCGAGGTTGACGGTCCAGGCCGCGACCCTGCCGTCCACGAAGATCGGCTCGGCCAGCACGATGTCGGGCAGGTGCGTGCCGCCGCCTTCATAGGCGTCGTTGCCGATGAAGGCGTCGCCCGGCCGCATGTCCTCGATGCGATGGTGGCTCACGATGTGGGACACGATGCCGAGGAAGCTGCCGAGATGGATCGGGATGTGCTCGGCCTGGCACAGCGTGCGGCCCTCGGCGTCGAACAATGCGGTCGAGCAGTCGCGCCGCTCCTTGATGTTGGTCGAGTGCGACGCGCGGATCAGCGCCTCGCCGGTCTCCTCGACGATCGAGCCGAGCGCCGAGCCGATCACCTCGACCGTGATGGGGTCGAGAGCGCCGCCCGAATTGGTCAGGGTCGTGGCGCTCATCGGGGGGTGGCGCTCGCGCCGTCGGCTGCCGCGCCGTATGACGAGGCGCTCGCGCCTTCGGCTGCCGCGCCGAATTCCAAGATCAAATTGAGATGGGCGTCGACCCGCGCCGTCATGTCGGGCAGCACGAGCGTGGTCGCGTCCATCTGCTCGACGATCGCCGGACCGGCGAAGCGGTTTCCGGCGCGCAAGCGCTCGCGGTCGTAGACCGGGCACCGCACGCTGCCCGACGTCTCGGCGAACCACACCGTGCGCTCGCCGTCGATCGCGCCCGCCGCGTCGAGACCGGCGTCGGGACAACTCGGCAGC
>DATJNS010000222.1:0-3202 GCA_035507915.1 Candidatus Sulfotelmatobacter sp.
GCGCGTCGCCGATCGAGGAGGCCAGCATGCCGGAATCGCCGATAGGGATGCGGAGGCCGCAGGACCCGACGTGGCCCGATGCCGGGGCCGCGCGCATCCCGCTGTGGGCCTATGCCGACCGCGCGGTCTACGAGCGCGAGCTCGAGCGCATCTTCTACGGCCCGCATTGGTGCTATGTCGGGCTCGAGGTCGAGATCCCGAACGTCGGCGACTACAAGCTCACGCGCATCGGCGAGCGCTCGATCATCGTGGTGCGCAACGCCGACGGCGTGGCCGCGCTGGAGAACCGCTGCGCCCATCACGCCGCCAAGGTCTGCCAGAAGAATTTCGGCAGCGCCAAGGAGCTGATCTGCCCGTATCACCAGTGGACCTACGACCTGAAGGGCGACCTGACCGCGGTGCCGTTCCGGCGCGGCCTCAAGAAGCAGGGCGGCATGCCGGCCGATTTCACCATCGCGGGGCGCGGCCTCGTCAAGCTCGCGGTCGCCGTGCGCAACGGCGTGATCTTCGCCAGCTTCGATCCGTCGGTCGAGCCGTTCGAGCGCTATCTCGGCGCGACCAACCTGCGCTATTTCGACCGCGTGTTCGACGGGCGGACCTTGCGGCTGCACGGCTATTCGCGCCAGCGCATCCCGGCGAACTGGAAGCTGATGCAGGAGAACCTCAAGGACCCGTATCACGCCAGCCTGCTGCACGTGTTCTTCGTGACGTTCGGGCTGTTCCGCGCCGACCAGACCGGCGCCATCCAGATGGACGAGCGCGGCCGCCATTGCGTGATGTCGCTGCAGCGCCCGGTCGACGACGTCGGCACCGCGAAGGCGAACGAGTCGACGGGCGAGATGCGCCAGTTCCAGGACGGCCTGACCTTGCGCGACCCGCGCATCTTCGACGTCGTGCGCGAGTGGCCCGGCAAGGACACCGTCGGGATCCAGACCATCTTTCCGAGCCTGATCATCCAGCAGCAGAGCAACTCGCTGACCACCCGCCAGGCCCTGCCCAACGGGCCGGACTCGTTCGATTTCGTCTGGACCCACTTCGGCTATGAAGACGACACCGACGAGATGACGACGCGCCGGCTGCGCCAGGCCAACCTGTTCGGGCCGGCCGGCTACGTCTCGGTCGACGACAGCGAGGTGCTCGAGATCAACCAGCAGGCCGCCGCGGGCTCGCCGCACGGCGAGTGCTTCATCGAGATGGGCGGCGTCGGCACCGAGGACACCGATCACGTCGTCACCGAAGCCGGCGTGCGCGGCTTCTATCGCTACTACCGCGAGGTCATGGGGTACTGAGATGGACGCGGTGCCCGCCGCGCGCGCGCCGTCCCTGGAGGAGCGTTTCGAGGTCATCGACCTCTATGCGCGCTACGCCGAGACGATCAACGACGGTCGGCTCGACGAGTGGCCGGCGTTCTTCACCGAGGACTGCCGCTACCGGGTGCAGGCGCGCGAGAACGCCGAGCGCGACCTGCCGCTCGCCACGATCCGCGCCGAGAGCCGCTTCATGCTCGAGGATCGGGTGGCCGCGATCCGCAACGCGATGCTCTACGTGCCGCACTACTGGCTGCACATGATCTCCGCCGTGCGCATCACCGCGGCCAGCGACGCGGCGATCGAGGTGCGGGCGAACTACTGCATCATCCGCACGATGCAGGATCGCCTGTCGGAGCTGTTCCAGGTCGGCCGCTACCAGGACCGCCTGGTGCGCCAGGGCGGCCGGCTCTTGTTCCAGGAGAAGCTGTGCGTCTACGACAGCCTCCTGATTCCCAATTCGCTGGTCTATCCGGTCTGACGCCCGCCCGCTGCCGGCGGCATTTAGCGCGAAGTCGATCGGCAGTCTTTTCGTCGCGCGCCGGGAGTTTTTGCACGGCCGCTTCGTTCGATCTGACAGTGCAGGCGTCGAGCGACCGGGTCGCGCACACCGTCCGGTCGGGGTCAGCGGTGACCCGATGGCGCCGAGTCGAGGGACCATGCGCCATGCCGTCCTCTGGGTCCTGGGGGTGTCCCTCGGTCTGTCGGTAGTCCCGGCCGGCGCGGTTCCCTATGGCACGATCGTCCCGGGTATGGCGCCGTCCCGTGCGCCGCGCATCATGTTGGCCGGGCTCGAGCTGCGCTACGGAACGGCGGAGGCGCCGGCAACGCCGCGAGCGTCAGCCACGCCGGCGCCCGCGCCGGCGCGCAGCCCGGTCGATGCGGCAGTCGAGGCAGGCGTGCGTCGCCAGCGCGAGGCGGCCGGCAAGCCGCCCGATGACGCCGCGACGGCGGAAATCGGCGCGCCCGTGTCGACGGATGCCAGGCATGCCCTCGACGACGTCGCGCGGCGCGCCGGCATCGACGCCGGCGACATGGCAAGCGTCGCCGATTCACCGCACGACCAGGCGCTGTTCCTGGTCGAGCGGATGCTCGATCCGCGCTACGGCGTGGCCGCCGTGCGCGCCCGCTACGGCACCGCGGGCGCGTTGGCCGCCGAAAGCTATCAGCGCATGCGCGACATCTATCGGACAGTCGATCTGAATGCCGAGCAACGCCAGAACCTGGTCGTGGTCGTCGAGACCGCGCTGGTCGTGGGGGGCGCGGTCGGACAAGCCACAAACCCGGACGACGAGATGGTCGACGTCGATCCCGGGGCACGTGTCGACCGCGCGCGCTTCGAGCAGGCGGTCGCCGCGAGCCGCGCGATCGCGCGCTGCGTCCGCCCGACCGGGCGGGCCGGCGATCGCCGCTATCTGCTCGAGATCCCGCGCCACGGTGTGGGGCGGGGCGGGGCGATCTGTGCCAATGACTGGGACGATTCCGACGGCACCACCGTCGTCGTGCAGCCGCCGAGCGCCGAAGCGCTCGCACGCTTCACCCAGTCGGTTGCGGCCGCGCCGCTGACGACCGCCGCCGCCGACAGGCTCGGGCCGCCGGTTGCGACCGCGCCGGCGACGAGCGCCGCCCTCGACGGCAGGCTCGGACCGTCGGTTGCGACCGCGCCGCTGACGGACCCTGCCGCCAGCGTCGGACCCGGGCACGCGATCGAGACGGTGCTGCCGGCATCGGTTCGCGTGCCGGCGGTGGTGTCGCCGTCCCTCATCACGTCGCCCTTGATCGCGACCGTCTCCAACGGACCGCTGGGTTCGGTGGTCACGCGCGTGCTGGGCCGCTGAGCGCCGCGCGCGACGGAAGCCGCCTCAGAGCGCGGCGATCGCCTGGAACTCGATCAT
>DATJNS010000223.1:0-5302 GCA_035507915.1 Candidatus Sulfotelmatobacter sp.
AGCGCCCGACTGTGACGCTGCGGTTGCAACCGCGTGAACTTCGCCGCCTGCGACGATGCGCGCTGCGACGACGTGCTGCATGGCCTTCGATCGATATCGTCTTCCTGCACGATAGCCAGCCAGACGGAACTTGCCGAACACAACGCGATCGTCGGCCCGCTCAAGTACGGCAGGGACTTTCCGTCTACGCTTCCGCCGTTGCCTCGTGGACCCGCACCTCGATGCTCATCCTTCGCGTTCGACCTGAGGCGCTGCGGAAGTAAATCGCCAAAACCGCTTCTTCGCGAATGCCTTACCCGATCCAGACTTGAAGTAGCGCTCAAGCTGTCGTGCGGTAACCTCATCCTCGACCGCGATGTAGCACTTCAGCGTTGCCGGTAGAGCGCGTTTGGTGGACTCGACCTGCCCGAACTGATGCGATTTGAAACGCCGCTTCATGTCGTTCGTCGAACCGACATAAGTGTCTCGGTTCGCAAGTGCGAGGAAGTAGACGTACCACATGGTCCACCTACGCCAAGGCTTCGGTGGACACCCTACGCTAAAGCTCCTCGCGCCGGTCCACCCTTTGGGTGGCCCGCCACCCGAAGCTTTAGCGTAGGGTGGCGCGCCCAAGTGGACTCGAACCACTGACCTGCCGCTTAGAAGGCGGCTGCTCTGTCCAGCTGAGCTATGGGCGCTCCGAGACCGGCGCTCAACCGCGCAGCCGGTCGGGACGGAAATTGTCGGCGTAGCTTTTCGGCTTGAGGCGTCTTGCGTGCGGCTCCTCGAGCTCGACGCGGTAACCGTTGCGCTCGGCGTAGGCGAGCGCCTCCTCGCGCGTCTCGAAGTGCAGCTTGACCTGGCGGCGCGTGTCGCGGCCGCTGATCCAACCCATCAGCGGCTCGACCTCGCGCGGCGAATCCGGCTCGAACTCGACCACCCACTTGTGGGTCAGCGCCCGGCCCGACTGCATCGCCGTCTTGGGCGGCTGATAGACGCGCACACGCTGCGCCATCCCTCGACACTCCTCGTTGCGCGCCCCACCCAAATGCGGTTGGGCATATGGTCGGGGCGAGAGGATTTGAACCTCCGACATCCTGCTCCCAAAGCAGGCGCGCTACCAGACTGCGCTACGCCCCGTAAAGCCTTGCGCCGCTTGCCCCCTTGCCAGGGACGGCTCGGCGCTTGCAATACACGGAACCCGCCCCCCGGGCAAGCCGTCGAGTCGGCCGGCGGACGGCGGCAAACGACAGAGGTTCGATGGCAGACTCAGATCGGCGCACAAACGTTCAAGACGACCTGCCGCGCGGCGGCGCTAAGATGCTCGGGATGGCTGTACGGCGGGGGTGATCATGAATCACGCGGGTGGCTGCCACTGCGGCAACATCCATGTGCTCCTGCGGCTCTCAAAGCCTCCGGAGCACAATCCGGTGCGAGCCTGCACCTGCTCATTCTGCCGCAGCCACACCCCCCGCATGATCTCAGACCCGGCGGGATTACTCGAACTCTCAGCCGACGATTGGTCACTCGTCGAACTTTATCGCTTCGGTACGCGAACTGCCGATTTCGTGATCTGTCGGCACTGCGGGGTCTTCATTGCGGCGATCTCGGATTTGTCAACGGAGCCGTATGCGGTGGTAAACGTGAACTGCCTCGATGACCGTGCGCTTTTCACAGCGGAATCGACGATGCACGAGTTCCAGGACGAGACGCTCGAAGCCCGGACCTCTCGACGCAAGACCAACTGGATGCCCGCCGTGGTGCAGCGTTAGGCCGCTCTGGGATCGTGTTGGTGTGGATCGCACCGCAGCGCCGACACAACGCGAAGCTCGAGGCCGACGAGCGCATCGATCTCGCGATGCTCGGCATCGGCGACGGGCTGGCTTCCGCTGAGCGCCGCGCTCACGGCTTGGCGAACGCCGGATAGAGCACACGGTCGCCCGGCTTGATGCCGAGGCGGGCCGCGGTGCCGCCGTTGACCTCGAGCACGGCGAGCACCGGACCCTCGCTCGGGATGATCTCGAGCGAGCGCGGCACGGCGCGCTCGGCGATGTGCGAGACCGTGCCGTCGGCGCGGATGAAGATCATGTCGAGCGGAATGACGGTGTTCTTCATCCACATCTGGATCTCGCGCTCGCTCGGGTAGAGGAACAGCATGCCGGCGTCGGGCGCCAAGGTGCGACGGAACATCAGACCCTGGATCTGCTGCTCGTCCTTGGTCGCGAGCTCGATGTCGAAGTGGTGGCGGCCGCTCGCGGTCTCGATGTCGAGCTCGCCGTGGCCGAACGCGACCTGCGCCAGCGCCGGCGCCATGACGGGCGGCGCGACCAGGAGCAGCGCGGCGACGAGCAGCACGACGCGGCGGGTGGCGGTCATGTGTCCTCCTTGCGCGGGCAGGCGATCAGAGATAGCGCCAGGCGACGTAGGCGTGGCAGATCGCCAGGCCGACCAGCGTCATGGGGAAGCCGTAGAGCGTGTAGGTCCACAGACGAAACCGCACGCCGTGACGCTCGGCAAGCCCGGCGACCATCAGGTTGGCGCTGGCGCCGATCAGCGTGCCGTTGCCGCCGAAGCCGGCGCCGAGCGCCAGCGCCCACCACACCGGCGTCAGACCGTCGGCGCCGCCGAACGCCGGCGCCAGGTCCTTGACCAGCGGAATCATGGCGGCGACGAACGGCACGTTGTCGACCAGGGCCGACAGCAGGGCCGATCCCCAGAGGATCAGGAGCGTGGTCGTCGCGCGGTCGCCGCCGGTCGCATCGAGCACGTCGTGGGCGAGCAGGTCGAGCAGCCCGGCGCGCTCGACCCCGGCGACCACCACGAACAGCCCGATGAAGAAGAACAGCGTGATCCATTCGACCTCCGTGAAGGTGCGATGGATCTCGTCGGCCTGCGCCTCGGCGCTGCGTCCCCAGTTGTCGAGCAGCAGCAGCACGGCGGCGCCGAGCATCGCGATGGTTCCCGGCTCGAGCCCGAGCCGGGGCGCCGCCACGAACGCCGCCACCACGCCGGCCAGCACGGCGATCGATTGCGCGAGCAGCCGCTCGTCGACGATCGCCTCGCGGCGGACCATGCCCATGACGCGGCTGCGGTCGGCGGCCGCGGCGTGCATCGAGCGGCCCCACAGGAGGTGCGTGATCAGCACCTGGACCAGCACCAGGAGGCCGACCACCGGCCCCAGGTGGGTGATGAAGTCGTTGAAGCTGAGGCCGGCGGCCGAGCCGATCATCATGTTGGGCGGGTCGCCGATCAGCGTCGCGGTGCCGCCCAGGTTGGCGGCGAACGACTCGGCGAACAGGAACGGATAGGGCGCGAGCTTGAGCTCGCGGGTGATCGCGAGCGTGACGGGCACGATCAGGAGCACGACCGTGACGTTGTTGAGCAGGGTCGAGACCGCGGCGGTCAGCAGCGAGAGCAACGCCAGCACCAGCGCCGGATGCGCCCGCGCGTGCTGCGCGGTCACGATCGCGACGTACTGGAACACGCCCGAGCGCCGCGTGATGCCGACGATCACCATCATGCCGGCAAGCAGCGCGATCGTATCGAAATCGACGCCGCGGATCGCGGCTGCCTGGTTGAGCACACCCAGCACGACCATCAGACAGCCGCCCAGCAGCGCGACGACCGCTCGGTTGATCCGGTCGATCAGCAGCACGCCGTAGGTCACGACCAGGAGCGCGCTCGCGATCCACAGGGCGCTCATCCCGAACAGCGCATGCTCCGGCGCGGCCCCGCCCATCCCGTCACTCTGCCTCCCTGGTTCGCGGCACTTGATCGGGTACTATCGGCACATAAATCAAGTCTGCGGCGCCGTGCCGCAGGCCGCGTCTTCTCCAAACCGCTTCGAGCCGATCAGGAATGCCCGTGCGATCGCCCTACGAGGTCCTGGGCGTCAAGCCCGACGCCAGCGCCGAAGACATCCGCCGAGCCTACCGCAAGCTCGCCAAGCAGTATCACCCGGACCTCAATCCGGGGAACGCCGAGGCGGAAGCGCGCTTCAAGGAGATCGGCACCGCCAACGAGATCTTGTCCGATACGGACAAGCGCGCGCGCTTCGATCGCGGCGAGATCGACGCCTCGGGTGCCGAGCGGCCGCCGCAACCCTCCTACCGGGGCTTCGCCGAGGGCGCCGAGGGCGCGCGCTACCATCCGCAGGACGCCATGCACCCCGAGGACGTCGAGGACCTGTTCGCCAACTTCTTCGGCGGCGGCGCGCGCGGCGAGGCGGGCGGCGTGCGCTTCCGCATGCGCGGCGCCGATCATCGCTACAGCCTGACGATCGAGTTCCTCGAGGCGGTCAACGGCGCCAGGAAGCGCATCACGCTGCCCGACGGCACGAGCCTCGACGTGGCCATCCCGCCCGGCCTGGCCGACGGCCAGGTGCTGCGCCTGCGCGGCAAGGGCGGCGCCGGCTCGGGCGATGCGCCGCCCGGCGACGCGCTGGTCGAGGTCCACGTCGCGCCGCACAAGTTCTTCCAACGGCGCGGTCCCGACATCCACATCGACCTGCCCGTTACGGTGGCCGAGGCCGTGCTCGGCGCCAAGGTCGAGGCGCCGACCGTGAGCGGACCCGTCGCCCTGACGATCCCACCGCGTTCCGACAGCGGCAAGGTGCTGCGCCTGCGCGGCCGCGGCGTGCCCGCCCACGGCACCCAGCCTGCGGGCGATCAGTACGTCACGCTCGTCGTCACCATCGGGCCCGAGACGGATGCCGCGCTCGAGGAGTTCCTCAAGGACTGGGCACCCAAGCACGTCCACGACCCGCGTGCCGCGATGGTGACGCCATGATCGCCCTGGCCGAGGTGCTCGCGACCGTCAGCGACCTGGACGAGACCGAGCTGGTCGCCTGGATCGAGCGGCGCTGGGTGCGCGCCGAGCCGGCGGCCGGCGGCTGGCTGTTCCACGAGGTCGACGTCGCGCGCGTGCGCCTGATCGTCGAGATCCGCCGCGACTGCGCGATCGACGACGACGCGCTCGAGCTCGTGCTGTCGCTGCTCGATCAGGTCTACCGCCTGCGCCGCCAGATCAAGGCGCTGTCGGGTGCGGTCGAGGCGCAACCCGTCGCGGTCCGCGACCGCATCCTGGCCGCGCTGACCGAGCCGGAACCAAGCTGACCCGCGCTTGAACCGCCGCCGGCCGTTCTCTACGGTCGGCGGCAGACCTGGGAGCCATCTGCCTGTTCCCCGCGGAGCCCGTACCATGGACATGACCGGCGAGACCCTGATCCCGGCGCCGCGCGACGCCGTCTGGCGCGCGCTCAACGATCCCGAGGTGCTTCGCCAGGCGATCCCCGGCTGCGAGACCATCGAAAAGGTCTCGGATA
>DATJNS010000224.1:0-8215 GCA_035507915.1 Candidatus Sulfotelmatobacter sp.
AGCGTGCGGGAGAGCGGCGGATTCTGGACGATCGGGATGAAGTTCTCGCGCGCCTTCTCGATGATGCGGAAGGCGACGAGCTCGACGCCCTTGGCGACCAGGACGGGCGCGTTCATCCCCTGGTCGTACTTGAGCGCGCAGTCGTAGTGGGTCGGGTTGGTGACCACCACGGTCGCCGTCGGCACCGCCTGCATCATGCGCTGCCTGGCGCGCTGCGTGCGGATGCGCTTCAAGGCGGACTTGATGACCGGGTCGCCTTCCATCTGCTTGAATTCGTCCTTGACCTCCTGCTTGGTCATCCGCATCGACTTCATGAATTCATAGCGCTGGTAGACGTAGTCGGCGGCGGCCAGCGCCATCAGGATCAGGATCACGCCGGTCACCAGCTTGACGACCAGGCCGAGCATCGTCGGCATCAGCACGCTGACGTCGGACGTGATCAGCTGGCCGATCCAGCCGAGCGCCGGGATCAGCAGGATCGCCGCCAACGTGCCGACGATGGCCATCTTCATCAGGCCCTTGACGAGCTCGACCACGTTGCGCAGCGAGAACAGGCGCTTCAGCCCGGCCATCGGGTTGATGCGGTCGAGCCGGGGCGCGAGGTTGAAGGTCGTCCACAGCCAGCCGTGCTGCAGCAGCCCGGGTGCGAACGCCGCGGCGCACAGCAGGAGGAGCGGCATCAACACGGTGACGGCGATCCGGCTGCTCATGTCGACGATCATCGTGTGGAACTCCGCATCGTCCAGATGGATCTGATGCGGCATCTCGATGAAGCGCCGGAGCTCGCCGACGAGGTCGCGCGTCATCAACGGCGCGATCATCATGATGACGACCAGCGCCGCCGACAGCATGATGAGGCTGTTGACCTCGCGCGACTGCGCGACCTGACCCTTGCTGCGCGCGTCCTCGAGGCGCCGGCCGGTCGGTTCTTCCGTCTTGCTGTCGCGATCGTCGGACATCTCTTACCCTCGCGCGCCTTCGACGGCGCTCGCGGCATGCATCTGGCGCGGGTTTGCGGCCGCCCGCACGGCTGAAGCCGCCTCGCTCACGGCGGCGCCAGGAAGCCGCGGATCACGTCGGCGAAATTCTCGAGAAACCACATCATCAGAGTCGAGAAGGTCAGGCTCAGCAGCAGGAAGCCGAGGCCGATCTGCAGCGGCAGCGCCACGAAGAAGATCTGCAGCTGCGGCATCAGACGGGTGATCAGCGCGAGCGCGATGTAGGTCACCAGCGAGAGCACGAGGAACGGCGCGGACAGCTGCATCGCGATCGCGAAGCTGCGCGCGACCAGGCGGCTGATCATCTCGCTGAAGTCGCCGATCGGCGGCAACGCGCCCGGCACGAACAGCGTGTAGCTGTCGACCGTCGCGCGCAGCAGCAGGTGCAGCATGTCGGTCTCGAATATCAGCACGAGCCCGACCACCGAGATCAGCACGCTGACCAGCGAGCCCTGGTCGGAGAGCAGCGGATTGAAGACCTGCGCCGAGGCGAGCCCGGTCTGGAACGCGATCAGCGTGCCGGCGGTCTCGAGCGAGGACAGCGCCAAGCGGGCGACCGTGCCGATGAACAGCCCGATGCCGATCTCGCCGCCCAGCAGCAGGAACAGACTCGACACCGATGCCGGCAGCGCCGGCAGGCGCGGCGCCACCACCGGCGCCACGACGATGGCGATCGCGCCCGCGAGCAAGAGGCGGACGCGCGGCGACACGTAGTTCTCGCCGATCCCCGGCATCAGGATGAGGGCCGATCCGATGCGCGCGAAGATGAGCATCAGGGCGAACACCTCCGCGGTCATCAGCCGCTCGAGCATGCGCGCTCACCCCAACGCGATGATGCGGTCCATCAACCGTTCGGTGAAGTGGCTCAGCGATTGCAGCATGAAGGGCAGCAGCACCAGGAGCGACACGAACAGGATCACGATCTTGGGCACGAACGTGAGCGTCATCTCCTGGACCTGAGTGACCACCTGGAACACCGAGACCAGCAGGCCGACCGCGAGGCTGATCAGCATCAAGGGGCCGGAGACCTGCAGCAGCACCAGGATCGCCTCGCGGGCGATCTCGATGGTATCGGCCTCGTTCACGCGCCGCGCCCCCTCGACCCTCGATCAGATCGGCATCTTCAGGATGTCGAGATACGCCGACACGACGCGGTCGCGCACCGCCACCACCGTCTGCAGCGTGACCTCGGCGTTCGACACCGCGGTCACCACGTCGGCGAGGTCGGCCTTGCCGCTCATCGCCTGGATGCTCGCCTTCTCGCCGGCCTGCAGCGACTGCATGGCCTGGTCGCTGGCGTTCTCCACCAGGTTGGCGAAGCTCTGGCCGGTCGGCGGCTTGAGCTCCCCGCTCGGCACGGCCGCGCGCGCGGTGTTGCTGTAGGCCGCGATGGCATTGGCCGGATTGATCGGCGGCATGGCTCAGGTCTCCAACGACAAAGGTTGCACGAAGGCGGGCCGCACGCCGGCCGCCGACATCAGGTGTTGAGGACCGAGATCACCTGCTTGACCATGGCAGTCGTGGTCTCGATCACGCTGAGATTGGCGTCGTAGCTGCGCTGGGCCTCGCGCATGTCGGCCATCTCGATGATCGGATTGACGTTGGGCAGCATGACGTAGCCGTCGGCGTTGGCCGCCGGATTCGACGGATCGTACTTCAGCTCGAAGTCGCTGCGGTCCGGTCCGATCGACCTCACCTTGACGACCTGGGCGTCGAGCGTGCGATCCAGCACGTTGCCGAAGCTGATCACCTTGCGGCGATAGGGCTCGCCGCCCGGCGTCTGGGAGGTCGAGTTCGCGTTCGCCAGGTTCTCCGAGATGACGCGCAGGCGCGAGCCCTGTGCCTTCATGCCGGACGCTGCAACCGCGTAGACGTCGCTCAGATCCACGGCTCGTCACTCCACGCTTGCCAAGATTGCCACGATTGACCGACGGCGACGCTCACTTCGCCGCCATCTTGAACATCTCCAGATACTTGCGATAGATCGCCGTCGTCGCGGCGAAGTCGCCGGTGTTCTGCGACAGCTTCTGCGCCTGCTCCTCGAGCACGACGCCGTTCTTGTCGAGCGAGGTCTCGTAGGGGCGCTTGTCCTTCAGCACCTCGTAGGGCTCGGACGGCGTTACCGGCGGCAGATGGTCCGCCTGGGTCATCACCGGGACGACTTGATGCAGCTCGCGCTGGACCTGGTCCTTGAAGTTGAGCGGCTTGAGGTCGCGCGCCTGATAGTTCGGCGTGTCGGCGTTGGCGATGTTCTGCGACAGGACCTTCTGGCGCTCTCCCATATAGGATATGCGCTCGGCGATCATCCGAAACAGGGTCTGTTTGGATAGATCCATCGTGCCCCCGCCATCCCGCTCGGCGCGCACGCAAGCTAGCCGCGTTGCCGCCGTCAGGCACTATCGGAAAACGGCGTTAACAGGACGTAAACACCCGGCACCAAGCTCACATTTAGAGTTCGTTAAGCTTGACTCCCCAGACTTCCGGCAAAAGCGTCAAAAGCCGCCGGGTGACGCCTGCCGTGTCCGACCAACCCGACCGTGGCCCGCCGCCCGAGCGTCCGACCGCAATCGCGGTCGCCCTCAAGCACGAGCCCGGCGACCTCCCGAAGGTGATCGCGAGCGGCCGCGGCGCGCTGGCCGAGAAGATCCTCGAGATCGCCTTCCAGGCCGGCATCAAGGTGCGTGAGGACGCCGACTTGGCCCAATTGCTCGCTGCCGTCGAATCCAACTGTCCGATTCCGATCGCCTGCTTCGAGGCGGTCGCGGAGATCCTCAACTATCTCTACGCCGCCAACGCGGCGGCTGCCGGCGGTGCGCCCGCGCGATGAGCGCGCCCGAGACCAAGGTGCCGGCGGCGCCGGCCGCGCTGAGCCCGACCGCGACCGCGGCCGAGATCGCGGCCGAGCTCGAGCGGGTCGCCCGCGAGATCGAGCTCGCCCACAGCCTGGCCGGCCAGGGCGAGATGCTCGATCTCAGCGGCATCGACGCGCGCGTCGCGGTGGCATGCCGGGCCGCCCAGGCGCTGCCGTCGTCCGAGGCGCGCGCACTGGTCGACCAGCTGGGGCAATTGGTCGCGCAGCTTGACCGCCTCGCCGCCGAGCTGGTGCACCAGTTCGGCAACCTGCCCAAGGAGGCCGAGGTCCTGCCGCAGGCCGCCGCCGAGGCCTATGGCAAGAGCCCCGGCGGCCAAGGTTGACGCGGCCGGATGAAGATCAGACCGCGTGGACCTGACCTCCTACCTCAAGTTCGTCGTGGCGCTGCTGTTCGTGCTCGCCCTGATCGGCGTGCTGGCGATGCTGGCGCGCCGGCTCGGCCTGGCGCCGCGCGTCATCCGGAGCCGCGGCCGGCGCCGTCTGGCGATCGTCGAAGTGCTGGCGATCGATGCCCGGCGGCGCCTCATCCTGGTGCGCCGCGACGACGTGGAGCATCTCGTGCTCCTGGGCACGACCCACGATTCGGTGATCGAGACCGCCATCGCGCCGCCGGCCGGCGCGACGGCCGAACCGGGAGCCGCACCCGAGGCGACAACCCCATACGGTGAGACCCGGTGACCTGATGCGGCCTTCCTCGATTTTCCCACGACTGCTGGGCGGCCTGGCCGCGACCACGGCGCTCGCGCTGCTGGCCGCGCCGGCGTTCGCCCAGACCCTGAGCTTCGACATGGGCGACGGCGGCGGCAGCACGACCGCGCGCATCATCCAGCTGATCGCGCTGCTGACGGTGCTGAGCCTGGCGCCGTCGATCCTCGTGATGGTGACCTCGTTCACCCGCATCATCGTCGTGCTGTCGTTCCTGCGCACCGCGCTCGGCATCCAGAACGCTCCGCCCAGCTCGGTGATCGTCAGCCTCGCCCTGTTCCTGACCGCGTTCATCATGGCGCCGACCCTCGAAGTCGCGTTCGACACCGGCGTGAAACCGTTGATCAACGAGCAGATCAGCGAGGGCGAGGCGCTCAACCGAATCATCGTGCCGTTCCACAAGTTCATGATGGCGCACGTGCGCGACCGCGACCTCAAGCTGTTCATCGACCTGTCGAAGTCGCCGATGCCCGACCGCGCGGAGGACACGCCGCTGCGCGCGCTGGTGCCGGCCTTCATGATCAGCGAGCTCAGGCGCGCCTTCGAGATCGGCTTCCTGGTCTTCATCCCCTTCCTGGTGATCGACATGGTGGTGGCGTCGGTCTTGCTCTCGATGGGCATGATGATGCTGCCGCCCGCGGTCGTGTCGCTGCCCTTCAAGCTGATCTTCTTCGTGCTGGTCGACGGCTGGTTCCTGATCGCCGGCAGCCTGGTGCAGAGCTTCGGGCCGGGCGGCTGAGGCCGGCCGCGCGCGAGCCGAAGCTCCGCGCGGTCACATCCGTCACGTCACGCCGAAGGCTGACGCGACGGGCGGCGCGATGATGCTCAGTTGATGGCGCTGAGGGCGGAGTTCTTCAGCTTCTCGCGGTAGCCGGCCATGAACTGCTGGAACTCCTGCAGCTCGGCGAAGCGCGCCGACAGCGCCTTGTCGGAAACCGCGCCGCCCTCCGTGATGCTGGTCACCAGGCCGAACGCATCCTTGGTCGCACCGACGTTCATCTTGTCGCCGAAGCGCTCGCGCACCGAGCGCAGGCCCTCGGCGTCGCCGGCCAGCGCGTAGGCGATCGCCAGATTGAGGACCTGGCGGCGCCGCGGCGCGTCGAACACGCCCTCGGCCGGATCGCCGACCAGCCGGTCGAGCACCTGCGCGGCCTGGCCCCAGTTCTGCGAGCGCACGTCGATCTCGGCGCGCAGCTGGTCGGCATCGCGGCCGGTATCGCCGTCGAGCAGCGCGAGCGCGCCCTTCGCGTCGCCGGTCTCCGACAGCGCGCGCGCCTTCAGGTGACGCCGCTCGGCGATGAGCTCGGGCGGGAGGCTCGGCACCTCGGTCTCGTCGATCGCGGTGATCGCCGCCTGCGGCTTGCGGTCGAGCAGCTCGACGACGGCGAGCCGCGCGCCGACGCGCGCCTTGTCGGCGCCCGCCAGGCGGTTCTTGATCTGGTAGTCGAGCAGCTCGCCGGCGCGGTCGAGCAGGTCCATCGCGACCAGCCGGTCGGCCAGGTTCTGGATCATCGTGTCGCCGCGCTTGCCGGGCGGCGTCAGGTCGCGGAAGTCGTCGTAGAGCGACAGCGCGGTCAGCGGCGGCAGCTTGCGCTCGGCGTTGGCGTCGTAGAGATCGGCGAACGCGTCGGTCATGCGCGCGCGGATCGCCGCGTTGTCAGGATCGTCGGGGAAGTGCGTCACTGCCTCGCGCAGGCGCGTGAGTCCGCTGCGCACGTCGCCGTACTGGATCTCGAGCTCGCCCAGGCGCTTGAGCAGCTTGTACTCGAGCTCGTCGCCGCTCCACACGAAGCGCACGCGGTCGAGCCGCTCGATCGCCTCCTGCGGCGTGATGGCGTTGTCGGCGAGCAGCTGGTCGACCAGGAGATACTCGCCGTGCGCGCGCGACCATTGATCGTTGGCGCTCGCCAGCCGCTGCAGGATCGGCAATGCGCCCTTGCGGTCGTCGCTGGCGATCAGCGCGCGGGCGCGCAGATAGTCGGCCTGGGCGCGCACGTGCTCCGGCACCCTGCCGCGCAGGAGGTCGTCGAGCAGGTCCTTCACGCGCCCGCTGTCGCCGGCGTTGAGCGCCGCCTCGGCGGCGAGCAGCAGCAGCTTCTGGCGGATCTCGGGCGGGTACTGGATCGGCAGCCGGCCGGCGCGCCGGAACAGCTGGTCGGCGTCCGCCCACTCGCTGCGCAGCGCCGCCGCGCCGGCGCGCCACGCCAGCACCGCCGGCTCGTTGGCGATCTGCGGATCGCCGAGATCGGTCTTGGCCGCGGCGCCGTCGTCGAGCATCACGCGCGCCGCGCCGCGCAACGCCTTGAGCGCCGGATCGGCGGCGTAGCGCGGGCCGTCGCTCGCCAGCACGTTGAGCTCGCCGATCGCGTCGGCCGCGTGATCGCGCGCCAGGAAGAACTGCGCGAGCTCGAACCGCACCGCCGGACGCTGGCCCGGCTCGGCATCGGCGACCGCGCGCACCAAGCGCTGGCGGGTCTCGTTGAAGTCGACGTCGCTGCCGAGCCACCGCGAGAAGCTGAGCGCGGTGCGTGCGCCGGCGTCGACGCGCGCCGCCGGCGAGGCCGCCGCCGGCGCCGCCACGAGGCTGCTGCCGGCGCCCACGACGATGTTGTTGCCGACCTGCCGCACGCTGATGCCGTCGGCGCGCGGCACCACGACCAGGCCCTGGTTGCTCGGCAGGATGTCGAACTGGGTGAACTGGCGCCCGCTCTCGACGCCGAGCCCGGGATTGCGCACCGGCACCACGCGCATCGGCTCGCCGCGCTCGGGATCGGTCAAGGACAGCAGGCTCTCGGTGCCCGACATCGCGACCGCGACGCGCGGCCCGTCGGCGGTCGCGGCCTCGACCGTGACGGCGGCGACGCTCTGCGGCCGCCGCGCTTCGTTGCGCAGCAGCACGGTCCAGCCGTCCTTGTCGCGCAGCGGCTGGGGATTGAGATGGACCGGCACGCTGAAGCGCAGGCCGGAGCCGCCGTTCACCTCGAGCACCTCGGGGAGCGCCATGCGATCGACCGGCTGCTTCTTGCCGCCGCTCGGCGCGAAGGCCGACAGATCGAAGCGCGCGGGCTTGTCGAACAGCACGTAGGTCGAGCCGCCGCGCGCGAACACCGCCGCCGCCGGCGCCTGATGCCAGACGAAATGAATGCGCCCAGCGCCGTACGTCACCGGCACCGGCGGTCCCTGCTCGACCGGCGGCGCCGGCTTGACCTCGGGCGGCCGAACCTCGGGCGTCTGGGCGAGCGCCGGCGGCGCGATGGCGAGCGACGCGTGCGCGGGCTCGCTCGGCGCGCTCGCGGCCGGCGGCGTCGCGGCCGCCGTGTTGGCGGCGACCGGCGGGGCCGCAGCCGGACTCGGCGCCGGCGCACCGGGCTGCGGCGCCGCGGCGATGGCGATCGGAGCCCCCTGCGCGGGCGCGGCCGGCATCGACGCGCCGGATGCGGCGGCAACCGGTGTCGGCACGGCAGCAGCGGCAGCCGGCGAGACGCCTGGCGGCATCGGACCCGCCGCGGGCGCGGCGTCGGGCGGCGCGAGCACGTCGAGCACGACGGCGAGGCCGCTGCGGAAGTGGCGCACCTCGGCGGTGCGCGGGATCGCGAAGCTGATGCCGGCGCCGTTGTCGATCACCTCGGGCTGCGCCACC
>DATJNS010000225.1:0-10541 GCA_035507915.1 Candidatus Sulfotelmatobacter sp.
GGTCAGCGAGGCGGTCGCCGGCGTGCGCTATCGCGCCTGGGAGCCGCCGCACGCGCTGCATCCGACCATCGGCTCGCACGCGCCCCTGACCTGCGAGGTGTGGGACGCCGCGACCAGGCGCTCGCTCGGCGGCTGCACCTACCACGTCGCGCATCCGGGCGGCCGCAGCTACACGACCTTCCCGGTCAACGCCCACGAGGCCGAGGGCCGCCGGCTGGCGCGCTTCGAGCCGTTCGGCCTCACGGGCGGCGTGTTCGACCCGTCGCCCGCCGCCCCCCACCCCGATTTCCCCCACACCCTCGACCTCCGGCGGCCGCACTGATCATGCGCCCGACCGTTGTCGCTTGTGCCGATCCCTTTCCGTCATCCCCGCGCAAGCGGGGATCCAGGAGTCGCATTCCCGGCGCCGCATCTCGTGGCCCCTGGATGCCCGCTTGCGCGGGCATGACGAGAAAAGTTCCATTCGACCCAGCGGCGCGACGGGCGACGTAAGTGTCCGACACCGCGCTTCCCCCGGCTTCGAGCGACCGCGCCGCGCAGGCGCTCGAGGTCGCGCGCTACGACGAGATGGCGGACGCGGGCGGCGCGGTGCGGCCGCACTGGCAGTCGGTCGCGCAGGCGCTGAGCCACATGGGCGGCGCCGAGTACGCGCGCCGCGTCGCCTCGGCGCGCGCGGTGATCCGCGACAACGGCGTCACCTATAATGTGTACGACGAGGCCGGCGGGCACGCCCGGCCCTGGCAGCTCGACATCGTGCCGCTGGTCATCGGCGCCGCCGACTGGGCGGTCATCGAGGCCGCGGTGGCGCAGCGCGCGCGGCTCGCCGACGCGCTCTTGCGCGACATCTACGGCCCGCAGCGCCTGATCGCCGAGGGCCACCTGCCCGCCCATCTGGTGCTCGGCCATCCGCAGTTCCTGCGCCCGCTGGTCGGCGCCGTGCCGCCGGGCGGCGTCCACGTGCATCTGTGGTCGGCCGACATCGCGCGCGCGCCCGACGGCTCGTGGGTCGTGCTGTCGGCGCGCGCCGACGCGCCGGGCGGCATCGGCTACGCGCTCGAGAACCGCATCGTGGTCAGCCAGGTCTTCCCCGGCCTGTTCCGCGACCTGCAGGTCGAGCGGCTGGCCGAGTTCTTCCGCGCCCATCGCGAGCACGTGCTCGGGCTCGGCGCCCCCGGCCGCGCCGTGCTGCTGACGCCGGGCGCCTACAACGAGGCGTATTTCGAGCACGCCTATCTGGCGCACTATCTCGGCCTGGCGCTGGTCGAGGGCCAGGACCTGGTGGTGCGCGACGGCCAGGTGTTCCTCAAGACCCTGGCTGGGCTCGAGCGCGTCGCGGTGATCTTCCGCCGGCTCGACTCCGACTTCTGCGATCCGCTCGAGTTCCGCGCCGACTCCGCGCTCGGCGTGCCGGGCCTGGCCGAGGCGGCGCGCGCCGGCGGCGTCGTGCTCGCGAATGCCTTGGGCGGCAGCGTCATCGAGTCGCCGGCGTTCGGCGCCTTCCTGCCCAACGCCGCCCAGGCGCTGCTCGGCGAGACGCTCGCGATCCCCGACATCGCGTCGGTGTGGTGCGGCACCGAGTGGGGCCGCAAGGAGGGGCTGGCGCGGCTCGGCAGCGGCGTGCTGCGCGGCGCCTTCGACGCGCGGCCGCTGTTCTCGCGCGGCTCGTCGGCGCGGCTCGGCCGCGAGATGACGCAAGACGACGTCGCCGCCGCGGCCGCGCGGCTGGCCGAGCGCGGCAACACCTACGTGGTGCAGGACATCGCGCCGCTCGGCCTGGCGCCCGTGCTCGACGACGGCACGGTGGCGCGCCGACCGGTATCCTTGCGCGTGTTCGCCGCCTGGACCCCGGACGGCTACACCGTGATGCCGGGCGGGCTTGCCCGCGTCGCGCACGACGAGACGATCCGCGCCTTGTCGATGCAGTCGGGCGCGGCGACCAAGGACACCTGGGTCCTGTCGCGCGGGCCGGTCGGCACCTTCAGCCTGCTGCGCCCGACCGGCGACCCGCTGACCATCCGGCACGCCGGCGACGACGCGCCGAGCCGCGCGATGGACAATCTGTTCTGGCTCGGCCGCTACGCCGAGCGCGCCGAGGATCTGGTGCGCGTGCTGCGCGCGGTGGTCCAGCGCCTGACCGCGTCGGACAGCGTCGGCGATCCGGCGCGCCGCCTGCTGCTGCCGCTCGGCCAGGCCTCGCCGCTCGCGGTCGACGACGCGGTGCGCGGCGACGGCGCGCGCCTGTCGGCCGAGCTGCGCGCCGCGGTCTTCGATCCCGAGCAGCCGCACGGGCTGCAGCGCCTGCTCGCCAGCGTGCAGCGCACCGCCTGGGCGGTGCGCGACCGGCTGTCGCACGACACCTGGCGCACCATCCACGCGCTGACGGTCGCCGATCACGACGCCGACTTGACGGCGCCGTTCGACCCGGCGGGCGCGCGCTCCTATCTCGACACGTTGGTGCGCCGCGCCGCCGCGCTCGCCGGCCTGTCGGCCGAGAACATGACGCGCGGCAGCAACTGGCTGTTCGTCGATCTCGGCCGGCGCATCGAGCGCGCGACCCACGCCGGCTGGCTGGTGCGCCAGACCCTGGCGTTCCAGGACGAGCACGAGATCGACGCGCTGCAGCTCGCGCTCGAGATCGCCGACAGCTCGATGACCTACCGCTCGCGCTACCTCAACGTGTTCCAGCTGCCGCCGGCGCTCGACCTGCTGCTGCTCGACGACACCAACCCGCGCGCGCTGGCGTTCCAGGTCGAGGCGGCGGCGCGCCACGTCGCCGAGCTGCCGAAGAGCACGCCGGCGCAGCAGCGCGGCCTGGCTGCCGCGGTCGCCGACGAGGCGCGCGCGCTGATCCGCGCCGCCGACGCGCACGCGCTCGAGGCGGCCGACCCGACCGGCCGGCGCGCCGCGCTGCTGGCGCTGATCGCCGCGACCGAGGACGCCATGACGCGCCTGTCGGACGCGGTCGCCGACGCCTATTTCCAGCACGCGGCGCGCCGGCGCGCCGACGTCGCCCGGCGGGAGCCCCCATGACGGACTACGCGGTGCGCCATCGCACGGCCTATCGCTACATGCAGGACGTGTCCTACTCGCGGCACCTCCTGCACCTGGCGCCGCGCGAGACCAAGACGCAGCGCCTCGCCGCGTATGAGCTCAGCGTGACGCCGACGCCCGACCAGCACATCAGCCGGCGCGACTTCTTCGGCAACCCGGTCGACTGGCTGGCGATCGACCAGCCGCACGCCGACGTCGAGGTGATCGCCGAGAGCCGCGTCAGCGCGCTGGCGCCGCCGGCGCGCGATCCCGCCGCGAGCCTCGCCTGGGAGGACGTGCGCGCGCGCCTCGAGGCGCCCGCCCCGGACGCGCGCGCCGCCGTGCCCGTGCGCCCCGGCGCACACCCCGGCGCGCACGACGTCGTGCAGTACATGTTCGACTCGCCGCAGACGGCGTTCACGGTCGACCTCGCCGGCTACGCGCGCCGCAGCTTCACGCCCGGGCGCCCGATGCTCGCCGCCGCGCGCGAGCTGATGTCGCGCGTCCACGCCGACTTCCGCTACGACACCACGGTGACGGACGCCGCGACGCCGGTCGACCGCGTGTTCGAGATCCGCGCCGGCGTGTGCCAGGACCTGGCGCATGTCGGCATCGCGGCGGTGCGCGCGCTCGGCCTGCCGGCGCGCTATGTCAGCGGCTACCTCATGACCAAGCCGCCGCCCGGGAGCGCGCGGCTGGTCGGCGCCGACGCCAGCCACGCCTGGTTCGCCGTGTGGGCGCCGCCGTTCGGCTGGGTCGATCTCGATCCGACCAACGACATGATCCCGGGCGACGGCCACATCACGGTCGCCTGGGGCCGCGACTACGGCGACGTCGCGCCGATCAACGGCATCGTGACCGGCGGCGGCGACCACCTGATCGAGGTCGGCGTCGACGTGCAGCCGCTGGGCTGACGGCGCCGCTCGCGCGCGACGCCGCTATTTCGCGGCGGCCGGGAACGCCGGCAGCTTGTCGACGTCGCGCGCGTCGTGCTGGATCACGACGGTCGCGTTGGCGGCCGCGACGAGCTTCTTGACGCGATCGAGCGACGCCAGCGACTGGGCGCGGTCGGTGTTGAAGGTCGGCACGCCGTTGGTCTCGTAGTTCTCGCGGAAATGCGCGAGATCGCCGGTGATCAGCACGGCGCCCATCTGCGGCAGCTTGACGAGCAGCGAGTGATGGCCGGGCGTGTGCCCGGGCGTGTAGAGCATCATCACCGTGCCGTCGCCGAACACGTCCTTGTCGAGCGGCACCGGCTCGACCTTGGCGTCGCCCTTGATCCAGGCCGCGAAGGTCGCGGGGTTGGCGCTCGCCGGCGGGTTGGCGCTGGTCAGCACGTCCCAGTCGCCCTTGCCGATCAGCAGCACCGACTTGGCGAACGAGCCGACCTGGCCGACATGGTCGCCGTGATAGTGGCTGATCGCGACGTAGGTGATCTGCTCGGGCTTGAGGTCGAGCTTGGCCAGCTGGTCGACCAGGCTGACCTTGGGCGCCACGTTGGGCGTCGTCATGGCGTGGCCGGTGTCCCACAAGAGGTACTGGCTGCCGTGCTTGACGAGATAGCAGCTATAGACGAGCTGGACCTTGAGGTCGCCGTACGAATAGGTGTCCGAGAAGCGCTGGTTGACCAGGGTGGGCGCGCCGGGCGTGCCGCAATCGAGGCGCGTCAGCGCCATGTCGGGCGCGTCGGCCCGCGCCGGCTGCCCGACCAGACCCCCGGCGCACAGACCCCCGACGCACAGGCCGGCCCAGACACCGACCCCGAGCAACCACCGTTGCATATCGCTTCCCTCCCTCCCGAGCGGCGGCGCCGCCGCGGCCCGCGGATGGTGCCGACCGGGCGCGGCGCGGTCAACGCAATCGGCGCGGCCGTCATCAGAGACCGCCCGAGCCCAGCGCCCTCTGGACACGGGCCGGCCGCGGCACCCAAACTTGCGCGGGGATAGAGGAGCGTCCGCGATGGCCATCATCGATTCACAGGTCCATGCCTACGAGGCGAACACGCCGAAGCGACCCTGGCACACCGTGCCGAACTGGCCGGCTCACGTGACCGGCGACGAGATGGTCGCGGCAATGGACAAGGTCGGCGTCGACGGCGCGATCTTCATCTCGGCGTTCTCGATGTACCGCTACGACGCCAGCTACGCGGTCGAGGTGCAGCGCGCCCATCCCGGCCGGTTCGGCATCGTCAAGCCGGTCGACCCCGACGATCCCGCGGTGGCCGACGTGATCGCCGAGTGGAAGAAGACGCCGGGCGCGGTCGGCATCCGCATCATGCTGCGCAAGGAAGAGGGCCGCCAGCCGACCGACCCGGGCTTCGACCGGGTCCTGCGCGCGGCGGTGCGCCACGATTTTCCGGTCAACATCCTGTTCTGGGACAATCTGGCGGCGGGCACCGCGCTGATCGACCGCCACCCCGACACGCGCTTCATCATCGACCATCTCGCCATCCTGCAGCCGCGCGAGCCGCCGGCGCCGCCGCAGCCCTGGGCCGACCTGCCGAAGGTGCTCGAGCTCGCCAAGCGCAAGAACGCCGTCATCAAGGTCAGCGGCGCCTGCACCTTGTCGCGCGAGCCCTACCCGTTCCCCGACATCTGGGATCCGCTGGCGCGCGTGTTCGACGCCTGGGGCTTCGAGCGCTGCCTGTGGGGCACCGACTGGACGCGCGCGTTCGCCGTCGTCAACTACGAGCAGGCGGTCGAGCCGTTCCGCACGACCGACCGCCTGAGCGCGAGCGAGCGCGCGATGCTGATGGGCGGCGCGTGCGCCAAGGCCTACGGCTGGTCGCCGAAGAAATAGCGCCGGCCGCCGCATGAAGCCCTACGTGCTCTGCCACATGGTCGCCAGCCTCGACGGCAGGATCTGGTCGAGCCGCTGGCGGCCGTCGGGCACGGCCGCCGCCAAGCTGTTCGAGCCGCTGCACGACCAGCTCGCGGGCGACGCCTGGCTGATCGGCCGCGTCACCGGCAGCGAGTTCGCCAAGGGCGACAGCTATCCCGCGCGCACCGACGCGCACTTCGCGCGCGAGCCGTGGTTCGCGCGGCGCGACGCGGCGGCCTACGGCATCGTGCTCGACGCCCACGGCAAGATCGCCTGGAACCGCGCGGACATCGGCGGCGACCCGATCGTCGTCGTGCTGACCGAGCAGGTTTCCGACGCGCATCTCGCCGGCCTGCGCGGCGACGGCGTGTCGTACCTCTTCGCGGGCAAGGACACGCTCGACCTGCGGCTGGCGCTCGAGACCGTCAATCGCGAGCTCGGCGTCAAGCGCCTGCTGCTCGAGGGCGGCGGCGTGGCGAACGGCGAGTTCCTGCGCGCCGGACTGGTCGACGAGATCAGCCTGGTGATCGCCCCGGCGATCGACGGCGCCAAGGGCGGGCCGCATCTGTACGACTCGACCGACGCGACCGCCGGCCCGCCGCCGCTGCGCGGCATGACGCTGCAGCAGTGCCAGGTGCTCGACGGCGGCGCGGTCTGGCTGCGCTACACGCTGGAGAACGCCTGAGCGCGTCGGATCGCCGGGCCGTCAGAGCTTGGTGGCGGCCAGCAGGCGCTCGACCTCGCCGATCATCTCGTTGATCCGGAACGGCTTGCGCAGGTAGCGCAGGCCGAGCGCATCGAGGTCGAGCATCGATTGGGGGAAACCGGTCACGATCAGGGTCTTGAAGCCGCGCGCCGACCAGCGCACGGCCTTGGCGAGCCCCGACCCGTCGGGCAGCACCGCGTCCACGATCAAGGCATCGTACATGCGCTCGGCAAGGCGGGCTTCGGCGTTGGTCAGCGTGGCGGCGCAGTCCACGCCGTAGCCCGCCCGCTCCAGCACGGCGGACATCAGCGCCCGAACATCGGGGTCGTCCTCAACGACGAGCAGTCTCGGAGCCCCCATTTGATCGCAACGACGGTCGATGGGGCGAGTTCGCGGCCTTTGACGCGGCGCCGAGATCGCGCGTGTCGTCCGCGGGCCGCCGCGCGCGCGGTCGATACGAGTTTCCGAGAAATTCGGCCGGAAGCGGCGCGACGACCTGCGGGCGGATGCCGCGCGACCGTAGGTCATGGGGCCTAGTCCGCTTGGATGTTGTGGTGCCTCGATATCGGGCCGTATGGTTGCCGGTGGACGAGACACCCGATCAGCGGCGTGTCCGGCAGTGGCGCCAGAAGGCCGAAGAGTGCCGGACGGTGGGCGATCAGATGACCGATGCCACCGCTCGCGCCTCGCTCCACCGGATGGCGGACAGCTACGACAATCGCGCCAACGCGCTGGAAGGACGCTCGAGGTTCCGGCAAGGTCCGGAGAAGACCGGCTGAGCCGCGCCGCGCGCCGACGGCACTACGCGCCCAGGCCGACCCGATCGATCAGCGCCACGTTATGGCCCCAATAGCTGATGCCGCAGCCGAGGCATTCGGCGCACACCGCGCTCGACACCTTCTTGCTCAGGATCTCCTCGCGCGACAGCTCGAACAGCGATCCCAGCACCGCCGCCGGGTGTCGCAGCGGCAGCGACCCGCAGAGCAGCACCTCCGACGTGCTCGACAGCGTGAGGACGCCGCGCCATTGCGGGCACTCCCAGTCCTTCGGCTGGCGCGCGACCAGCGCGTCGACATAGTGGAGGAACAGCGAGCGCGACAGCGCCTGGAGGTCCGCGGCGGCCATCGTGCCCTGCAGGAACGCCTTCGCCTGGTCGTAGTCGGCGATGTAGGCGTAATAGGGCCTGAGGCTCACGCCGTGCGCCGCGCACCACCGGCGCGCCGCCGACAGCTCGTCGGTGTAGTTGAACTGGTAGGTGTGGAAGCTGAGATAGATCGGCTTCGCGTAGCCGTTCTCGCGCAGGCTCCGGATGCTCTCCTCCATGTTGGCGACCACGCGGTCGAACCTCAGGCCGTGGATCTTGTCGTAGGACGCCTGGCTCCAGCCCGGCACGGAGAAGTACACGAACGCGAAACCGTCGGTCGGCACGCTGAAGCGCATCGCCTTCGAGGCGTTGGTCGCGATCGTGATGGCGAGCCTGCGCGCGTTGAGCTCGGCCACGATGCCGTTCAGATCGGGATGCAGGACGGGCTCGCCCCAATTATACAGCCCGACGGACGACACGCCGGGCACCGCGAAGCCGAGCTCCATCAGGCGATCCAGCGTGCGGGCGAAATCGCGCACCGACATCGCGGTGATGCGCTTGCCGAAATCCTCGCGTCCCGTCGTGCAGAACGGACATTTCGCGTTGCAGCCCCCGACGATGTCGATCAAGACCTCGGGGAACCCTTGAAACCTCGACCGATCCATGACGCGGCCTGCGGGCAACGACGGCGCGCCACGATAGCCGACGCGATCGACGGCCGTCCACCGCACCCCGCCGAATTGGCAACCGCGCCGCGGCGCGGCATAGTGTCGGCACGACAACCAGACGCGGGACGCGCGCCATGATGGAGACCTACGAGGGCGGCTGCCATTGCGGACGCGTGCGCTTCCGCGTCGCGGTCGATCTCGCCGTGACCGAGATCGGCGAGTGCAACTGCTCGATGTGCGTCAAGAAGGGCATCCTGCACCTGGCGGTGCCGCGCGAGCGGCTCGAGATCCTGAGCGGCGCCGACGCGCTCACGACCTACACGTTCAACACCGGCACGGCCAAGCACACCTTCTGCCGCCACTGCGGCATCCACCCGTTCTACCATCCGCGCACCGACCCCGAGAACTACAGCGTCAACGCGCGCTGCCTCGACGCCTACGACCCGGCGACCATGCGCCCCGGCCGCAGCTTCGACGGTCAGCATTGGGAAGCCGCCTTCGCGCGCCAGTCCGCCGCGCGCGCGGGCGAGCGCTAGGACGCGATCACGTCGGGCTGAACGGTTCCAAACCAAGACCGTCATGCCCGCGAAAGCGGGCATCCAGGAGTCACGCGCACCGACATCGTGCACGCAACTCCTGGATCCCCGCTTGCGCGGGGATGACGAGGAGAGCGGCGATTTATTCGGTGCTGATCATGCGCAATGACGGCTCGGTGCGGTTCCGCGCGGGCGGACCGCCGAAGCGTCAGCCGCCGCGGATGTCGGCGACGGCGCGCGCGATCGCGGACAGCTTCTGCTCGGCGATCGCGGCCGAGCAGATCGGGTTGTCGGCGAAGGTCGCGAAGCCGCAATCGGGATGCAGGATCACGCGGCCCGCGCCGAAGCGGCCGATCGCGCGGGCGATGCGCGCGCCGACGTCGGACGCCGCGTCGGGCTCGGCGCGCTTCTGGTCGACCACGCCGATGCCGATGCGCGCGTCGTCGGGCAGCGCGCGCAACAGGTCGAGCTCGCCGGCGCGCGGCGTGCACATCTCGAGCAGGTAGGCGCCGACCCGCATCGACCGCAGCGTGTCGAGCAGCGGCGCGTAGTCGCCGCTCAGCGCGACCGACTCGTCGGGCGTCCAGTTGCCGCGGCAGACGTGCAGCGCGATGCGCTCGCGCGGCAGGCCGTCGACCACGGCGTTGACCAGGTCGCGCGCGAAGCCGAGCTCGTGCGCCGGCCCCGCCGACTCCGAGAGCGCGCCGCACATGAAGCTGCGCTTGCTCTTGGTGCCGCCGAACACGACCTCGGACAGCACCGGCTCGTCGAGCTGGATCAGCGCCGCGCCGGTCTCGATCAGCTCGGCGAGCTCCTCGCGCAGCACGCGCACGATGTCCTCCGCCAGCGCCTCGCGGCTCGCGTAGGCGCGGTCGGAGATGCACTCCATCCACATGGTGCGGGTCAAGAGATAGGGCCCGGGCAGCGCGACCTTGACGGGCCGCGTCGTCACGCCGGCCGCGAAGTCGACCTCGTGCGCGACCAAGGGCCGGCTGCGCGCCAGGCGGCCGAACACCGCGGGGTGGCGCACGTCGCTCGCCGGCACGTCGAGCGCGCGCAGCTCGGCCTCGAACTCGGCCGGATCGTCGACCAGCGGCAGCAGGTCGGTCAGCGGGATGAGCTGGCAGTTGTCGAGCCGCGCGGCGACGAAGCTCGCGTAGCTGTCGCGGCGCTGCTCGCCGTCGGTCACGACGTCGACGCCGGCGCGCTCCTGCGCCGCGACGGCGAGCCGCACGGCGTCGTTGGCGGTCTCGTGGAAGCCGGCGTCGTCGAGCCGGCCCTCGACGTGGGCGTGCATCGCCTCGACCATCCAGCGCGGCCGCGGCCAGCTGCCGATGCCCATCACGGCGAGCGGCGGGATCGCCGGCGCGCCGCGCGGCGCGCGCGGCGGTGCCGCGGCGACGGCGGCGGGTTGCGCGGCGACGCCGGGCTTGGCGGCCGCGGGACTCGGCGCGGCCGCGCCGCGCTCGGCCAGCTTGCCCTTGCACACCAGGAAGCTGCGCTGGCGCCCGTCCTTGGTCCACGACACCAGGTCGTTGCCGGTCAGCCGGCACCATGCCGGCAGGTCCTCGTCGACCGAGATCTCGGTCGAGCGGATCTCGAGCAGCTGGCCGCGCGCCATCGGGTCGATGTGCTTGCGGATCAGCAGCAGCAGGCCGTTGCCGCAGTCGAGGTCGCCGCCGTCGAAGCTGACGTCG
>DATJNS010000226.1:0-13131 GCA_035507915.1 Candidatus Sulfotelmatobacter sp.
GCCGCGCCGTCGATGGTGGCGAGCGCGCCCGCGCGCTGGGCGGCCTCGCGCTTCGTGGCGTCGATGTCGACGACGATCGCGCCATGGCCGCCCATCGCCTTCAGGATGGTGAGGCACATCAGCCCCAGGCCGCCGGCGCCCAGAATGACGATCGGCTCGCGCGCGAGCACCGCGGGATCGATCTTGCGCAGCGCGCTGTAGGTCGTGACGCCCGAGCAGGCGTAGGGTGCGGCCTGCGCCGGCGCCAGCTCGCCGATCTCCAGCAGGTAGCGCGCATGCGGCACGATGATGTGATCGGCATAACCGCCGGGCAGGAACACGCCCAGCGAGCGCGGCTTGGCGCACAGATTCTCGTCGCCGCGCGCGCACACGGTGCAGGCGCCGCAGCCGATCCACGGATAGACGAGGCGCCGATCGCCCGGCTTGACGCCGCTGGCGTTGGGGCCGAGCGCCAGCACCTCGCCGACCGTCTCGTGGCCCATGGTCAGCGGCAGCGCGACGCCGCGCTCGCCCATGTTGAGCCGCTTGCCGCCGCCGAGGTCGTATTCGCCGCTGCGGATGTGGATGTCGCTGTGGCAGACGCCGGCCGCCAGCACCTTGAGGAGCACTTCGGATCCCGTGGGTTGGGGCGTCGGGCGCTCGAAGCGCTCCAGAGGCGCGCCGAAGCGCGCGACGTCGTAGCTGATCATGGGCAAAGCCTCCCGCTGGATGCCGGTCGGCCAAGTCTATGTCGGCGGAACGAGCGGACCGAGCCCCCTAATCGCGGCGCGGCTGGGGCAGCAGGACCACCAGCAGCCCGGCGGCGAGCAGCACCAGGGTCACGGGCATCACCGAGCGGCGCAGCGAGCGCTTGAGCTCGCCGACCACGGAGGTCGTCTGGAAGCCGACGCTGATGAAGAGATCCTTCGGCGCCGGATCGAGCGGCACGTAGCCGACCGCCTCGACGCGGTCGCCCGCGCCGAGCGGCACCTTGATCGTCCCCGGCGCCGGCAGGCGCAGCACCGAGACGAGCTCGTCGGGCAGCCGGCGGCCGACCCAGCTGGCGCTGTTGGGCAGGTGCACCAGGATGTTGCCGGCGCGATCGGCGACCGTGATGGTCGAGTCCTCGAGGCGCCAGTTGTGCGCCATGCGGCGCGCCAGGCGATCGAGCTCGACCATGGTCACGACGATGCCGCGGACCTGGTGGTTGCGGTCATGGAACGGTTGCGCGAAGGGCAGGACCCGCTTGCTGATGACGTCGGCGACCGCTTGTTCGCCGACCACGAAGCCGTTGGCCGTCAGGCCGAGGGCGAGGAGCTGCGGATCGACATGCTTGAGCCAGGTCGCGGGACCGGTGCATAGCGGCCGCCCCTCGGCGTCGAACGCGGTCAGGCCGGCGAACAGGTTGTTGGTGTGGGCGATCTCGACGAAGGCGGCGCCGCAGCCGCCCGCCCGGCCGATGCTGGTGGTCGCCGCGGCCGCGGCCGCGCCGAGGAAGGCGCGCGCCTCGGCGTCGACCCGGACGAGCTCGTTGTTCTGGAACTCGGCTTCGGCCAGCGCGCGCGCCTGGAGTTCGGCCTCGCGCGTGTGGGCGCGGTAGGCCAGCGCGCCGATTACCGCGATGAGGGCCAGGACCGACAGGAAGATGACGAACCGGGTGCTCATCGAAAACAATCAGGACTTGAGCCAACATCAGATTACCTTAGCGGCAATTCGCCGCAAGTCGGTCGATCTAGACAAGTTGGCTGGCGGCGCGGCCGATGTCGGTAACCCGCGGGCGGGGTTGTGCGAAGCTGCGGACGGCGCCGATGTCGAGCAACGCCGAGGAGATGCAACCATGACGCGCACGCCGATTACCGACGTCTGGGAGTTCCTGACCGCGCCGTCGTGGACCACGGCGGTGTTCTGGCTCTTCGTCGTCGCGAGCATCGTGATCGCGCTCAGCGCGCTGATGCGCCTGCCCGAGCAGCGCGGCCTCAAGCCGCTGCTCGATTGGCCGCTGCGCTTCGTGATCGGCGCGATGTGGTGGCAGGAGTCGTTGTGGAAGCTGCCGCCCTACTACACCGACGACCCGAGCGCGCCGTTCGGCGCGACCGGGCTCGCGTTCTGGATGGGCCAGATGGCGAAGTTCGCGCCCTTCAAGCTGCACGCGTGGTTCGTCCAGAACGTGGTGCTGGCGCACTTCTACCTGTTCGCGCCGATCGTCTATGCGACCGAGGTGGCGATCGGGGCGTCGTTGATGCTCGGGCTGCTGACGCGGCTCGGCGGGCTGGCGGGATTCGCGATGGCGCTCAATCTGTGGGCCGGGCTTTACGTCGCGCCGGGCGAGTGGCCGTGGACCTATTTCTTCCTGGTCGTGATCATGGCGCTGTTCGCGGTGCATCCGCCGGGCCGCAGTCTCGGCCTCGACGCGCTGCTGCGCCGGCGCCGCGGCGATGGGCTGCTGGCGCGCGTGATCGCGCTCGCGAGTTAGCCTAGCGCGGCAGGGGCGCCAGCCCCGCGAGCGCCCACATGGACAGCGCAGCGAGGTCATCCTCCGCGCTCGCGAGTCTTCGTGGCGCTCGCGGGGGCTGGCGCCCCCTGCCGCGCTCAGTCGGCTCAGACGAGCGGGCGCAGCGCCGCGGCGGTCGCCTGGATGACGCGCAGCGCATCATACGCGCCGCCGGCCTCGCCCTTCTCGAAGTCGCCTTCGACGCGCGCCATCTGGTTGGTCACGTGGGCGAAGCAGATCACCGGCTTGGCGCGCACGCGCGCGAAGGCATAGAGCGCGGCCGCCTCCATCTCGACGGCGAGAATGCCGCGCGCGCGGCATGCCTCGATCGCCGCCGCGGTCTCGCGGAACGGCGCGTCGGTGGTCCAGGTCGCGCCCTGGTACACCGGAATGCCGGTCGCCGCGACCGCGGTGAGCGCGGGCGCGACCAGGCGCGCGTCGGCGTCCGAATAATCGGACGGCGGCAGGTAGTGATAGCTCGTGCCTTCGTCGCGCAGCGCGCGGTCGATCACGATGAAGTACGGCGTCGGGCCGCTCTCGACGATCTGTCCCGACGACGTGACGCTGATGAGCAGCCGGCAGCCCGAGGCGAACAGCTGCTCGGCGAGCAGCACGGCGAACGACGCGCCGACCGCGCAGCCGATCAGGCCGAAGCGCGTGCCGCCGGCCTCGAACACGTCGAGCTCGGTGTGGTAGCACGCCCAGTGAGGCGACGGCGCGGCGCGCCCGGTGGCGCGCAGCGCGCGCTGGATGTCGCCGTCGGGATCGAGCACGCAGATTTCCGGTACGGCGCCCGTCGGGACGCGCTTCTGCCGGCGTGCTTCGCGCAGCAGATTCTCGGGCTGGAACACCGACGGGGCGTCGTACGCCTTGTCGTCCAGGATGGGCGGCAGGAGGGGCTTGGGCGGCATCGGCGAGGCGTCGACGGCTAGGGCGCGCTCGGCGCCGACCGGCGCAGCGCGGCGGCGAGCGCGTCCGGCTCGGTCAGGGGCAGGGTGCAGGTCGGTCCGACGCACACGTAGGCGGCCGGCCGGCCGTCGACGCGGGTCTTGCCGTGGGCCGGATGGCCGGCGGGCAGCGCCGCGCCGTCCTCGATCACGGTGAGGATCTGGGTCGCGAGCCCGCTGCGCCGCGCGGCGCGCAGCAGCGCCTGGACCGCCGCCTCGTCGCGTCGGCCGACGACGACGACCTGCACCCCGCGGGCGAGCAGCTCGGCGTTGTTGAGCAGGGTCGAGAGCGGAAAGAAGTTGCGCCCGAGCTCGCCCGAGAAGGCGGCGATCACCTGGTCGGCGCGCTCGCGCCAGCGCGCGTCGCCGGTCAGCAGATGCAGCCGCGCCAGCACGCCGACCACGGTGCCGTTGCCCGACGGCACGGCGTTGTCGCTCGCCGTCTTGGTGCGCGTGATCAGGCCGGTCGTGTCGTCGGCCGAGAAGAAGTAGCCGCCGCCCGCGGCGTCCCAGTAGTGCCGGTCGAGCACCGCGAGCGCGCCGGTCGCATGATCGACGAAGCGCGGTTCGCCGGTCGCCTCGTGGAGCGCGAGCGCCGCGCGCGCCAGATTGGCGTAGTCGTCGAGCGTCGCGGCGTGCTGGGCGCGGCCGAGGCGATAGCTGTGCTTGAGGCGCCCGTCCGCCACCATCGCGGTGGTGACGAAGTCGAACGCGCGGGTCGCCGCGGCGATCCACCCGGGGCGCTCGAAGCAGGCGCCGGCGCGCGCCAGCGCCGCGATCATGAGGCCGTTCCAGTCGGCGAGGATCTTGTCGTCGCGGCCCGGCGGCACGCGGCGGGCGCGTGTCTCGAACAGCACCGCGCGGCAGCGCGCGAGCAGAGCCTCGTCGTCGGGCCCGCGCAGTTCCGGGGCGCGGTTGCGGTTGAGGATCGTGTGGCCTTCCCAGTTGCCCTCGGGCCGCACGTCGTACGCCTGCTTGAACAGCGTCGCGTCGGCGCCGAGCAGCGCGTCGATCTCGGTCTCGGTCCAGACGTAGAACTTGCCTTCCTCGCCCTCGCTGTCGGCGTCGAACGAGCTGGCGAACGCATCGCCCTCGCCGCGCATCTCGCGCAGCGCCCAATCGATGGTCTCGTGCACGCGCTGCTCGTGGAGTGGATCGCGCGTGCGCTGCCAGACCAGGGTCAGGAGGTCGATCAGCTCGGCGGTGTCGTAGAGCATCTTCTCGAAATGCGGCACCAGCCAGGCCTCGTCGGTCGCATAGCGCGCGAAGCCGCCGCCCAGATGATCGTAGATGCCGCCCTGGCAGATGCGCGTCAGCGTCGTCGTGATGGCGCGCCCGAACGTGTCGCCGCGCGGCGTGCCGGCGTGGCGCAGCGCGGCGCGCCACACCAGCTCGAAGATGCCGCACTGGGGAAACTTCGGCGCGCCGCCGATGCCGCCATTGACGGAATCGAACGAGCGCGTCAGCTGCTCGGCGACCTGGTCGAGGGTCGCGACCGCGATCGCGCCGCCCTGGCTCGTGGTCGACAGCTTGGCGAGACCCTCGCGCAAGGACTCGACGTTGCCCGTGACCTTGTCGCGCTCCTCGGCGTAGATGCGCGCGATCGTCTCGAGCACCTGGGGGAAGCCGGGCCGGCCGTAGCGCGGCGTCGGCGGGAAATAGGTGCCGCCCCAGAACGGCTCGCCGGCCGGCGTCAGGAACATGGTGAGCGGCCAACCGCCGTGCTCGCCGAGCAGATGCAGCGAGGACATGTAGATCGTGTCGATGTCGGGGCGCTCCTCGCGATCGACCTTGATGTTGACGAACAGCCGGTTCATCAGGGCCGCGGTCTCGTCGTCCTCGAAGCTCTCGTGCGCCATCACGTGGCACCAGTGGCACGCCGCGTAGCCGACCGACAGCAGGATCGGCCGGTCGAGACGCTGCGCCTCGGCCAGCGCCGCGTCGCCCCACGGCCACCAGTGCACGGGATTGTCGGCATGCTGCAGCAGATACGGGCTGGTCTCGTCGCCCAAGCGGTTGCGCGTCATCTCGCACCTGGTTCCGTGGGGATGTCGGAAGGGCCTGCCTCAGAATAACAGACACGGCGGCGCGGTAGCGCGTGTGAAGGCGATTTGAACCACAGAGGCACAGAGGGCACAGAGACGCAACCATGAATGAGCCGGAAAGAGGCGCGCTGACGGGACGCGTGATCGCGCTGGCGATCGATGTTCATCGCGAACTTGGTCCAGGTCTGCTCGAGTCCGCATACGAGGAATGCCTTTGCTACGAACTCAAGCGGAGCGTGATTAGCCATGCCCGACAAGTCCCGTTGCCGGTTCACTACAAGGAGGTTCGCCTCGAATGTGGCTACCGCATGGACATTGTCGTGGAGGGCAAGCTGGTCGTTGAGGTGAAAGCGGTAGAGCGACTGCTGCCCATTCACGACGCGCAGATGCTAACCTACCTTCGTCTGAGCGGCATTCGCCTCGGTCTCTTGATGAACTTCAACAACGTCGTGCTACGCGAAGGGCTTCGTCGGTTGGCTCTGTAGCCACCGGCAACTCGATTTCCCTCTGTGTCCTCTGTGCCTCTGTGGTGATTCCAAGGGTGGTGGCGTTGCGTCAAGTCGGTGGGGCTGTATATTGAGAGGGAAACTGTCGGCAGCTGTCTCATGAGCAACGACACCGATCCGCCGCCGTTCTATCGCGCGCACGTATTCTGCTGCACCAACGAGCGGCCGCCCGGCCATCCGCGCGGCTGCTGCATGGAGAAGGGTGCCATCGAGCTGCGCGACTACATGAAATCGCGCGCCAAGGCGCTCGGGCTCAAGGGCGTCCGCATCAACAACGCCGGCTGCCTCGATCGCTGCGAGCTCGGCCCCAACATGGTGATCTATCCCGAGGGCGTCTGGTACACCTACCGGAGCCAGGCCGACATCGACGAGATCCTCGAGACCCACGTCAAGGGCGGCGGGCGCGTCGCCCGCCTAATGCTCGAGCCCGACCAGAAAGAGCTGAAACCGGGCCAAGCCGGCGACTGAGCCGTCGTGGCGCGCACGATCTTCGCCCCCGCCACGGCACCCGGCCGGGCGGGGATCGCGGTGGTGCGCGTATCGGGTACGGCGGCCGCGGCGGCGTGCCGCGCGCTGACCGGCAAGGCGCCGCCGCCGGCACGCCGCGCCAGCCTGCGCCGGGTCGTCGATCCGGCCAGCGGCGAGACGCTCGACGACGCGCTGGTGCTGTGGTTCGCCGCGCCGGCCAGCGAGACCGGTGAGGACGTGCTCGAGCTGCAGCTGCATGGCAGCCCGGCGGTGGTCGCCGGCGTCATCGAGGCGCTCGCGCGCGTGCCGGATTGCCGGTTGGCGGAGCCCGGCGAATTCGCCCGCCGCGCGTTCCACAACGGCAAGCTCGACCTGACGGCGGTCGAAGGCCTGGCCGACCTGATCGCCGCCGAGACGGCGGCGCAGCGCCGCCAGGCGGTGCGCCAGATGCAGGGCGAGCTCGGCCGGCTCTACGAGGGCTGGCGCGGCGCGCTGGTGCGCCTGCTCGCCCATCTCGAGGCCGAGATCGATTTCTCGGACGAGGACTTGCCGATCGACCTCGGGGCGCGCGCGCGGGATGCGATCGCGCCGCTGATCGACGCGCTGACCGGACATCTCGCGCAGGGTCGCGCGGGCGAGCGGCTGCGCGCCGGGCTCAGCGTCGCGATCGTGGGCGCGCCGAACGTCGGCAAGTCGAGCCTGATGAACGCGCTGGCGCGCCGCGACGTCGCGATCGTATCGGCGCGTGCCGGCACGACGCGCGACGTGATCGAGGTGCATCTTGATCTCGGCGGCCTGCCGGTCGCGCTCGCCGACACGGCGGGCCTGCGCGACAGCGCCGACGAGATCGAGCGGGAGGGCGTGCGGCGCGCGCTGGCGCGCACCGCCGACGCCGACATCAAGCTGGTGGTGCTCGACGCGACCGCGTGGCCGCGCATCGAGCCCGCGGTGCGCGCGCAGATCGACGAGCGCGCGATCGTGGTGCTGAACAAGATCGACGAAGCCACCGGGGCAAATCGCGCAGCGGCATTGCCGACGGCGATCGAGGGCCAGCCGTTGCTGGCGCTCTCGGCGCTGACCGGCGCGGGCATCGACGCCTTGATCGCGGCGCTCGCGGCGCGCGCCGCGAGCCTGCTGGCGGTCGGTGGGGATCCGGTGCCGACGCGCGCGCGCCATCGGCTCGCGCTCGAGGAGACGCGCTCGGCGCTCGAGCGCGCGCGCGCCGCACGGCTGGCCGAGCTGGTGGTCGAGGATGTCCGCCTCGCGGTCCGTGCGATCGGGCGCATCACCGGTCGCGTCGACGTCGAGGACGTGCTCGACGTGATCTTCCGGGAGTTCTGCATCGGCAAGTGATGGCGATCTAGGAAATTATTCATAGACAGTGCGGCGGGCCGGCGCCGGCTGTGTTTCACGTGAAACAGCGGGCGGGGCGCCGGCTTGATTCGGGTCGCGAAGCGCCTAAAGTCCGCCGCCATGACGGAATTCGACGTGATCGTGGTGGGCGGCGGACACGCCGGTTGCGAGGCCGCGGCGGCGGCAGCGCGGCTGGGCGCGCGCACGCTCCTGGTCACGCACGCGCGCGCCACCATCGGCGCGATGTCGTGCAACCCGGCGATCGGCGGCCTGGGCAAGGGCCATCTGGTGCGCGAGATCGATGCGCTCGACGGGGTGATGGGCCGCGCGATCGATCGCGGCGGGATCCAGTTCCGCGTGCTCAATCGCAGCAAGGGGCCGGCGGTGCGCGGTCCGCGCGCGCAGGCCGATCGCGCGCTCTATCGCGCCGCGATGCAGGCGCTGCTGGCCGAGCAGCCAAACCTGTCGATTCGCGAATCGGCGGTCGACGATCTCGCGATCGATTCGGCGGGTCGGCTCGCCGGCGTCGTGCTGGCGACCGGCGAGACCGTCGCCTGCGGCGCGGCGGTGCTGACCACCGGGACGTTCCTGCGCGGTCTGATTCATGTCGGCGAGATGCGGACGCCGGCGGGGCGCGTCGGCGAGCCGCCGGCGCTGCGCCTGTCGGAGACGCTGGCGCGGCTCGGCTTTCCGCTCGGCCGGCTCAAGACCGGCACGCCGCCGCGGCTCGATGGGCGGACGATCGACTGGGCCGGACTCGAGGTGCAGGCGGGCGAGGATCCGCCGCCGCCGTTCTCGTTCATGACCGACCGCATCACGACGCCGCAGATCGCGTGTCACATCACCGGGACGACGCCGGCGAGCCACGCGCTGATCCGCGCCAACCTGGATCGTGCGCCGCTCTACAGCGGCCAGATCGAAGGCATCGGTCCGCGCTACTGTCCGTCGATCGAGGACAAGGTGGTGCGATTCGCCGATCGCACGCGCCATCAGATCTTTCTCGAGCCCGAGGGCCTCGACGACGACACGGTCTACCCGAACGGCATCTCGACGTCGTTGCCGGAGGACGTCCAACTGGCGCTGCTGGCGACCATCCCGGGGCTCGAGCGCGCGCGCATGCGCCGGCCCGGCTATGCCATCGAGTACGACTTCGTCGATCCGCGCGAGCTCGGGCCGAGCCTCGAGACCAGGCGCGTGCCGCGGCTGTTCCTGGCCGGCCAGATCAACGGCACCACCGGCTACGAGGAGGCCGCCGCCCAGGGGCTGGTCGCCGGCCTCAACGCGGCGCGCGCCGTGTCGGGCGCGCCGGCCCTCACGCTCGATCGCTCGGAGGCCTATATCGGCGTGCTGATCGACGATCTGATCACGCGCGGCACCACCGAGCCCTATCGCATGTTCACCTCGCGCGCCGAGTACCGCCTGACCCTGCGGGCCGACAACGCGGACCAGCGCCTGACGCCGCGCGGCGTGGCGCTCGGCTGCGTCGGCAGCGACCGCGCCGCCCGGTTCGCGACCAAGCGGGCCGCGCTGACAGCGGCGCGCGAGCGGATGGCGACGCTGCGCCTCAGCCCGGCGGCCGCGGCGCGCCAGGGTTTACAGGTCAATCAGGACGGCGTGGCGCGCAGCGCCGCCGATCTGCTGCGATTGGACGGGGCGAATCGGGGGCGAATCGAGGCAATTTGGCCGGAATTGGCGGGAATTCCCTCGGATGTCTTCGAGCAGATCGAAATCGAGGCCCGTTACGCCGGCTACCTCGATCGTCAGGACGCCGATATCCGGGCTTTCCGGCGCGACGAGGCCCTGATGCTCCCCGCCGGCCTCGACTATGCCGCGGTCGGCAGCCTGTCGACCGAGATCCGGACCAAGCTGGCGGCGGCCCGGCCGACCACGCTTGGCGCGGCGTCCCGCATTCCGGGGGTGACCCCGGCCGCCCTGGTTGCCCTGTTGCGTCATGTCCGCCGCGTCGAAGCAGCCTAGCAAGAAGCGGCCGCGGGTTGCCGCGCCCGCCGACTTCGAATCCGCCGCCGGTGTTTCACGTGAAACAGTGCTGCGGCTGGAGATCTATGCGAACGAGCTGGTGCGCTGGCAGCAGACCGTCAACCTGGTCGGCGAGAGCACCCTCGCTATCCTGTGGCAGCGCCACATGCTCGATTCGCTCCAACTGCTGCGGCTGCTGCCCGACGAACCGTCGCCCTTGGTCGACCTCGGCTCGGGGGCCGGCTTTCCCGGGTTGGCACTGGCGATCGCGGGGGTGGCGGACGTCCACCTGGTCGAGGCCGATTCGCGCAAGGCGGCGTTCCTGGCCGAGGTGGCACGCCTGACCGATACCGAGATCACGCTGCACACCAAGCGAATCGAGCATGTCGCGCCGGTGGTGGCCGGCGTGGTGACGGCGCGGGCGCTCGCGCCGTTGCCGCTTCTGCTGGGCCACGCGGCGCGGTTTTCCGGGCCCGAGACGGTCGGGCTGTTCCACAAGGGGCGGGACTGGCGCCGCGAATTGACCGACACGCGCGAAGCCTGGACAATGGACATCCGCTGCGAGCCCAGCATCGTCGAGCCCGAAAGCGTGATCATGCGCGTGGAGCATCTGCGGCCCGCCCGATCCGATGACCGCGCCGGCTGACGGCGCCAGCGAGACGCCGGGACTCGAGGCGGAGCCCCCATCGGAGCCCGAGCCGGAGCCCGCGCCGGACCCCGAGCCCGCCGCGGCCACCGGGAGCCGACCCCGCGTGATCGCGGTCGCCAACCAGAAGGGCGGGGTCGGCAAGACCACGACGACGATCAATCTGGCGACCGCCCTGGCGGCGACCCAGAAGCGCGCGCTCGTGATCGACCTCGATCCCCAGGGCAACGCCAGCACGGGCTTCGGCATCGACCGCCGGGCGCGTCGCCTGGGCACCTACGAGTTGTTGATCGACGGCGCGGCGCTGGCCGATTGCCTCGTGCCGACCGGCATCCCGGGGCTCGACATCGTGACGTCGTCGATGGATCTCGCGGGCGCCGAGATCGAGCTCGTCGCGCTCGAGCGCCGCGAGTACCGGCTGCGCGACGCCTTGGCGACGGCGTCGTTGACCCACGACTACGTGCTGATCGACTGTCCGCCGTCGCTCGGGCTCCTGACCGTGAATGCCCTGGTGGCCGCCGATTCGGTGCTCGTGCCGCTGCAGTGCGAGTTCTACGCGCTCGAGGGGCTGAGCTCGCTCACGCGCACCATCGAGCGCGTCAAGCGCACCCTCAATCCGGAGGTCGAGCTACAAGGTGTTGTGTTGACCATGTTCGATAAACGCAATAACTTGAGCAATCTCGTGGCCGCGGACGTCCGCGACCACTTTGGCGCCAAGGTGTTCGACACCGTGATTCCGCGCAACGTCCGGGTCTCCGAAGCGCCCTCGCATGGTCAGCCCGTGCTGATCTACGACCTGCGCTCGCCGGGCGCCCAGGCCTACATCCACCTAGCCGGCGAGATGCTGAAGCGCGAACGGAGCCTGCCGGCATGACCGAGCGCGCGCGCCGCACCGCCCTGGGGCGCGGCCTGGCCGCGCTGCTGAGCGACGACGTGCCCGCGCCGCCCGTGGCGGCGGCGGATGCCGGCGAATCCCGCGGGCCGCGCCTGGTGCCGGTCGGCCATCTGCATCCCGGCCGCCTGCAGCCGCGCCGGCGCTTCGACCCGGAAGCCCTCGAGGCGCTGGCCGCGTCGATCCGCCACCAGGGCGTTCTGCAACCATTGGTTGTGAGGCCGCTACCCGACCGGCGCGAGCATTTCGAGATCGTCGCCGGCGAGCGGCGCTGGCGCGCCGCGCAGCTCGCCCAGCTGCACGAGGTGCCGGTCGTCGTGCGCGCGCTCGCCGACCGCGACGCGCTCGAGGTCGCGTTGATCGAGAACGTGCAGCGCGAGGATCTCGGGCCGATCGAGGAGGCCGAGGGCTATCGCAAGCTGCTCGAGCAGTTCGGCTACACGCAGGACGCGCTGGCGACCGCGGTCGGCAAGAGCCGCAGCCACATCGCCAACCTGCTGCGCCTCCTCACCCTGCCGGCCTCGGTCCAGGAGATGCTGCAGGACGGGCGTTTGACCGCGGGCCATGCGCGCGCGCTGGTCGGTCGTCATGATCCGGCGAGCCTGGCGCAGCAGATCGTCACGCGCGGCCTGTCGGTGCGCGAGGCCGAGGCGCTCGCCCAGCATGTGCGCATCGCGCACGCGGGGAAGAGCGGGAAGGGCGCGGCGTCGCGCGCCGTGCGCGATCCCGATACGGTCGCACTCGAGCGCGAGCTGTCGGCGGCGCTCGGTCTAAAGGTGACGATCGACTTCGACGGCAAGGCCGGTCGGCTGGTCGTGCACTACAAGTCGCTCGATCAGCTCGACGACGTGCTGCAGCGCCTCAACCAATCGCCGCGCCCGGTTCATTGATCGATCCCTCGCGCGCCGCCGTCCGGCGCGCCAAGCTCCTCGCCGACATCGACGTGTCCGCCACGCTGGGGCTGGAGATCGGCGCGCTCGACCGACCCACCGTCGCGCCCGGCGAGGCCAACATCCGGTTTGCCGACTATCGCGACGCCGCCGCGTTGCGGCGCGCCTATGCCGACGATCGGACGGTCGATCCGCAACGCATCGTCACGGTCAACTTCGTGCTCGGCGAGCGCACGATCGGCGAGACGATCCCGTCCGACCTGCGCTTCGACTATGTGGTTGCGTCCCACGTCATCGAGCACGTGCCCGACGTCGTCGGCTGGCTGCAGGAGATCGGTCGCCTGCTGTCGCCCGGCGGGCGCCTATGCCTGGCGATCCCGGACAAGCGCTACAGCTTCGACCATCTCGGCTCGGTCAGCACCGCCGGGGACTTCGTCGACGCGTATCTCAATCGCCGCCGCGCGCCGACCGTGAAGCAGCTCTACGATTTCCTCCGCACCGCCGCGCATGTCAATCCGGCGCGCGCGTGGCTCGGATTGATCGACCCGCGTCGCCTGACGCGCTGGACGACCGCCGAGGCGGCATTGCGGGCGTGCCGCGACCTGATCGCCGGGCGAGCGACAGAGGCGCACTGTTTTCTGTTCACCCCGCGCTCGTTCCTCGCGCTGTTCGACGAGCTCGTCATTCTCGGGCTGACCGATTTCCGCATCGCACGCTTCTGGGACACCGCACCCTTCGAGCTCGAGTTCTTCGTCGTGCTCGAGAAGCTCGAATGGGCCGACCCTGCATTGCAGCGCGCCAGCATTCCGCGGCTGCGGGCGCACGCGCCGCTCCATCGTCTGCTGGGCGCGTTCGTCGTCAGGGCATTGCGTCGGCTGCGCCGTCGCAGCTGAGCAGCGCGGTCAGCGCCGCGCCTGCTCGGCCTCCCGCGCCAGGC
>DATJNS010000227.1:0-10185 GCA_035507915.1 Candidatus Sulfotelmatobacter sp.
CCCGATCGCATGCAGGCGTTGGCCTGGGGGCTCGCCGGCATCGGCACCGGGATCGCCGGCGCGCTGTTCGCGACCTTCTATCCGATCTCGCCCACGGTCGGCGAAAGCCTGGCCCTGATCGCGTTCGTGGTGGTGTCGCTCGGCGGCTTCGGCAGCGTGCCGGGTGCCTTGATCGCCGGCCTCGCGATCGGCGTCGTCCAGGCGCTGTCCTCCTATCTGTGGGGACCGGTGTGGAAGGACGCCGTGGTCTACGCGCTGTTCGTCGCGGTGCTGTGGGTGCGCCCGCAGGGTCTGTTCGGGAAGCTCTGAGCCGTGCGCTGGTCCTGGATCGTCGTCGTCGCCGCCTTCCTCGCCTACCCGTGGGTCCTATCCGGACCGTACTACGAGCGCATGGGCGCCGACGTGCTGCTGGCGGCGATCTCCGCGGTCGGCTGGAACCTGGTTGGCGGTTACGCCGGGCAGGCGTCGGTCGGCCACGCCATGTTCTACGGCGCCGGCGCCTATCTGCCGCTGTTCGTGTTCACCGCGTGGGGCTGGCCGCCGGTCGCCGGCCTGCCGATCGGCATCGCGGTCAGCCTGCTGATCGCGCTGGTGATCGGCATTCCGAGCTTCCGGCTGTCGGGCCACTACTTCACCATGGCGACCGTCGCGGTCGCCGAGCTCGTGCGCCTGGTGGTGAGCAACTGGGACCTGCTCGGCGCCGCGATCGGGCTGAGCGGCCCGGCGGTGGCGCGAGGCTGGTGGGACTTCTCGTTCCGCGGCGCGGTCCCCTACTACTACATCTTCCTGGGCGTGCTCGCGGTCGTGCTCGTCATCACCTGGCAGATGGCGCGCAGCCGCATGGGCTTCTATCTGCGCGCCATCAAGGCGGGCGACCGCGCGGCGCGCAGCCTCGGCGTGCCGGTGCGGCGCTACAAGCTCTACGCCCTGATGCTGAGCGCCGCCGTGACCTCGGTCGCAGGCTCGCTCTACGCCCTGATGGTCGGCTTCATCGATCCCGACAGCGGGCTCGGCATCCTGGTCTCGGTCCAGATGCTCATCATCGCGGCGCTCGGCGGCGCCGGCACCCTGTTCGGCCCGGTGGCCGGCGCCGTCATCCTGATCCCGCTGCAGAACGTGACCAACTCCTGGCTCGGCGGCACCGGCTCGGGCGCGTCGTTCGTGATCTACGGCGGCATCATCATGCTGCTGGCGCGCTTCAAGCCGGGCGGCCTGATGGACATCTGGCACGGGTTCGCCGCCCGCCGGCGCTCGGCGGCGGCGCTCGCGGAGGCTCGTCGTGCTGCTTGAGGCGCGCGGCGTCACGATGGCGTTCGGCGCCTTCACGGCGGTCGCCGAGGTCGATCTCGACGTCGACGCGGGCGAGATCATCGGCCTGATCGGCCCCAACGGCGCGGGCAAATCGACCTTCTTCAACTGCCTGGCCGGCGACTATGCGCCGAGCGGCGGCTCGATCCGCTTCGACGGCGCCGACGTCACGCGCGCGCCGCCCGAGCGCCACGCGCGCCTCGGCATCGGCCGCACCTACCAGGTGCCGGCAACCTTCGAGGACATGACCGTGCTCGAGAACGTGATGGTCGGCGCGTTCCTGCGCCACCCGCACCGCGGCGAGGCGCGCGATGCCGCGCTGGCGGTGATCGAGCTCACGGAAATGCAGGACCAGCGCAACGTGCGCGCCCGCACGCTCGGCACGCCCGGCCGCAAACGCCTCGAGATCGCGCGTGCGCTCGCCACCCAGCCGCGCCTGCTGCTGCTCGACGAGGCGCTCGCCGGTCTGACGCCGGCCGAGATCCAACGCGCGATGGCGCTGGTGCGCAAGATCCACGAGACCGGCATCACCCTGGTGATCGTCGAGCACATCATGGAGGTGATCCTGACCCTGGCGCAGCGCGTGCTGGTGTTCAACCAGGGCCGCGTGATCGCCCAGGGCCGGCCCGCGGACGTGGTGCGCGACGAGCAGGTGATCGAGGCTTATCTCGGCCGCCGCCGGGCGCACCGGAGCGCGCGCCAGGCCGGCCATCCAGGCACGCCGCCGTGAGCGACGACACGCTGCGCGTCAGCAACCTCGAGGTGCGCTACGGCGACCTCGTGGGCGTCGCCGACGTGTCGCTCGAGGTCCGCGCGGGCACCGTCGTCGCGCTGCTCGGCTCGAACGGCGCCGGCAAGACGACGACGCTCAACGCGATCGCGGGCCTGGTCAAGCCGGCGCGCGGCGCGATCACGTGGCGCGGCGAGGACATCGGCCGGCTGCCCGCCTATGCCATCGTGCCCAAGGGGCTGGCGCTGTCGCCCGAAGGGTGGCGGCTGTTCGTCAGCCAGACGGTCGAGCAGAACCTGCGTCTCGGCACCACGCGGCTCGCCGACAAGACGCGCATGCCGGCGTTGCTCGAGCGCGTCTATACGCTGTTCCCGCGGCTCGCCGAGCGCCGGCGCCAGCGCGCCGGCACGCTCTCCGGCGGCGAGCGCCAGATGCTGGCGATGGGCCGCGCGCTGATGAGCGCGCCACGTCTCCTGCTGCTCGACGAGCCCAGCCTGGGTCTCGCGCCGGCGGTCGTCGACACGCTCTATGAGACGCTCGCGCGGCTGCACGCGGACGGCCTGACCTTGCTGCTCGCCGAGCAGTCCGTCGCGCTGGCGCTCGAGGTCGCCGATCATGCGTACGTGCTGCAGACCGGCCGCACGGTGCTCGACGGCCCGGCCGCCACGCTGCAACATGATCCGCAGGTCCAGGAGATCTATCTCGGCACCCGGACCAAGCCGGTCATGGAGCATTGACGCACGACACGCGCGCGTACGTCGCAACGGAGAGCCCGATGCCCGACCCGAAGAAGCTCGTCATCACGCCGGACAAGCTCGCGTTCTCGATCGCCGGTCCGGCGCGCGACATCGTGATCGACTTGATGCTGTCGCCCTACGAGACCAGCCTGGTCGGCATCGGGCTGGCGATCCGGATGAACCCCACCTCGGCGCGCCAGGTCGCGGCTGCGCTGGTCGAGAAAGCCGATCTCGCCGAAGCCGAAGGGCTGGCCGGCCCGCGCCATTGAGGCGGCGCCCCGCCGATTGATCGGCCGATTGTTCTGCGCCACTCTCGGGCCGGATCGGCGCCCGCGAGCCCGGCGCCGCGAGGGAGGCATGCGATGTCCGAGACCGATCGGCGCACGGTGATCAAGAGCGCGAGCGTCGGCCTGGCCGCCGGCGCGCTGGCGCAGGGCCTGGCGCCGGCCGCGGCCGCCCAGCAGACGGCGGCCGCCGAGCCGACCTGGAGCGCCGAGTACTGGGCGCAGAAGGGCGCGGTCAAGCTGTGGATGTGGCGCAAGCGCGTGGGCGCGCCGACGCCCGGGGACACCCGCCCGGTGCTCATGCTGGTGCACGGCTCGTCGAACTCGTCGCGCTCGAGCTTCGACCTGAGCGTGCCGGGCCGCGGCGAGTACTCGATGATGGACGTGTTCGCGCGCTACGGCTTCGACGTCTGGACGATGGACCACGAAGGCTACGGCCATTCGCAGAGCACCGAGGGCAACTCCGACATCGCGAGCGGCGCCGAGGACCTGGCGGCCGGCGCGGTCGTGATCGCGCGCGAGACCGGGCTCAAGAAGTTCCACTATTTCGGCGAGTCGTCGGGCGCGCTGCGCGCCGCCGTGCTCGCCATGCGCCGCCCCGAGCTGGTCGATCGCTTGGTGCTGTCGGCCTTCACCTACACGGGCGAAGGCTCGCCGACGCTGAAGAAGCGCGCCGAGCAGGTCGAATTCTTTCGCACGCACAACCGGCGCAAGCGCGACCGCGAGATGATCCGCAGCATCTTCACGCGCGATCATCCGGGCGTGGCGGATCCCGCGGTCGCCGAGGCGTTGGCGGACGCCGAGCTCAAGTTCGGCGACATGGTGCCGACCGGCACCTATCTCGACATGACGGCGCACCTGCCGGTGGTCGACCCGACCAAGGTCACGTGCCCGGTGCTGCTGCTGCGCGGCGAGTACGACGGCATCTCGGCCGAGGCCGATCTGCTGAACTTCTATCGCCAGCTGCCCAACAACGACCGGCAATACATCACGCTGCCCTACGCAGCACACGCGCTGGTGTTCGGCATCAACCGCCATCAGACCTGGTACGTCACCCGCAGCTTCCTCGACATGCCGCCGGCGCAGGCGGTGTAGCGATGGCCGACCGCCCCTTGAGCAGCGCCGACGACGTCACCGCCGCATCGGCCGGGGCGCTCGCCGCCGCAATCCGGACGAAGCAGCTCTCGTCGGTCGAGGTGGTGGGCGCCTATCTCGACCGCATCGCGCGGGTCAATCCGACGCTCAACGCCGTCGTGCAGGTGACCGAAGCGGCGGCGCGGCGCGAGGCGGCAGCCGCCGACGCGGCGCTGGCGCGCGGCGAGTCCGGCGGACCGCTGCACGGCGTGCCGTTCACGGTCAAGGACACGCTCGAGACCGCCGGCGTGATCTGCACCGGCGGCACGCTCGGGCGCGCCGCGTTCGTGCCGACGGCCGACGCCACTTCGGTGGCGCGGCTGCGCGCCGCCGGCGCGATCCTGCTCGGCAAGACCAACTCGCCCGAGATCGCGGCCGCCTGGGAGACCGACAATCTGGTCTACGGTCGGACCAACAATCCCTACGACGTCGCGCGCACGCCGGGCGGCAGCACGGGCGGCGAGGCGGCGATCATCGCGGCCGGCGGCTCGCCGCTCGGCCTCGGCACGGATGCCGGCGGCAGCATCCGGTTGCCGGCGCATTTCTGCGGCCTCGCCGGCCTCAAGCCGACCTCCGGCCGCATCCCGCGCACCGGCCAGTTCCCGGCGCCGCTCGGGCCGCGCGCCGCGATCGCGCATGTCAGCCTGATGGCGCGCGCGGTCGACGATCTCGCGCTCGCGCTGCCGCTCGCCGCCGGCCCGGATTTCCGCGACTTCTCGATCGTCGCGATGCCGGTCGGCGCGCCCGGCGCGGTCGCCGTCAAGAGCCTGAAGCTCGCGTTCTTCATCGACGATGGCACGACGACGCCGACACCCGGCACGCAGGAAGCGGTACGCGGCGCGGCGCGCGCGCTGGCCGGCCGCGGCGTCGCGGTCGAGGAGCGCCGGCCGCCCGGCGCCGAGACGACCTTCGAGATCTATCGCGACATCTTCCGCGCCGACGGTGGCGCGGGCGCGCGCGCCATGCTGGCGGGCCTCGGCACCACCGAGCTGTCGCCGCTGCTCCAGCGCTCGCTCGCCACGCTCGGCGGCCCGGCGCTCGACTCGGCCGCCGCGACCGTGGCGGCGTTCACGCGCTGGGACCAGTATCGCAACACGATGCTGCGCTTCATGGCGGACTACGACGCGCTGTTGTCGCCGGTCGTGCCGTGGCCGGCGCTCGCCCACGGCAGCTCGTTCGACACCGACAAGTTTCCCGGCTTCGCCTACTCGATGATGCACAACCTGACCGGCTATCCGAGCGCGACCGTGCGCGTCGGCACCTCGCCCGAGGGCCTGCCGATCGGCGTCCAGATCGCCGCGCGGCCGTGGCGCGAGGACGTCGCGCTGGCGCTCGCGCGCGCGCTCGAGATCGAGTTCGGCGGCTGGCGCACGCCGGCGCCGTAGCCTCAGCTCTCGAGCTTCATGCCCTTGGCGACGCCGGGACGCGCGGCCATGGTGCCCATCCACTTCAGCAGGTTCGACAGGCCGGCCTTCTCGATCATCGGCTTGCGCGCCGCGATCGCGGGATAGAGCGCGAGATCGGCGATCGACAGCTCGCCGACCAGATAGTCCTTCCCGGCGAGCTGCTGGTCGGCGACCTTCAGCATGTTGATCAGCCGGTTCTCGAAGTAGGCCACGTTGGCCGCCGACTTCTCCGGACAGTGGGTGCCGAGATGGAAGAGCGTGCTGCCGGTGCCGGCGACGTCGCTGCAGGCCTGCATGAACCACTGGAAGGCGTCGACGCGCTTGGCCGGATCCTTCGGGATGAACTTGCCGGATTTTTCCGCGACGTAGAGCAGGATCGCGCCCGACTGGGTGACGGTCTTCGGCTTGCCGCCCGGGCCGTCGGAATCGACGATCGACGGGATCACCGCGGCCGGGTTGATCTTCAGGTACTCGGGCGTCTTGGCCTCGCCCTTGCCGAGGTCGACCTTGTGGAGCTTGTACGGCAGCCCCGACTCGGCCAGCGCGACCGCGCCGCGCATGCCGTTGCCGGTCGGCGCCGTATAGAGATCGATCGTCATGGTGGGTCTCTCCCGATTTGTGATCCGAATTAGGCGGCGTCGAGCGCCTGCTTGAGGTCGGCCAGAATGTCCTCCTCGTGCTCGATGCCGATCGACAGGCGCACGTAGCCGTCGGTGACGCCGGTCTTGAGCTGCTCCTCGGGCGACAGCTGCGAGTGCGTGGTGCTCGCCGGATGGATCGCCAGGCTGCGCGCGTCGCCGATGTTGGCGACGTGATAGAACATCTTGAGCGCATCGATGAAGCGCCGGCCGGCGTCCTTGCCGCCCTTGAGCTCGAAGCCGAGCAGGCCGCCGAAGCCGCCGGACAGATGCATGTCGGCGCGTTTCTTGGGCTCGCCCTTCATCAGGCCCGGATAGATCACCTTCGAGACCTTGGGGTGCCCGCCCAGATACTTCGCGACCACGGCCGCGTTGGCGCAGTGCACGCGCATCCGAAGCGGCAGAGTCTCGAGGCCCTGGATGAACATGAAGCCGTTGAACGGACTCATCGCCGCACCGATGTCGCGCAGCAGGGTGACGCGCATCTTGATGATGTAGGCGACCGGCCCGATCGGCTTGACGGCCTGGGTCCACACCGCGCCGTGGTAGCTCGGATCCGGCGTGTTGAGCATCGGGAAGCGATCGGCGTGCTTCTCCCAGTCGAAATTGCCGCCGTCGACCACGATGCCGCCGATCGAGGTGCCGTGGCCGCCGATGTATTTGGTCGTCGAGTGCATGACCACGGCGGCGCCGTGCTTGAGCGGCTGGCACAACACGGGCGCGGCGGTGTTGTCGACGATCAGGGGCACGCCGAGCGACCGGCCGATGCGCGCGACTTCGGCGATCGGGAACACCTCGAGCTTCGGGTTGGGCAGCGTCTCGGCGTAGTAGCAGCGCGTGCGCGCGTCGGTCGCGGCGGCGAAGTTCTCCGGGTTCGCCGGGTCGACGTAGCGCACCTCGACCCCCATCGTCTTCATCTCGTTGAGGAACAGATTCCAGGTGCCGCCGTAGAGGTCGGTCGAGCTGACGAAATTGTCGCCGGCATGACAGATGTTGTGGACCGCGAACAGCGACGCGGCCTGTCCCGAGGACAGCGCGAGCGCCGCCACGCCGCCCTCGAGCGCGGCGACGCGCTCCTCGAGCACGGCGTAGGTCGGATTCATGATCCGCGTGTAGATGTTGCCGAATTCCTGCAGCCCGAACAGCTTGGAGGCGTGCTCGGTGTCGCGGAACTGGTAGCTCGTGGTCTGATAGATCGGCACGGCGACCGACGTTGTCGTCGGATCGCTGCGATATCCGGCGTGCAGCACGATGGTCTCGGGATGTTGGCTGTTCGTCGGCATCGTCGCTCCCCTTTCCTGAGGCTGGTCCCTGAGGCTTGGTCGGGCGAAGCCCAAATGCGGTGCCCGACCGTACTATGGCCCTGTTCGCACCGTCGAGGGTTCTGGTTTCGCGGTCGGTGCCGGGCGCCGGCGATCCGGGTGATCGACCTGGGCCTCGTCGAGCCCGCGCGTTCCTAGCCGCGCAGGTGGCAGGCGACGCGGTGGCCGCCCGCGACGCCCTTGAGCTCCGGCCGCTCGGTGGCGCATAGCGGCACCTGGCGGATCGGGCAGCGCGGATGGAAGTGGCAGCCGGTCGGCGGGTGGATCGGGTTGGGCACCTCGCCCTCCAGCCGGATGCGCGTGCGCTTGGCCCTGGGATCGGGGATCGGCACCGCGGAGAGCAGCGCCTCGGTGTAGGGATGCAGCGGGTTGGCGTAGAGATCGGGCGCCGGCGCGATCTCGACGATGCGGCCGAGATACATCACCGCGACGCGGTCGCTGATGTGCTCGACCACCGACAGGTCGTGCGCGATGAAGATGTACGTCAGGCTGAACTGCTCCTGCAGGTCCTCCAGCAGGTTGATGACCTGCGCCTGAACCGAGACGTCGAGCGCCGACACGGGCTCGTCGCACACGACCAGCTTCGGCTCGGCGGCGAGCGCGCGCGCGATGCCGATGCGCTGACGCTGGCCGCCGGAGAACTCGTGCGGATAGCGGCGCATGTGATCGGGAATCAGGCCGACGGTCTCGAGCAGCTGCGCCACGCGGTCACGGTGCTCGGCCGCCGACTTGACGAGGCCGTGGATGGTCAGCGCTTCGCCGACGATCGCGCCGACGGTCATGCGCGGATCGAGCGAGGCATACGGATCCTGGAAGATGATCTGCATGTCGCGGCGCAGCGCCCGCAGCGCCTTGTGGTCGAGCGCGCGCACGTCCTTGCCCTCGAACCAGATCTCGCCGGAGCTCGGCTCGATCAGGCGCAGCACGCAACGACCGGTCGTCGACTTGCCGCAGCCCGACTCGCCGACCACGCCGAGCGTTTCGCCCGCCACGACCTCGAAGCTGACGCGGTCGACGGCATGCACCTGCTCGGCGGCGCGCTTGAGCAGCCCGCCGCCGACCGGGAAATTCTTCACCAACTCGCTGACGCGCAACAGGGGTTCGGTCACGGCGACGGCGCTCTCCCGATCAATAGAGCACGCAGGCGACCTTGTGGCCGGGTGCGACCTCGCGCAGCGGCGGCACCGCCTCGCGGCAGTCGGGGCGCGCGAACCGGCAGCGTGGCGCGAAGCGGCAGCCCGGCGGCGGCCGCAGAAGGCTCGGCACCATGCCGGGGATCGCCTCGAGCCGGGCCCTATGGCCAGCCGTGCGGTCGATGCGCGGGATCGAGCCGATCAAGCCCTGGGTGTACGGGTGACGCGGCGATGCGAACAGCTCGCCGACACTCGCCTCTTCCACCACCTTGCCGGCATACATGACGACGACGCGCTGCGCGGTCTCCGCGACCACGCCCATGGCGTGGGTGATCAGCATGATGGCCATGCCGAGGCGCGACTTCATCTCCTGCAGGAGGTCGAGGATCTGCGCCTGGATGGTGACGTCGAGCGCGGTAGTCGGCTCGTCGGCGATCAGCAGCTTCGGCTGGCAGGCGAGCGCCATCGCGATCATGACGCGCTGGCGCATCCCGCCGGAGAACTGATGCGGGTAGTCGTGGGCGCGCTTGGCGGCGTTGGGGATGTGCACGAGCTGCAGCATCTCGACCGCCTTGTCGGCGGCTTCGCGCCGCGTCAGCCCTTCGTGCCGGCGGATCACCTCGGCGATCTGCTCGCTCACGCTGTAGACCGGGTTGAGCGAGGTCATCGGCTCCTGGAAGACGATGGCGATCTCCTTGCTGCGCACGTCGCTCATCGCCGCGGCGTCGAGCGGCACCAGGTCGCGGCCCTGCCAGAGGATCTGCCCGCCTGCGATCCGGCCGGGCGGCATGGCGATCAGCTTCAGGACCGAGAGCGCCGTGACGGTCTTGCCGCAACCCGATTCGCCGACCACGCACACCGTCTCGCCCCAGCCGACGCCGAGATCGACGCCGTCGACCGCGCGCACCACGCCGTCGTCGGTAGCGAACTCGGTCTGCAGCCCGCGGATGTCGAGCAGCGCGCCGTTGGTCGGCTGAACGGTCGCCATCGCGCTCACATGACCTTGCGCGGGTCGAGCACGTCGCGCAGGCCGTCGCCGATGAAGTTGATGGTCAGGACGGCGAAGAAGATCGCTGCGCCCGCCGACAGCGCCCAGTGCGGCGCGATGTCGAGATAGTCCTTGGCATCGAACAGCAGCCGGCCCCAGGTCGGGATGTCGGGCGGGAAGCCGAGGCCCAGGAAGGACAGCGTCGATTCCGCGATGATGGCGTCGGCGACGTTGATGGTGCCGGCGACGATCACGGGGCCGAGCGCATTTGGCAGGATGTGGCGCATGACCGTGCGCGCCGTCGAGGCTCCGAGCGCGCGCGCCGCTTCGACGAACTCCTTCTCGCGCAGGGACAGGAACTGCGCGCGCACCAGGCGCGCGACCGGCATCCAGCGGAAGCCGCCGATCACCGCGACCACCAGGATGAACACGCCGCCCTCGGCGCCGACCAGCGCACTCAGTCCGTCGCGAAACAGATAGATGAGCAGCAGCAGCAACGGCAGCT
>DATJNS010000228.1:0-4351 GCA_035507915.1 Candidatus Sulfotelmatobacter sp.
GCCCGGCGGCAGCGGCGTCACGAGCTCGAAGCCCTGGCCGACGAAGCGCAGGTCGGCGGCACGCGCCACATCGGCCGCGGCGCCGGGCTGGGTCGCCTCGATGACGGCGCGCGCCGCGTGCTCGAGCGCGGCGAACGCGACCTCGAATGCGGGACCGTCGAGCGCCGCCAGCCGCTTCGCCATGGTGGCGACGCGGTCGATGCGCGCGGGCGCCATCAGGAGGCCGAGCGCCGAGGCGACGCCGGCGCTCGGCGGGCAGATCACGCGCGCGATGCCCAAGCGGGCCGCGACCTCGCAGCCGTGCAACGGCCCGCCACCGCCGGTCACCAGCAGGGCGAAGCGGCTGGCGTGATGGCCGCGCTCCGCGATGTGCACGCGCGCCGCCGCCGCCATGGTCTCGTTGACCACCGAATGGATGCCCCAGGCGAGCTCGGGCAGGCCGACGCCGGCGCGTGCCGCGAGCGGCCGCAACGCCGCCGCCGCCGCGTCGCGGTCGATCGGGATGGTGCCGCCGGCGAAGCGCTCGGGGTCGAGGAAGCCGAGCACCAGGTTGGCGTCGGTCACGGTCGGCGCGGCGCCGCCGCGCCGATAGCACGCCGGCCCGGGCGCGGCGCCGGCGCTGTGCGGCCCGACCTTGAGCAGCCCGAGCGCGTCGATCGTCGCGATCGAGCCGCCGCCGGCGCCGATCTCGATCAGCTCGATGGTCGAGATGCTGATCGGCAGGCCGCTGCCCTCGATGAAGCGCTTCTCGCGGCTGGCCTCGAACTGGTGCGCGACCAGCGGTTCGCCGCCTTCGACGATCGCGAGCTTGGCGGTCGTGCCGCCCATGTCGAAGGCGAGCACGTCGGCGACGTGCGAGCGCGCAGCGAAGAACCCGCCGGCGAGCGCGCCGGCCGCCGGACCCGACTCGAGCAGCTGGATCGGCACGCGCTTGGCCTCGTCGACATGGGTGAGGCCGCCGTTCGACAGCATCATGAAGAGCGGCGCCGTGATGCCGAGCGCGGCGATCTCGCGACGCATGAGATCGAGATAGCTCGCCGCCAGCGGCTTGATGAAGGCGTTGGCGACCGTCGTCGAGCTGCGTTCGAACTCGCGGATCTGCGGCGAGACCTCCGACGACAGCGAGACGGCCAGCGCCGGGAAGCGCTCGGCGATCAGCTCGCCGGCCGCGCGCTCGTGCGCCGGATTGGCATACGCATGCAGGAACGCGACCGCGACCGAGGTGACGCCGGCGCGCGCGAGCGCATCGGCGCACGCGAGCACCGCCGCGCTGTCGAGCGGCGTCTCGACCGCGCCGTCGGGGCCGATGCGTTCGGGCACCTCGAGGCGCAGGCGGCGCGGCACCAGCGGCTGCGGCAATTCGATGAAGAGATCGTAGAGCTCGTATTTGTTCTCGCGCCGCAGCTCCAGCGTGTCGCGGAAGCCCGCGGTGGTGATCAGGCCGGTGAGCGCGCCCTTGCGCTCGATCAGCGCGTTGGAGAACAGGGTGGTGGCGTGGACGACGCGCGTGATCTGGCCGTAGCCGATGCCGTGCGCGCCGCACAGCCGGCGGATGCCGGCGATCGCGCCGTCGGCCGGCGCCGCCGGCGTGGTCAGCTCCTTGTGGCCGAGCGCCCGCCGCGTCCCCAGGTCGTACAGCACGATGTCGGTGAACGTGCCGCCGATGTCGATGCCGAGCGCGTATTCAGTCATCTACGCGTAGCCGTCGGCGCGGTCGGCCTCGATCAGGGCGGGGTCGCGCTCGGACGCGGGGCCGTAGCCGCCGCCGCCCGGCGTGCGCACCAGCACCGTGCCGCCCGGCGCGACGACGTGCTGGGTCTTGGGGTCGACCTTGCGTCCGTCGATCAAGAGCTCGCCGGGTGCACCGGCCCCGCCGCCCGCGATGCCGGCGGGCGCCGCCGCCTCGCGCGTGCGTTCGGCCAGGAACGCGAGCGTGATGGGTCCGGGCGCGCGGCTCTCGAGCAGCAGCTCCTGGCCGTTGCCGCCGCGCCGCCGGCCGTTGCCGCCGCTGCCCGCGCGGATGCGCCGGTGCCGCACGCTGAGCGGTAGCAGCTGCTCGATCATCTCGACCGGCGTCGACGACACGTTGCTCGGCCATGACAGCACGTGGGCGCCGTCGCGCGTCGCCGACGCGCCGTAGCCGCCGTTGGCGAAGAACATGCCGGCGAACGTGCTGCCGTCGCGGCGCTGGCCCGTCAGGTTGACGCACCAGAGCGGCGAACCGACGGTCGCGATCACCTTGTCGGGCATCGCCTTGGCGAGCGCCTGGATCACCATCATGGGGAAGAAGTGGCCGACCAGGGCGCGCGCGCCGCCGGCCGCCGGCGGCGTCGAGTTGACGATCGAGCCGGCCGGCGCCGTGATGGTGATCGGCCTGAGCACGCCCTCGTTGTTCGGGATGTCGGGCGCCAGCACCGCCTTCACGCCGAACGCCGTGTAGGCGATCGTGTAGGCCATGCACACGTTGATGGCCTTCTGCACCTGCGGCGCCGAGCCCGCGTAGTCGATCGCGATCGCGTCGTCGCTCACCGTCATGGTCATCTCGAGCGGGATCGGCTCGGCGATACCGTCCATCAGCGCGCTCTGGCGGTAGACGCCGTTCGGCACGGCACGGATCGCCGCGCGCATCGCGGCCTCCGAGCGCGCGTGAATCTCGACGGCGAGCGGCGCCAGGCTGTCGAGCCTGTGCTCGGCCAGCAGCGCCATGACGCGCTCCTCCATCAGGCCGAGCGCGGTGAACTGCGCGTAGAGGTCGCCCATCACCTGGTCGGGCACGCGCACGTTCTTGCGCAACAGCCGCTCCAGGGTCGCGTCGATCGTGCCGGCGTTGACTGCCTTCATGATCGGGATCTGCAGCCCTTCCTCGTAGACGTCGCGCGAGTCGGGCGAGCGGATGCGGCCGCCGATGTCCGGCGCGTGCGCGACCGAGCCCGCGAAGCCGACCAGCCGGCCGCGATGGAAGATCGGCTTCGCCACCGTGATGTCGGGCAGGTGCCCGGTGCCGAGCCAGATGTCGTTGGTGATCAGGATGTCGCCCGGCGTCAGCGCCTCGGCGGGATATTCCTTGAGGAAATGCGTGATGGTGCGCGGCACCGTGCCGATGAAAGACGGGATGCTGTCGGTTGCCTGGGCCAGCGAGCCGCCGGCGGCGTCGGTCAGCACGCAGGCGAAATCGTTCGACTCGCGCACCACGGTCGAGAACGAGGTGCGCACCAATGCCGCCGCCGCCTCGTCGACGATCGAGATCAGCCGCGTCCACAGCACTTCGAGGGTTATCGCATTCAGCGCGGTCATGGGGCGGCCTTGACCCTATCCGCGGCAGTCGGTACGGACAAGCGCATGACGAGCCCCGACCATCGCGTACGCTTTCCGCACTGGACGACCGTGACCCTGCGCTACTGCGATCAGGACGCCATGGGGCACGTCAACAACGTGTCGTTTGCCGCCTATGTCGAGGCCGGCCGGGTCGCCTTCGAGCACGCCCACATGTTCCCGCTGCTGGCGACGCGCCAGGATTTCTACCTCGTCAACCTGACGATCAACTACCGCCGACAACTGCGCTATCCCGGCGAGGTCGAGATCGGCACCGGCGTGGTCAAGCTCGGCCGCACGTCGATCACGCTGGCGCACGGCGTCTTCCGCGACGGCATCCTGGCCGCCGACGCCCAGAGCGTGATCGTGCTGGGCGACGTCGACACCGAGCGGCCGATCCCGTTCCCCGAGGCCGCGCGCGCGGCGCTCGGCGCGTCCGCGTTGGCGGTGCGCGCGATGGAGCGCTGAAACCGTTTCCTCAGCCGGCTGGACCGGCGAACAGCAATAGATTGCCGTCGGGATCCTTGACGATGAAGGTCTGGGCGCCCCAGGGCTCCGTCTTGAGCGGTTGGAAGAACGCGACGCCGGCCGACTGGAACTCGCGAGACAGCGCCTTGATGCCGTCGGCGGTCGCCAAGTTCAGCGCCGCGGCGGGCAGCTGCTCGCGGTCGCGCAAGCCAGGGTCGATGACGGGGCGGTCGACGTGACGGAGATTCAGGCGCGCCGCGTCGCGTTTCACCTGGGCGTAGAAGGCCGGCTCGCCCCAGGTGAAGGCGAGCGAAAAGCCAAGCGTGTCCGTGAAGAAGTCGCACGCCCGCTTGATGTCGGTGACGAACAGAACCGGCTCGGCGCCGGCGATGGCTGCTCGGTTCGTCATGGATGCTGCTCGGCGAGCCGCGCGCGCAGCTCGGTCTTGAGCACCTTGCCGTAGTTGTTCTTCGGCAGGCTGTCGACGAAGTGGTAGCGGCGGGGCCGCTTGAAGCGCGCGACGTTGTCGAGGCACAAGGCCTCGAGCTCGGACTCGGGCGGCGGCGCGCCG
>DATJNS010000229.1:0-9367 GCA_035507915.1 Candidatus Sulfotelmatobacter sp.
GACGCGGCGCGGCGCCATCGAGACCAAGGTGCGCGCCGACCGCGACGTGCCCGAGAACATGGTCTTCATGCCGTTCTGCTACGTCGAGGCGGCGGCCAACCTGCTGACCAACCCGGCGCTCGACCCGTTCGGCAAGATCCCAGAGTTCAAGTTCTGCGCCGCCAAGGTCACGCCCGTCGAAGCCGCCGCTGCGGCGGAGTAGCGGCCATGGCCGGGCGGGCCGAGAACGAGGGTTCGTCCATCGGCCGACGCTGCAGGCGAATCGTCGTCGCGCTTCTCCTGTGCGCTGTCGCGCCGAGCGCCCATGCGCAGCTACAGGCGGAAAATCTTCTCGTGAAGCTGCCGCCCGGCTTCATGGTCGGGTCCAGGCACACGCAGAACGGCATGCATATGGAGGAGTGGGTACCCGAAGGCCAGACCGTCGACGACTGGTCGGAGATGGTGACGATGCAGATCTTTTTCGGACGGGGTGCGTGGGATCCGGTGGGTTTTCTGAACTCCCTGGGACAAGGGTGGCTTTCCACCTGCCGAGGCGGCAGCGAGGACCCCATGCAATCCAGTCAGGCGAACGGGTATCCTGTCTCGATGGTGCTGATGCACTGTCCCCTCAATCCCAAGGCGGGCAAACCCGAGACGACGTTGCTGCGCGCGATCAAGGGCAAGGACAGCTTCTATCTTGCGCAGTACGCGGTGAGAGCGACATCGGACAAAGATCAGGTCGCGAAGATGGACAAGTATCTCGGGACGGTGACCGTGTGCGACACGCGATCGTCGGACCACCCGTGCCCCGATCTCAAGGCGAAGGGCGTCGTTCCGGTCGTCCCGCGGTGACGAGCGTTCCGAGCGGATCGGGGGTATAGTCGAACCATGAAGATCGTCGCCTTCGACCACGTGCAGCTCGCGATGCCGGCCGGCCGGGAAGCCGAGGCGCGCGCGTTCTACGCCGAGATCCTCGGCATTCCGGAGAAGGCGAAGCCGCCGGTGCTGGCCAAGCGCGGTGGCTGCTGGTTCGAGCGCGGCGCCCTCAAGCTGCATCTCGGTGTCGAGGCGGAGTTCCGCCCGGCGCGCAAGGCGCATCCCGCGCTGCTGGTCGAGGACCTGCCGACGCTGCGCGCGGCGCTCGAGCGCGGCGGCTACCGCATCGCGGGCGACGAGCCGCTCGAGGGCTACGATCGCATCTTCGTCGACGACCCGTTCGGCAACCGCCTCGAGCTGATGGAGCCGAAGCGCTAGGCGCGCTCAGGCGCGCGGACGGCCGATCTCCTGGGCGAACATGAAGCGGTGGCCGTCCACGGTCGTGACCAGGAATTCCCGCATGCCGTAGGGCGCGTCGCGGGGCGCGGTGGCGACGGCGCCCCGCGCGACGATTTCGGCGTGCAGGGCGTCGACGTCGTCGACCTCCAGATAGCCGTACCAGCTGTGCGCGCCGATCTCGCTGGCCGGCGTCTCGTTTGGGCATTGTCCGAGCATCATGCGCACGCCGTCGCGCTCGGCGAGCCGCCAGTCGCTGCCCTCGGGCCACTTGATCGTGAACCCGAGCACGTCGCGGTAGTAGGCGGCGCTGCGCTCGAGATCGCGCACGGCGAGCACGAACGCCCATGGCGAGAGTCGCTGTGTCATCGGCACCTCCTGGCTCGTGATGGCTATTCCGCTACCTCCTCGTCCTCGCCGTCGCGGAACTCGCCGCTCAGCTTGAGGCCGTCGATCCAGGTCTCGCCGTCGCGCTTGATCACGCTCAGCGGCCGCACGCCGGCGTGCGCGGCGATCGCGTCGGCGAGCGGCACCGAATGGGTGACCAGCCAGATCTGCGTGCGCTGCGCGGCGCGCGCGATCAGGCGCGCCAGCGGATCGAGCAGGTCGGGATGCAGGCTCGCCTCGGGCTCGTTGAGCGCGATGAAGGCGGGCAGGCGATAGGCGAGCAGCACGCCCATCAGCCCGAGATAGCGCAAGGTGCCGTCGGACAGCTCGCCGGCGTCGAACACGCGGTGCGGATAGTCGGGGAACACCATGCCGAAGCCGGCGGTGCGCTCGGGGTCGGGCACCACCAGCCGCGCGCCGGGGAACGCGTCGACGATCGCGCGGTCGAGCTCGACCGAGTCGCCGCGGATGTGCACCAGGGTCGCCAGCACGGCGGCGAGGTTGCTGCCGTCGGATGCCAGCGTCGGCGCGGCGATCGCGAGGCAAGGCTGGCGCAGCGGCGAGGCCGGATCGGTGCGCAGGTCGTGATAGAAGCGCCAGTCGAGCATCTGCTGGCGGATCATGTGGAGGTCGGGGAAGCGCCCGGGATCCTCGAGCGCGCCGAACGCGGTCTCCGATGCCATCAGCTCGCGGTTGATCTCGACGCGCTCGCCGGTCGCGTCGCGTGCCCGCACGTGCGGGCCGCGGCGCTCGAACAGCGTGACGGCGCGCTTGCCGTATTTGTGGACCAGCGACTCTTCCTTGATCTGCGGCTCGAGCGGGAAGGCGGCGGCGATCGGCGTGCGCCAGCCGACCTCGATGCCGACCACGTAGGACGGCGCGCCGGCGCTGACCGCGTATTCGTGGCGCGCCGCGTCCGCGCCGTCGCCGCCCAGGCCGAAGGTCGCCGACAAGGCGATGCGCGGAACCTGCTTGGCGCGGCGCGTGCCGGCCCACAGCGCCGAGGCCATGCCGCCCTCGGCGGCGAGCTCGCGCGCGAGCGTGCCGGCGGCAGCCGCCTGCAGGAGCTGCAGCGCGCGGTAGAGGTTGGTCTTGCCGACGCCGTTGGCGCCGACGAACACGCTGAGCCGGCCGACCGGGAAGCGGATGCGCCGCAGCGAGCGGTAACCCGCGGCGGCGACCTCCTCGAGCGCGAGCGATGGGGCGGATGGGCTCACGGGTAACTGGATCGTGACGGAACCGCGCGCCATGATAGCGGCTCGCGGCCCGGCGCGAAGCCGGAACCACGGACGGAGGAAACACCATGGATCTGGCGCCGATTTCGCTCGACAGCATCCAGCACGCGGGCAGCGGCCTCGAGCGGCCGGAATGCGTGATCGCGACCAAGAAGGGCGACCTCTACGTGTCGGACAAGCGCGGCGGCGTCACGCGCATCGCGCCCGGCGGCGGCACCCAGCTGTTCGTGCCCAAGCCTGCGCTGCCCGTCACGCTGCATCCCAACGGCATCGCGCTCGAGCGCGCCGGCAGCTTCCTGATCGCGCATCTGGCCGACGATGTCGGCGGCGTGTGGCGGCTGCATCGCGACGGCCGCGCCGAGAAAGTGCTCGACGCGATCGACGGCAAGACTCTGCCGGCGGTCAATTTCGTGCTGGTCGACAAGCAGGACCGCATCTGGGTCACGATCAGCACGCGCCGGCAGCCGCGCGGCGTCTCCTACCGCAAGGACGTCGCCGACGGCTTCGTGATCCTGATCGACCGGAAGGGCGCGCGCATCGTCGCCGACGACATCGGCTTCACCAACGAGGTGCGGCTCGACGCGGCCGAGCGCGAGCTGACCGTGGTCGAGACCTTCTCGCGCCGGCTGCTGCGCTTCGACATCAAGCCGGACGGCAGCCTCGCGGGCCGCCGCGTGCTGTGCGAGTTCGGCGCTGGAACCTTCCCTGACGGTATCGCGCTCGACGAGGCGGGCGCCGTGTGGGTCACCAGCGTTGTGAGCAACCGCGTGTTGCGCGTGACGCGCGACGGCGAGGTCCAGCAGCTGCTCGAGGACGCCGACGCCGATCATCTCGCCTGGGTCGAGCAGGCCTACCAGGCCGGTACGATGGGGCGGCCGCATCTCGACAAGATCACGTCGCGCGTGCTCAAGAGCATCGCGAGCATCGCGTTCGGCGGGCCCGACCTGCGTACCGCCTACATGGGCTGCCTGCTGGGCGACCGCCTGCCGTTCTTCCATGCCCCCGTCGCCGGCCTGCCGATGGCGCATTGGGAGTGGTGACGGGGCAGGCGTCTCTCGTGATTGGGCGGCGCCCCCGGACCCGTGCGAGCATGGACCCGGGGGACGCCTGATGGACGGTCAGACCCTCAGTGCCGGCGCTCGTAGTCGGCAACCTGACGCTCGGCGGCCTCGCGGGCGAGGCCGTAGCGTTCCTGGATCTTGCCGACCAGCTGGTCGCGCTTGCCGGCGATCTGGTTCCAGTCGTTGTCCGTCAGCTTGCCCCAGTTCTCGCGGGCCTTGCCGACGAACTGCTTCCAGTTTCCGGCGACTTGATCCCAATTCATCGCAATCCTCCGCACTCGATGGATACGTGCAGAGGCAACGACACCCCGACTCGCAAGGTTCCGTGCGTTACGCGGCGGCGCGCCGCGGCAGGCGGTGCGCGAGGCCGCGCAACGCGCCGCCGGCGCTGAGCGCGAGCGCGATCGCGAGCACGATCCACGCGGGACGCACGCCGGTCGCCAGGCTGAGATCGGCGCCGAGCACGCGCAGCGGATCGACGCCGAGCTTGATCCAGTAGTAGACCGCCTCGCCGAGCGCGGTCAGGAGCGCGGCGAGCGGCGCCAGCAGCGCGATCGTCCGGGCGGCGACCTTGCGGTCGGAGCCGCGTCGCCAGGCGAGCGCGCGATAGAGCATCAGCCAGGCGAGCAGCCCGGCCATCACCCAGGGCTCGTCGACGTTGGCCTTGGTCTGGATGAAGAAATGGATCACGCCGAGCAGCGCCGCGGGATAGACGAGGCGATGCAGGCGACGCCAGCGCCGCGCGCCCAACCGTCGCATCATGCCGTCGGTCGAGGTCGCGGCGAGCGCGGCCAGGATCGCGAGCGCGACGAAGCCGATGGTGAGGTAGAAGCGCAGCGCGATCTCGGTCGCGACCTTGACGAGATCGAGGCCCTGGTCGAGCGCGTAGAGCGTCAGATGCGTGGCGGCATAGGCGAACGCCGCGACGCCGATCATCCGGCGCAGCACGAGGACGCGCGGCCAGTCGAGCACGCGGCGCGCCGGCGTGACGGCGAGCGCCAGCAGCACGAGCTTGATCGTCCAGTTGCCGATCTCGTGGATCGCCTGGTTGAGCGGCCGGGCGCCGAGCGCGTGCGCCTGCCAATCCCAGGCGACCAGCGCCGCCGGCACCACGAGCGCGATCAGCGTCGCGCTCTTCAGCGGCGAGACCCGTCCGTCGTCGTCAAGCCAAGGCCACATGCCGGGTGGTTCGCCGCACCGCCTCGATCGGTTACGCCGTCGCCGGCGGCCGGGTCACATCGGCGGCGTCAGGCCGTTCTTGCCGACATTGACGCGCGCCGCCGTCAGGCTGCCGTCGGGCTGCTTCTGGGTGACCGCGAAGATCTTGGCGCCGGGCTTCAGCATCGACTTGTCGCCGGGCTCGAAGGTCACGATCGGCGCGCCCTTGGGCACGGTCACCATGTTGGTGCCGCCCTTGAAGGTGAGCGACAGCTCGCGGCCCTTCGGCGTGTCGGCCAGGGTGGCGACCGTGGCGTTCGTCATCGTGCTCTCGGGCTGCAGGTCCCACGGATAGTGGCCCTCGCCGGTGCCGCGCATCGCCTCGGGGAACACCAGCACCTCGAGCGCGACCAGGTTGCCGTCGGACTGCGTCATCGCCGCGGTGCCGATGAAGCTGCCCGGCTTGATCGCGGCGAGCTCGATCGGCACGACCGAAGCGACCGCGTAGTTGTCGGCGAGCTTGATCGCGACGTCGCCGCCGTCGCGCGACTTGACGGTCAGGACGTTGCCGTCGAGCGCCTCGACGGCGCCGCGCACGCGCACCGGCGTCTGGGCCAGCGCCGCGCCGGCGACCAGGCAGAGCAGGGCGCTCAGAACGATGTATTGCGGCCGCATCATGAAGAACCTCCCCGTTGGTCGGCAGCTAACGGAGTAGGCGCCGGGTTTATTCCGCGGGCCCGGGCGGATCGTACCCCCCATCCCAACCTTCCCCCTCAAGGGGGGAAGGGGTGCAGTGAGGCAGTGGGATCGCTGCCGCACACTCGTTCCCACTCCCTCCCCCCTTGAGGGGGAGGGTTGGGGAGGGGGGTATGGGCGGCCCTGCCGTACAGCCCTACTTGATCAGGCCGGCGCCGCGGGCCCACTTGTACTTGGCGCCGAGCACGGCGACCGGGATCTCGGTCGAGTAGGCGTAGGCCGGGATGCCGTGGTCGTAAAGATACTCCGAGGCCTCCTCGACCTGGACGTCGCCGGCGAGCGAGGCGACCACCGGCTTGTGGATGCCCTTCGCCTTCATCTCCTCGACGATCTCGACCATCAGCTTGGCGAACACCATCGGCGGCGTCACGATGGTGTGCCAGTAGCCGAGGATCAGCGAATGGATGCGCGGATCCTCGAGCCCGAGCTTGACCGTGTTCTGGTAGGTCTTGGGCGGCTCGCCGCCCGTGATGTCGACCGGATTGCCGGCGGCGCCGAACGGCGGGATGAACTTGCGGAACGCCGCGTCGAGGTCGGGCGGAATCACCATCAGCTTGAGGTCGTTGGCGACGCAGGCGTCCGACAGCAGCACGCCCGAGCCGCCGGCGCCGGTGATGATCACGACGTTCTCGCCCTTGGGCGTCGGCAGCTTCGGGATGCCGCGCGCGAAGTCGAGCATGTCGCGCAGGCTGTTGGCGCGGATCACGCCGCACTGCTTGAACACGTCCTCGTAGATCTTGTCGTTGCCGGCGAGCGCGCCGGTGTGCGAGCTCGCCGCCTTCGCGCCGGCCGACGTGCGGCCGGCCTTGAGCACGACCACCGGCTTCTTCTTGGTGACGCGCTTGGCGACCTCGGCGAACGAGCGGCCGTCCTTCAGGTCCTCGCAATGCTGCGCGATGATGTGGGTGTTCTCGTCCTGCTCGAAGAAGGTCAGGAGATCGTCCTCGTCGAGGTCCGACTTGTTGCCGAGGCCGACGATCGCCGACACGCCCATCTTGGCCGAGCGCGAGAAGCCGATGATCGCCATGCCGATGCCGCCCGACTGCGACGACAGCGCCGCGTGGCCCTTGTAATCGTAGGCGGTGCAGAACGTCGCGCAGAGGTTCTTCCAGGTGTAGTAGAAGCCGTAGATGTTCGGCCCCATCAGCCGCACGTTGTACTTGCGGCCGATCTCCTGGATCTCCTGCTGGCCTTCGACGTTGCCGGTCTCGGCGAAGCCCGACGGGATCAGGATCGCACCCGGGATCTTCTTCTCGCCGCACTCGACGAGCGCCTGGGCGACGAACTTGGCCGGGATCGCGAACACCGCGATGTCGATCGTGCCGGGCACGTCCTTGACCGACTTGAAGGCCTTGCGGCCCATGATCTCCTCGGCCTTCGGGTGGATCGGATAGATCTGGCCCTGGTAGCCGCCGTTGATCAGGTTCTTCATCACCGAGTTGCCGATCTTGCCGTCCTCGGCCGAGGCGCCGATCACGGCGACGGCATCGGGCTTCATGATGCGGTTCATGGCGACCAGGATGTCGGCCTGGCTCGGCCGGTGGCGCGGCGCCGCCGGCGCGAAGTCGAGCACGATGCGGACGTCGGCCGCGGTGGCGCCCTTCGCGGTGGCGAACACCGGGTTGAGATCGAGCTCGACGATCTCGGGGAAGTCGCTGACCAGCTGCGAGACCTTGACGATCAGGTCGGCGAGCGCGTTGCGGTCGACCGCCGCGCCGCCGCGCACGCCCTTCAGCATCTCGGCGGCCTGGATGCCGTCGAGCATCGAGAGCGCGTCGTCCTTGGTCGCCGGCGCGAGCCGGAACGTCACGTCCTTCAGCACCTCGACCAGCACGCCGCCCATGCCGAACGCGACCAGCTTGCCGAAGCTGCCGTCGGTCACCGCGCCGACGATGACTTCCTGGCCGCCGGCCAGCATCTGCTGCACCTGGACGCCGTCGATCTTGGCGGATGCCTTGTACTTCTTGGCGTTGGCGAGAATGGTGTCGTAGCCCTTCGAGACCTCGTCGGCGCTCTTCAGGCCGACCAGCACGCCGCCGGCCTCGGTCTTGTGCAGGATGTCGGGCGAGACGATCTTGAGCACGACCGGGAAGCCCATGCCGCTCGCGAGCTTGGCGGCCTCGGCCGCCGAGTTGGCCACGCCTTCCTGCGGCACCGGGATGCCGTAGGCGTCGCACAGCGCCTTGCCCTCGGGCGCGGTCAGCGCCGTGCGCTTGTCGGCCTTCGCCTGGTCCAGCACCTTCCGGACCGCTGCCTTGTCCGCCGCCATCTGTCGTCTCCCTTGAATGTCGTTTCGCTGAGGGTGCCCCCCACCCTGGCCCTCCCCCTCAAGGGGGGAGGGGATCGGACGATGCAAGCGCCCGCCGCCTGCACATCGCAACCCCCTCCCCCCTTGAGGGGGAGGGTGGGGAGGGGGGATTGGTGTGTTGCGCTACTCCGCCGCCTTGCGGGCGGGCGGGGTGAGCGCGCCCGAGCCCTTGAGCTCGGCGACCTTGGTCTCGTCGAGCTTGAGGACGTCGCGCAGGATCTCGTCGGTGTGCTCGCCGAGCAAGGGCGAGCGCGTCACCTCGGTCGGGCTGTCCGACAGCTTGATGGGGTTGCCGACCGAGAGATACTTGCCGCGCGTCGGGTGGTCGACCTCGACGACGGTGCCGGTCGCGCGCAGCGACTGCTCCTCGGCGATCTCCTTCATAGACAGGATCGGCCCGCACGGGATGTCGTACTTGTTGAGGATGTCCATGGCCTCGAACTTGGTCTTGGTCATGGTCCACGCCTCGATCGCGGCGAAGATCTCCTTCAGCCGCGGCAGGCGCGCGTCCGGCTTGGCGTAGTCGGGATCGGTGATCCACGCCGGCTTGCCGATCACCTCGCAGATCTTGTCCCACACCGGCGCCTGGGTGATGAAGTAGATGTAGGCGTTGGGATCGGTCTCCCAGCCCTTGCACTTCAGGATCCAGCCCGGCTGGCCGCCGCCCGACGCGTTGCCGGCGCGCGGCACCGCCTCGCCGAACTTGCCGTGCGGATATTGCGGATATTCCTTCATGACGCCGGTGCGGGCGAGGCGCTGCTGGTCGCGCAGCTTGACGCGACAGAGATTGAGCACGCCATCCTGCATCGCCGCGAGCACCTTCTGGCCGCGGCCGGTGGTGTTGCGCTGATAGAGCGCCGAAACGATGCCGAGCGCCAGATGCAGCCCGGTGCCGCTGTCGCCGATCTGCGCGCCGGTGACCAGCGGCGGGCCGTCGTCGAAGCCGGTGGTCGAGGCGGCGCCGCCGGCGCACTGCGCGACGTTCTCGTAGACCTTGCAGTCCTCGTACGGGCCCGGGCCGAAGCCCTTGACCGAGGCGAGGATCATGCGCGGGTTGAGTTCCTGGATGCGCTCCCAGGTGTAGCCCATGCGGTCGAGCGCGCCGGGCGCGAAGTTCTCGACCATCACGTCGCACACTTTGATCAGGCCGTCGATCACCTCCTTGCCCTTGGGGTGCTTGCTGTCGACCGTGATCGAGCGCTTGTTGTGGT
>DATJNS010000230.1:0-4382 GCA_035507915.1 Candidatus Sulfotelmatobacter sp.
AACACCAGAAGCACGCCCCACAGGATGATGGCGGCGCTGCTGCGGCCATAGGCCAGGGTCTGGCGCGTGCGCCGCTCGACCGCGGCGATCTCGCTCAACGAGTGGGCGGCGTCATCGGGTTCAAGGGTCATGGCGAAGCTCTGAGAATGCTCGGGCGCATGGAAGTCCTACCATGGCTCAGAAATAACGGACCAGCTTGAGGAGCACGCTGGCGGCTTGCGGCAGGCTGCCCCGCTCGGAGCGGGCACCCCCGAGATCGGCGGACGCGATCGCGCCGACCGTCCAGGCGTTCGACAGGTAATAGTCGGCGGTGAGCTGGGCCAGGCTGGAGCCGTCATAGAGATCGACGTCGAGGAAGCCGGTGAGCTCGAGGTTGGGCACGAAGGCGTCGACCCAGTCCGCGCGCAGGAATGCGCTCTGGCGCGCGACCGGCTCCTGCTGATCGAGCGCGTAGGAGCGGATGTACCAGAGCGGTCCCGTCGTCGAGAGCATACCGGGATGCGCGGTGCCGAGCGTGAACCAGTTGCGCCAATCGTCTCCCGTGAATCCGGTCTCGTGATAGTGGTACTCGAGATTGAAGGTGATGCGGTTCTCGGTCGCGTAGGATCCGCCGAGCGCGAGGTCGTTCTGAAAGCCCTTGCGCCCGCTGCCAAGCAGCGGATCGGGTAGGTTCGCCGGCAGGCTTCCGGTCTGCCGGCCGTAGGCGAGCGCGTCGTCGATCAGGCTCGCATCGTCGCCGCCGGCCCATTCGGCATAGAGCACCGTGCTCTGGCCGACGCCGCGCGATAGATTGGCGCCGACGCGCGTGCGCGCGCCCTCGCGATAGAGCAGCAGCTCGGGATCGAGGTCGTCCGGCAGGTTGGCGCTGCCCTTTATCAAAAGACGGTCGTGCGCGTTGGTGCGATCGAGCATCGGATCGAAGCTCGGCAGCACGGTGGGATAGATCGGGCTCGGCGTGTAGAGCGCCGGCGCGAACGCGACGCTCAAGCTGCCGCCTTCCTTGATCGTCTGGCCGAGCAGCACGAAGGTGCCGAGGCGGTTCTCGCGCAGCGACGCTGGATCCTGCGAGATGCGGTCGACCACGGCGCGGGTCTTGAAGAAATCGGTCGGGTTGAAGCCCGAAGCGACGCCGCTCTTCAGGTTGATGCGGCCGACCTCGAGGTAGTCGCGCGGCAGCGGCTCCCAGGTCGCGAAGGCTTCGCGCAGGTCGTTGCGCACGTCGCCGTGCGAGGGGACGGTGATGTCGTCCTCGGCCATGGCGTTGAGGCGGCCGCTGTACGTCACGCTGAGCTTGTCGTCGAGGTTGGATTCGAGCCGCGCGTCCAGGAACACGCGCTCCTGCCAATTGGCCGGCGCTGGACCGGGCTGCGGCACGGCGAGCCCATTGCGCAGGGCCCAGGCCGTGGTGGCGTTCTCGAGATAGATACGCTGCCGCGCGTCGGTCACGACCGGCGCCGACTGGCTCGGCGCGGTCGGTGGACCGCCGCTGTCGGTGCCCGCGGCAGGCGGCTGCTGCGCGGCGTCCGGGATCAGATCGAGATCGCGGTTCTCGTCGGCGGCTGCGGCCGGCGTCGCGGCCAGCAGGCCCGCGAGCGCCGCAACGCACCGTCCGAGACACGGTATCGCACGGCCGCTCATTCGGCGCGCAGGCGCGGCAGGTAGTCGCGCTGGAACCAGGCTTCGGGAATCTCCTGGACGCGGTAGTCGGAAAACTTGAGCGTGGTGACGAGGGCGGTGTCGACCGCGTCGATGATCACCGCCTCGGTCGGCCGTATGACGCCGAGTTCGGGCTCGAAGGCGCGGTAGTAGAGGATCTTCAGCAGCCGACCGCTGTCCGAATAGAACTTCGCCTTGATGGGATAGCTGGTCTTCTGCTCGATCCAATATTCGACGCGGTTGTAGGTCGCGAGGTCGTTGGATGCCGCCATGTCGAGATGCCAGCAGGTGCGATCCTGGCGCGCGGCGTCCTGGATGGTTTCGGCGCCGATCACCTTGCCGGCGTAGTCGACGGCCAGATTGACGGTCAGGATGTCGCCGATCGCCGCCTGGCCGATCAGGCGCTGCTGCGGGGAGATGCGCACGCTCGCCTTCGACGCCGGGTCGTAGAACCACAGCACGCGATTGTCGAGCAACGCGATCTTGCCGGCGTCGCGCGGCGGCTCGACGTAGCGCACCAGGTTGCGGAAGCGCCTCGTCGCCGGGTCCTCCTTGGCGTACACGAACAGGGTCGTCGTGCCGTGCGGCTTGCTGCCGACATACTCGACGAGGGAGCTGGTCACGCGGTATGGCTCGCTCGGATTGCGCACGCGATCGGAGGCTTCGATGATGTCGTGTGCGCTCGGCCCCGGCGGCGTCTGCGCCTGAACCTGGGGGCTCGCGGCGGTGCAGACCAGTCCGAGCACCAGCGCCAGCCGGCGCGCCGCGTCAAACATGGCGCAGCGCATCGACGACCGGCAGCCGCGCCGCGCGGTTGGCCGGGAACAGCGATGCCAGGGTCGCGACCACGACGAGCCCGAGCCAGGTGCCGCCGAGCAGCGGCCAGCGGCCCGACAAATAGAGCCTGAGCGGCACCGACGTGACGTTGCCGGGCGGCGTCCAGCTCAGGTTGGCGTGGTTGGCCGCGAAGGCGATCAGGAAGGCGAGCGCCACCCCGACGCTCGCGCCGATCGCGCCGAGCATCCAGCCCTCGAGCAGGAACTGGCGTCGGATGCCGGCACGCCGCACGCCGAGCGCGCGCGTGGTGCCGATCTCGTTGGTTCGCTCCATCACCGCCATCGTCATCGTGTTGACGACGGTGAAGAGCACGATCACGCCCATGATCACGGCGATGAACAGGAAGATGGCGCTGAAGAAGCCGACGATCTGGCCGTACTGCGGCGCGAGCTCGGTGAAGTCGCGCACGTCCAGCGGCAGGTTGTGCGACTTGAACAGGCCGACGAGGTGCGCGCGCACGCGGCCGAGGTCGGCGCTGTGATGGAGCTGGATCACGATCCCCGTGACCTTGTGCTCGCCGCGGCCGTACAGCAGCTGCTGGGCGAGCTCGAGATGCATGGCGACGAAGCTGTCGTCGAGCTCGCGCGCCGGCTGCGCCTCGGCGCCGCTGACGTAGAGGCTGAGCACGTTGGGCGCGCCGCCCGCCGTGGCGCCCAGGAGATCGAGGCGCGGCAGCGCGCCGGCGGCGGTCGGCCGAATGTCCCGGCGCGTCAGGTCGCTGAAGTCCTGCGGCGGTCCAGCGTTCGCCTCGGCGCTCGGATCGGGTGGCGCGTCCGGCGGCGCCGGGCAGTTCGGGACGCCGAGTCGGGCGCACAGCCCGAGAATGCGCGCCAGTCCGACGCCGACGAAGCCGCGCGTCGGGTCCGCGTCGGTGAGCTTGGCATCGGGCTCGTAGGGCCGGCCGGCGCCGAACTCGTTCCATTGCCGCATGCGCTCGCGGTCCGAGGGCACCACGCCGACGCCGAAGAACGTCTTGGCGGCGTCGTGGCCGCCCTCGAAATTGCCCGCGATGCCGAACAGCGACAGGGTGGGCGTCATCACGTTGATCAGCGGCTTGAGCGCCGAGTCGTCGGCGATCAGCCGCATCACGCTCTTGTAATCATCGATGCCGTAGGCCGCGGGGTTGCCGGCGCCGAACAGGAAGTAGCCGTCGCGGAACACCGTCAAATGGCCGGAGCGTTGGACGATGCCGGTCTGCAGGCCGGCGAACACGTAAGCCTGGAAGGCGCCGAACACCAGCAGCGCGGTCGCGCCGACGGCGACCGCCAAGCCCGTGACGGTGGAGCGCCGCCGGTTCCGGAAGATGTTGCGGAGCGCGATCTTGGCGAGCATCAGGCGGCCCTTCCGGCGCTGGGGATGGCGAGCTCGCCGTCGCGGATCGTGAAGATCTCGTCGGCGTGCGAGATCAGCTGCGGGTCGTGGGTCGAGAAGACGAAGCTCGTCTTGAGCTCGCCCTGGATGCGGCGCATCAGCTCGATGACGGTGGCGCCGGTGCGGCTGTCGAGATTGGCGGTCGGCTCGTCGGCGAGCACGAGATCGGGTTGCTTGACCAGCGCGCGCGCGATCGCAACGCGCTGTTTCTGGCCGCCGCTGAGCTCGTTGGGCCGCTGGCGGCGTTGCGCGGCGAGCCCGACGGCCTCGAGCATCGCGAGCGTGCGCGTGCGGCGCTCGGCGGGGGAAATGCCCAGCAGCAGCAGCGGGTACTCGACGTTCTCATAGGCCGACAGGACCGGGAGCAGGCTGAAGCCCTGGAAGATGAAGCCGATGTGGCGCGCGCGGAAGTCCGCGACCGCGTTGTCGGAGAGGTCCGCGATGGCTTGGCCGCACACCTCGACGGCGCCGCTGGTCGGCGCATCGATGCAGCCGATCAGGTTGAGGAGCGTGGTCTT
>DATJNS010000231.1:0-27998 GCA_035507915.1 Candidatus Sulfotelmatobacter sp.
TCGACGACGAAATAGGTGCCGTCGGCGATCAGCTGGGTGTCGAGGCCCATGACGAGCTTGCTGGCGGCGATCTGCTCCGGTGTCAGGAATCCCACCTGCAGGCGGTCGATCGCGAGCGCCATCAGGGCGGCGAGCGCGGGCGCGTCATCCGGTGTCGCGAGGCGGCAAGTCAGCATCGCCGCGTTATAGCGCGTGGCATCGCCCTCGCACCAATTCCGTCATGGCCGGCCTCCGTGCCGGCCATGACGGCTTGGTGTTGGGCCGCGGACGGGACTCCTGGATGCCCGCGTTCGCGGGCATGACGGGTTGGGTTGGTCGCGGCCTCCGAGCTCCCGCCTACGCCTTCTCGGTGGCCAGCGCGCGTTGGACGGCGGGGCGCTCGGCCATGCGGTGGCGGTGGGCGGCGAGCTTGGGCGCGCGCTTGGGGTCGAACGAGTCGCCCTCCCACCAGGTGCACAAGGTGTAGAGGTAGGGATCGGCGATCGTGTAGGTCTCGCCCATCGCCCACGGGCCGACGAACATCTCCGCCTCGATCAGCTCGAAGCAGTCGGCGACGACCTGCGGCGCCTTGCGCTTCAGCTCCTCGATCGCGGCGGGATCATCGGCCCAGCGGCTGCCGCGCACGCGGTGCGCGTGCGCCGGGTGCACCGTCGAGCACAGATAGGAGTTGAGCGCCTGGATCTTGGCGAATGTGAACGGGTCGTCGAGCGGCGCCAGCCGGGCGTGCGGATGGGTCTGCGCGACGTAGGCGAGGATCGCCGGCGTCTCGGTCAGGATGCCGCGCTCGGTGACCAGCGCCGGCACGCGGCCCTTCGGGTTGATCTTGAGATACTCGGGCGAGCGCTGCTGGTTGTCCTTGAAGCTGAGGCGCACCGCGTCGTACTTGGCGCCGGCCTCCTCGAGCGCGATGTGCGAGGCGAGCGCGCAGGTCCCCGGGGCGTAATAGAACGTCGGCATGGCGGTCTCCCCTCTCGATGGCTTTATCAATCTTATCATCCCCGCCCGTCATTGCGAGGAGCGCAAGCGACGAAGCAATCCAGAGGGCCGTCGCGCGACTCCTGGATTGCTTCGCTGCGCTCGCAATGACAGGAGGGTGCGCGCGCCAATCAATTCGGCTTGGCGCCGGAGAGCCGGACGACGCGGGTCCAGCGCGCGCGCTCGGTGGCGGCCCAGGCGCGGAACTCGTCCGGCGTGCCGCCCTTGACCTGCACGCCGAGCGCCTCGAAGCGCGCGCGGAATGCCGGCGTGGCGAGCAGCGCGTTGGTCTCGGCGCCGAGCCGCGCGACGATCTCCGGCGGCGTGCCGGCAGGCGCGACGAGCCCGGTCCACGACACCGAGATCACGTCGGGATAGCCGCTCTCGGCGACCGTCGGCACGTCGGGCAGCTCGGGCGCGCGCGTCGGGCCGGCGCACGCGATGGCGCGCAGCTCGCCCGCCTTGACGCGCGGCCGCACGATCGAGATCACCTCGAAGGTCACCGGCACCTCGCCCGCGACCACCGCGGCGAGCGACTTGCCGCCGCCGTTGTAGGGCACGTGCACGCTGTCGAGCCCGGTCGCGCTGCGGAACAGCGCGTAGGTCAGATGCGGCAGCGCGCCGACGCCGCTCGAGCCGAAGCTGAGCGCGCCCGGATGGTCGGCGCCCCAGCGCACCAGCTCGGCGATCGAATGCACCGGGAACTTCGGGTTGACGACCAGGATCATGGGCGCGAGCGAGACCCAGGTGATCGGCGCCAACGCGGTCGCCGGGTCGTAGCTCATGGTCGGGTAGAGCGCCGGGTTGATCGCCAGCACGCTCGAGTTGGCGTAGAGCAAGGTGTAGCCGTCGGGCGCGGCGCGCACCACCGCCTCGCCGGAGAGCACGCCGCCGACGCCGGCGCGGTCCTCGATCACGAGCTTCTGCCCGAGCCGCGCGCCGAGCCCGTCGGCGACCACGCGCGCCAGCACGTCGGTCGGGCCGCCGGGATCGCCCGGCACGACCAGCCGGATCGGATGATCGGGATAGCCGCCGGCGAGCGCGCCGGCATGCGCGGCGCCGAGCCACAGCAGCGCCGCGAGCAGCGCGTCGCGCGCGCGCCTCATGACACGGAAAAGCCCATCGCCGCCTCGAACGCGCGGCGCACCGCATCGGGCTGGCCGGCCAGATGCGGGAAGATGTCGCCGTAGGTTTTGACGCGCCCGGCCTGGTACATCTTCAGCGCGTCGGCCGGCTGGCCCTCGGTCAGGATCGCGCGATCGATCACCGGCAGGTCGATGCGCCGGTTGACCGCGGGGTCGCGCACGATCGCCTTCGGGTCGCCGCCCGCCGCGACGATATCGAGGTCCGAGAGAAAGCGCTTGCGCAGCATCACGACGCCGCGGTCGCTGCGCCCGAGATGCTCCTTGGTGCGGTCGGCGATCACGCCCTGGCCGACCCAGGCGACGAAGTCCTGCTGCATGATGTGGCTGGTGAGGAAGCGCCCGGTCTGCGGATCGGTGACCGGGCTCCACCAGTAGGGGATGCGCGTCTGCACGAACGGCTCGCGCTCCTTGGGCACGCGGCTGAAGAACCACGTCACGCTGAGCGTCTTCGTGTCGTCGATCGGCACGCGCCACTCGAAGTGGTTGCCGGTGAACAGTGCGTTGGGCCACAGGCAGACGCGCCCGACCGTCCATAGCGGGTGCTTCTCGTCGCCGCCTTCGCGCACGCGGCGATAGACGATGCCCCAGTCGAACTCCTCGAAGTCGACCTTCAGATGTTTCGGCGCGTTGGCGCCGTTGCCGCCGCGCAGGCGCGCGCCCCAGTTGTCGTGCATCCACTCGAAATGGATCGGGTCGATCGAGTTCTCCTGGCACTGGAACCAGTTGCACGGCACCTCGGACAGCACGATCTGGACGAAGCCGTTCTCCCAGGTGAACGGCTCCCAGGTCGGCACCAGCGGCGCCGGCGCGGGCCCCATGTAGGCCCACAAGAGCCCGGCCTTGGCCTCGACCTGGTAGGCGGTCAGGCGCACGTCGTCCCTGAAACGCAGGTCGGGATTGACCGTGTCCTCGAACGGCTGCTCGCGACAACGCCCGGTCTCGTCGAAGCGCCAGCCGTGATAGTGGCAGCGCAAGCCGCAGCTCTCGACGATGCCGTAGGACAGGTCGGCGCGGCGATGCGGGCAGTGGCGCCCGACCAGGCCGTAGGTGCCGCTGAGGTCGCGGTAGAGCACCAGGTCCTCGCCGAACAGCCGCATCGGCTTGACCGGCGTGTCGTCGAGCTCGGCGACCGCGGCGATCGGATGCCAGTAGCGGCGCAGCAGCGCGCCCATCTTGGTGCCCGGCCCGATCTCGGTGACCAGCCGGTTGGTTTCCTCGCTCAGCATCGCGCGTCTCGTTGGTTGCCGACGATGGTACCGCCGCCAACCTGAGCCGTCATCCCCGCGAACGCGGGGATCCAGGAGTCACGCGAGCGATGATCGGCGCGCGCCCCTGGATGCCCGCTTTCGCGGGCATGACGCTTTCTTTGTTCGACCGTGATCGGTTAGCCGCACCGCCCATCGACCCGGGCGTGGAAGGCAGCCTATGATGCGGGCATGAGAAACACCGGAGGAAACGGCGCATGGCAGCGCGTGACGGCGCGGCGTTCGGGCGCCGCAGCTTTCTGGTCGGGACGGCGGCGATGATCGGCGCGAGCGCGCGCCGCGCGGCCGCGTCCGACGAGCCGGTCGTCGAGACCGCGTCCGGCAAGCTGCGCGGCGCCGTCGAGGACGGCATCGCGCGCTTTCTCGGCGTGCCCTACGGCGCGCCGACCGGCGGGCGCAACCGCTTCATGCCGCCGCAGAAGCCCGAGCCGTGGGGCGGCGTGCGCGACGCGCTGGCGTGGGCGGGGCACGCGCCGCAGGCGGGACCGGGTCCACGCCGGCCCGAGCTCGCCGTCTTGTCGGGCGCGCCCGACCCGGTGCCGCTGAGCGAGGACTGCCTGACCCTCAATCTGTGGACGCCCGGCGTCGACGGCGCCAAGCGGCCCGTCATGGTGTGGTACCACGGCGGCGCGTTCAGCTACGGCTCGGCCAACGGCGACCGGCTGCGCGGCGCCAACCTGGCGCGACGCGGCGACGTCGTGGTCGTCACGGTCAACCAGCGCCTCGCCGTGCTCGGTCATTTGCATCTCGGCGAGCTCGGCGACGCGAGCTTCGCGGCGTCGGGCAACGCCGGCACGCTCGACATGCTGGCGGCGCTCGAGTGGGTGCGCGACAACGTCGCGCGCTTCGGCGGCGATCCCGGCAACGTCACGATCTTCGGCGAGTCGGGCGGCGGCGGGAAGGTCAGCACCTTGCTCGCGATGCCGGCGGCGCGCGGCCTGTTCCATCGCGCGATCGTGCAAAGCGGCTCGGCGCTGCGGCTCGGCGAGCGCGCGCGCGCCAACCGCCTGGCCGAGGCGGTGCTGCGCGAGGTCGGCCTCGCGCGCACCGAGCTCGACAAGCTGCAGGCCCTGCCCTTCCAACGCCTGCTGGCCGCGATGGGACCGGCCGAGAAGTCGCTCGGCCGCCCGCCGCAACCCTTGTTCGACCGCTACGATTTCGGTCCGCTGGTCGACGGCACGATCCTGCCCGCCCATCCGTTCGATCCCGGCGCGCCTGCGGTGTCCGACCACGTGCCCCTGATCGTCGGCGGCATGAAGGACGAGATGGCGATCTTCCTCGCCGGCGACGACGCGGTGTGGCACCGCACCCTGACCGAGGCCGAGCTCGCGCCGCGCGTCGCCGCGGTCGCCGGCGATCACGCGCCGCGCGTGCTCGAGACCTACCGCCGGCTGCACCCGACCATGAACCCGGCCGAGCGCCTGATCACGATCCTGACCGACTCGAACTTCCGCATCCGCTCGTACCTGATGGCGGCGCGCAAGGCGGCGCGCGGCCAGGCGCCGGTCTACATGTATTCCTTCGACTGGGAGACCCCGGTGTTCGACGGCAAGCTGAAGGCGTTCCACGCGCTCGACGTGCCGTTCACCTTCGACACGATCGATCTGGTCGGCTCGACCGACCGCGGCCCGGTCGCGCACCAGCTCGCGGCGACCATGTCGGGCACCTGGGCGCGCTTCGCGCATGGCGGCAACCCGGACAATCCGGCGATCCCGCACTGGCCGGCCTACGACACGGACCGGCGCGCGACCCTGATCCTCGACCGCGACTGCCGCATCGCCGACGACCCCGGCCGCGAGACGCGCCTGCTGTGGCAAGAGATCACGCGGACCTGAGACCATGGCGCACAGCAGCCTCAATCCGCTGGCCGACGAGTCGGCCGGCACGGTCGCGCATCGCCTCGCGTCGATCATCGGCGGCTCGATCGGCAACCTGATCGAGTGGTACGACTTCTACATCTACAATTTCTTCGCGCTGTATTTCGCCAAGGCGTTCTTCCCCAACGCCGACCCGACGGTCCAGCTGCTCAACACCTTCGCGATCTACGCGCTCGGCTTCCTGATCCGGCCGGTCGGCGGCTGGGTGCTCGGCGTCTACGCCGACCGCCAGGGCCGGCGCGCGGCGCTGACGCTCTCCGTGACCCTGATGTGCGTCGGCTCGCTGATGATCGGCGTGATGCCGACCTATGCGACCGCGGGGCTGGCGGCGCCGCTCCTGCTGCTGCTGGCGCGCCTGCTCCAGGGCATCTCGCTGGGCGGCGAGTACGGCACCTCGGCGACCTATCTCAGCGAGATCGCGGTATCGCGCCATCGCGGCTTCTACAGCTCGTTCCAGTACGTCACCCTGATCGGCGGCCAGCTGCTCGCCAGCATCGTGCTGCTGGTGATGCAGCAGTTCTTCGTGCCGGCCGAGCTCGAGGCGTGGGGCTGGCGCGTGCCGTTCCTGATCGGCGCGGCATGCGCGCTCTACGGCTTCTACCTCCGGCGCAACCTCGCCGAGACCGAGGAGTTCCGGCGCGTCAGCGCGCAGCCGCGCGGCAACCTGATGGTCGAGCTGATGCGCCATCCGCGCGAGATCGCCATCGTGTTCGGCCTGACCATGGGCGGCACGCTCGCGTTCTACACCTACACGACCTACATGCCGACCTTCCTGGTCAACACCGTGAAGCTGACGCGCGACCAGGCGACCCAGATCTCGTTCATCACGCTGTTCATCTACATGTGCCTGCAGCCGGTGTTCGGCGCGGTCTCGGATCGCATCGGGCGCCGTCCGGTGCTGCTGTGGTTCGGCATCGCGGGCACGCTCGGCACCGCGCCGATCCTCTACGCGCTCCGCGGCACGCACGACTACACGACCGCGCTGCTGCTGGTGATGGGCGCACTCCTGATCGTGTCGGGCTACACCTCGATCAACGCCGTGGTGAAGGCCGAGCTGTTCCCCGCCGAGGTGCGCGCGCTCGGCGTCGGCCTGCCCTACGCGGTCGCGGTGTCGCTGTTCGGCGGCACCGCGCCGCTGATCGGCCTGTGGTTCAAGGACCAGGGCCGCGAGCCCTGGTTCTTCTGGTACGTCACGCTGGTGATCTTCGTCTCGCTCCTGGTCTATGCGCTGATGCGCGACACGCGCACCCACTCGCGCATCGCCGGCTGACGCGCCGTCAGCGTTCGCGCGGCGGCGGGTTGCTGCGCAGCGGCACGAAGGCGACCGGCAGGATGCGCTCGACCGCGAGCTCGCCGCGCGCGTCCTTGACGCAGCGGCACAGCATCTGCCGGTCGTGCGCCGGACCGAGCGGCGCGACCAGCCTGCCGCCGGGCTTGAGCTGGCGCACCAGCGCCGGCGGCACCGCGGGCGCGGCGGCGGTCACGATCACGGCGTCGAACGGCGCGTGCTCGGGCCAACCGGCGGCGCCGTCGCCGACGCGCACCGCGACGTTCGTGTAGCCGAGCGCGTCGAGCGCCTGGCGGGCGCGCGGCAAGCTCGGGCACCAGCTCCACGCCGAAGACCTCGGCGACCAGCCGGCTCAGCACGGCCGCCTGGTAGCCCGAGCCGGTGCCGATCTCGAGCACGCGGTCGGTCGGGCCGACGCCGAGCAGCTCGGTCATCAGCGCGACGACGAAGGGCTGCGAGATGGTCTGGCGGTAGCCGATCGCCAACGCCCGGTTGGCGTGGGCCCACTTGCGCTCGCTGGCCGGCACGAAGGCCTCGCGCGGCACCGTGCGGAGGGTCTCGCGCACCGGCAGCGACAGCCGCGCGCAGCCCGTGTAGCCCTCGGTCGCCGCGAGCTGCGCCTCGATCGCCGCGATCAGCGCATCGAGCGGATCGTCGCGCCGACGCGCCGACGCGCTAGGCTCTGTCGACAAGGTTCCGGCGCGGCGGGCATGGGATCGGCGTCACGGGGTCCCCCCTCTTGTGTTCGCCACGCGCGGCCCGCATACCAAATCAACCGCCCGGCCCGAAGGCAAGGACGGGTGTGTTAGGACGGCGTGTCAGAACGGGGGGATGCATGGCTCCGGCATCGGCGAAGACGCTCATCCGCGGCGGCCGCGTGCTCGATCTCGACGGCGACCTCGATCAGCCGGCGCACGCCGACATCCTGATCGACGGCGCGCGGATCGAAGCGGTCGCGCCCACCCTGTCGGGCCCCGCCGTCGAGGGCGCCCAGGTGATCGACGCGAGTGGCCGCCTCGTGATGCCCGGGCTGGTCAACGCGCACTACCATTCCTACGACGTGCTGGCGCGCGGTCTCATGGAGGATCTGCCGCTCGAGCAATGGGGCACGTTGTGCGCGCCGCTCGCGGTCGGCCGCAGCCTCGAGGAGCTGCGCGCGCGCACCCTGCTCGGCGCGGTCGACTGTCTGCGCAACGGCAGCACCACGGTGCAGGACATGTCGACCCTGGTGCCGCTGCGCGAGGACTATGTCGACACCGTGCTCGACGCCTACGCCGAAGCCGGCATCCGGGTGATCTTCTCGGTCAGCATCCGCGATCTGTCGCAACTCGACACGATCCCGTGGATCGCCGAGCTGGTGCCGGCCGAGCTGCGCGCGATCGTCGGCACGGCGCGCGACGACGCCGCCCCGCAGGTCGATTTCGTGGCGCGTCAGATCGACCGCATCGGCGACCGCGGCGGCATGGTGCGCTGGGCGCTCAGCCCGTCGGCGCCGCAGCGCTGCACGCCGGCGCTGCTCGAGGCGGTCGGCGCGCTCGCCCGCGAGCGCGGCCTGCCGGTCTACACCCATTGCTACGAGACGCGCGCGCAGCGCGTGTTCGCGCGCGACCGCCTGCCGGCATTCGGCGGCTCGGCGGTCCGCATGCTCGAGGCCGCGGGCCTGCTCGGGCCGCACGTCACGATCGCCCACGGCGTGTGGCCCGACGCCGACGAGATCGCGCAGATCGCCGCCACCGGCACCAACGTCGTGCTCAACATGCTGAGCAACCTCAAGCTCAAGAGCGGCGTGGCGCCGCTGATCGACTATCACGCGCACGGCGTCAACCTGGCGCTCGGCTGCGACAACTCGAGCTGCAGCGACGTGCAGAACCTGTTCGAGGTCATGAAGCTGTTCTGCCTGATGGCCGCGGTCAGCACGCCCGGCCCGACGCCGATCACGGCCGCCGCGGCGCTGCGCGCGGCGACCGTCGGCGGCGCGCGCACGGCCGGGCTCGAGGGGACGATCGGCGCCCTCAAGCCCGGCATGAAGGCCGACCTCGTGATCCTCGATCTCGCCGACCCGGCCTACGTGCCGTTCAACAGCGCGGTGCGCCAGCTCGTGTTCGCCGACGCCGGGCGCGCGGTCGAGACCGTGATGGTCGACGGCCGGGTCGTCGTGCGCGACCGCCGCATGGCGACGCTCGACGAAGCCGGCTTGCGTCAGCTCGTCGAGCGCGCCATGCCGACGGTGCGCCGCGACGTCGCGCGCTCGCGCGCCGACTTCGCCAAGGTCAGGCCCTATCTCGACGAGGTCCAGCGGCGCGTCTGGGCCGACCCGCTGGCGCTCAACCGGTTCGTCGGCGCGCCCAGGTTCTAGCCCCGCGGTGCCGCGGCGCGCCGCTCAGCGCCAGTAGTAGTGATAGGGGTGCGGGTGGTCGACCACCACCGTGCAGCCCGCGAGCGCGGACATCACCAGCGGCAGGGCGATCAGCAGCAAAGCGAGCTTGGATTTCATGGCCGTCACTCCTCGATCGGCGAATGCGTCATCAAGGGTTCGGCCGCGAACGCGGGCAATCTCCCCACCTTTCGGGGATTTAATCGCGCCGCCAGGCCGCCCGGCCCGCGCCCCACCCCGGCCCTGGGGCGGCCTGGAATCGTTCGCCACAAAAATGTAACGCTGGCAACGAATCGCGGCGCGCGCCCCGTCAAAGCCCTTGACTCGGTTATCCACCGTTTTGTGAGCAACCCTGTGGATAGGCGTGTGGGACACCGCTGATTCGCTGGGCTTACGCGGCGGTGCCATGTCGGGCCCGGCGGGCGCAGCCCTCACAAAGAACGGCGGCGCGGCGTTACGGCGGTTTCATCGAAAGGGCAATTCAGGTTACAATTTGCCTTAACCCTTCGGGTAGAGGAGGCGGCTGATGAGCCGTGGCGACGCGTACGGGTCGGGGCAGGTCAACGAAGAGGTTGAACGCCTCAAGCTCGATTGCCAGCATGAGTTGAATCAAATGCGGTTGGCCGCGTTGACCCCCAACATCAAAGCGATGGAGGAGCGGGCCCAACGCGTGCTGGCGCTGACGCGCAAGCCGGGCATGCCGGTCGACGTGAACATGGGGGCGCTCAAGGAGCTCAAGGAGCTCGAGCTGCTCGGCTACCAGAAGGCGACGGACCATGCCCTGCGCAAGTCCATGGCCTACGGGCTCGAGGGCAAGAACGCCGAGAAGCTCCGGGCGATCGCGGTCGCGCGGTCGTTCTTCGCCAAGGCGCTGTCGCGCGGCGCCAGCGACGAATTCAAGAAGGCGACCGAGATGACCTTGGAGTCGGCCGAGCTGACCGGCGAGGTCAAGGCGCAAGAGAACCGCGCCAAGCAGAAGGACGAGGTGGCGGCCCCGACGGTCATGCGCGCCAAGAACGAGCAGCGCGGCGCCAAGCGGTTCAACGACCCGGTGCTCGCCGTGACGGTCGCGAGCGCGACCTTCCAGACGGTCAACTGGTCGATCTCCGGCATGCTGCTGGCCGACTGCGTCCACCCGGAGATCGAGGCCGGGCAGGAGCACCAGATCTCGGTGTTCGCGCCCCAGCGCCCGCCGATCACGATCCCGATCCGCATCATCCGCGTCGACCCCGACAAGCGCATGACCTCGCTCGCCTACTTCGACGAGTCGCCGCCCGAGGTGTGGGCCTTCTTCAAGAAGCTGATCCTGTCGAAGCAGCCGTCGGCCGCGTCCGCCTAGCCGGAAGACTGACGCCACACGGCGGACGACGGCATCGATCCGTCTTCTGTCGTCCGTGCTCCGTCGTCTAAACTCCGGCGGCGCTGTCTCGCGGAGGTGAGAATGCTGATCGGGACCGATATTCCGACCCGCGGTCCATGGGCGACCCCGGACGTGATGGCCCGCATCGCCAAGGAAGCCGAGGCGCTCGGCTTCGGCTACCTGACCTTGAGCGATCACGTCCTGATCCCGCGCGACATCCAGGCGCCCTACCCCTACACCGAAACTGGCGCCTTCCCGCTGCTGCAGAACAACGCCCTGCAGGAGCAGCTGACCGCGGTCGCCTGGCTGGCCGGCCAGACCTCGCGCATCCGCTTCCACACCTCGGTGATGGTCGTGCCGCATCGGCCCGCGGTGCTGACCGCCAAGATCCTCGCGACCATCGACGTGCTGTCGGGCGGGCGGCTGTCGGTCGGCTGCGGCGCCGGCTGGATGCAGGAGGAGTTCGAGGCGCTCGGCGCGCCGCCGTTCGCCGCGCGCGGCGCCGTCACCGACGAGTGCCTGCAGGCCTTCCGCGTGCTGTGGACCCAGGACAACCCGCGCTTCGACGGCACCTACATCAAGTTCGCCAACATCAGCTTCGATCCCAAGCCGGTGCAGAAGCCGCATCCGCCGCTGTGGATCGGCGGCGAGAGCCCGCCCGCGCTCCGGCGCGCCGCGCGCCTCGGCGACGGCTGGTATCCCATCCCGTCCAACCCGAAATTCCCGCTCGACAGCTTCCCGCGCTATCGCGCCGCGCTGTCGCGGCTGCGCCAGCTCGCCGCCGAGGCCGGCCGCGAGCCCGCGAGCCTCAAGCTCGGCTTCCGGTCCCAGCGCCACGGCGTGCTCGACCAGCCGCACGCCAGCGACGGCGAGCGCAAGATCTTCGCGGGCGACGCGCACGCCGTGGTCGACGACCTCCAGCAGCTCGCCGCGCTCGGCGTCAGCCAGGTCGATTTCCGCCTCGGCGGCGCCAGCCTCGACGAGACGCTGGCGAACATGCGGCGCTTCCGCGACGAGGTCGTCCGGCGGCTCTAGCCGGAGACCGCGCGATGATCAAGCTGGCGGCGATCCTGGCGACCGCCGCGACCTTCGGCAGCATGCTGTTCTTCGCCGCCGTGGTGGCGCCGCTGGTGTTCTCCAAGCTGCCGACGCCGACCGCGGGCGCCTTCATCCGCCAGCTGTTTCCCGTCTACTTCGTCGTCATGGCGGCGACCACGGCGCTCGCCGCGCTGGCCGCCACGATGGTGACGCCGGCCGACGCGCTGGTGCTCGCCGCGGTCTCGGTCGGCTTTCTCTACAGCCGGATGGTCCTGCTGCCGCGCATCGACCAGGTGCGCGAGCGCGCGCTGGCCGGCGACGAGCGCGCGACCCAGCGCTTCCGCCGGCTGCACCGCGCCAGCACCGTGCTCAACGGCCTGCAGCTGATCGCCGTGACGGCCGCGCTGATCCGCCTGGTCGGCTAGGCGCTCACGCGACGGCGCCGTCCGCGCGCAAGGCAGCGCGCTCGGCCGCGTCGATGCCGAGCTCGTCGAGCACCGCGTCGGTGTGCTGACCCAGGGTCGGCGCGGCGCGCGGCGCCGGCCCCGGCGTCTCGGCGAACCGGATCGGCTGCGCCAAGGTGCGGTAGCGCCCGAGGGTCGGGTGCTCGACCGACGCGACCAGCGCCTCAGCCGCTGCCTGAGGGTGGTCGAACACGTCCTCGATCGGGCGCACCATCGCGGCCGGCACGCGGCCCTGCATCAGGCGCTCCCATTCGGCGGCGGGGCGGCGCGCCAGCGCGGCGTGCAGCAGGGGCAGAAGCTCGTCGTCGCGCTCGGCGCGCTTGCGCATCGTGTCGTAGCGCGGATCGCGCGCGAGCTCGGGCAGCCCGACGATCTCGCACAGCGCGCGCCAGAACTCCTGCGTGTGGGCGGACAGATAGAGGTAGCCGTCGGCGGTCGGATGGATGCCGGCGACGCGCCCCGTGGTCAGCTCGCGGCTCGCCTCGCGCGGCTCGGTGTCGGTCCACACGAAGCGCGCCGCCTGCATGGTGAGCGCGGAGCGCAGCAGCGACGTGCTGAGATACTGGCCAACGCCGGTGCGCGCACGATGATGCAGCGCCGCGACCACGCCGAGCGCGGTCAGCGCCGCGGTGTAGTAGTCGACGATCGAGCCCAGCACGACCTGGGGCGCCTCGCCGCGCCCCTGGAAGCGCGCGATGCCGGTCATCGACTGAAGCACCTGGTCGAACCCGGCGGCGTCGACCAGCGGCCCGGTGTCGCCGTAGCCCGTGAGACCGCAATAGACCAGCCGCGGATTGAGCGCGCGCAACGTCGGGTAGTCGATGCCGAGGCGCGCCGGCACCGCGGGCCGGAAATTCTCGACCAGCACGTCGGACCGCGCGACCAGGCGGTGCAGCACGGCGCGGCCGGCGTCCTGCTTGAGATCGATCACGATGCTGCGCTTGTTGCGGTTGACGCCGACGAAGCCGCGCGCTTCGCCCGGCAGCGACGACGGGAAGGCGCGCATCGCATCGCCGCCCGGCGGCTCGACCTTGACGACGTCGGCGCCGAGGTCGCCAAGCAAGGTGCAACCGTAGGGTCCCGCGAGATAACCGCACAGATCGAGCACGCGGATGCCCGACAGAGGACCGTCTGCCATGCGCTGTTCCTCCCTTCGACCGCCGCTGCCGTCGCCGGGCGGCCATGCGACGATGCACACCCTCGCGTCGCCGCCACCCGATTATGCTAGGCTCCGCCAGCTTACCGCTTGCCGCAATTAACCATACCGGGAGGGAACCCACGATGTTTCAAGTCACGAGGCGCGCCTGGATCGGCCGGGCGCTGGCGACCTTGGTGGTCGCCGGCACGCTATGCTGGGCCCCGCTCGCGCGGGCCGCGGACGAGATCACGATCGGCTTCGGCATGGCGCTGACCGGCGGTCTCGCCCCGGTCGGCAAGAGCGCGCTGCTCGCGATGCAGATGTGGCGCGACGACGTCAACGCCAAGGGCGGCCTGCTCGGCAAGCAGGTGAAGCTGATCTGGTACGACGATCAGAGCAACCCGTCGACCGTGCCGGGCATCTACACGAAGCTGCTGGACGTCGACAAGGTCGACTTCGTCGTGTCCGGCTACGCGACCAACCAGGTGGTGCCCGCGCTGCCGGTCGTGATGAACGCCAACAAGCTGATCCTCGGGCTGTTCGCGCTCGACGCCAACGGCGAGTTCCACTATCCGAAATACTTCTCGATGCTGCCGACCGGCTCCGAGCCGAAGATCGACTTCTCGAAGGGCTTCTTCGAGGCCGCCGCGCATCTCAATCCGAAGCCGAAGACCTTGGCGATCATCGGCGCCGACGCCGAGTTCTCCAAGAACGCGATCGACGGCGCGCGCGTCAACGCCAAGACCTACGGCCTCAATATCGTCTACGACAAGACCTACCCCTTCCCGCCGCCGCCCGACCTCACGTCGGTCGTGCGCGCCGTCCAGGCGGCCAACGCCGACGTCGTCTACATCGCCTCGTACCCGCCCGACTCTGTCGGGATGGTGCGCGCGATCAACGAGGTCGGCCTGAAGGCGCGGCTGGTCGGCGGCGGCATGGTCGGGCTGCAGATCACCGCGATCAAGACCCAGCTCGGCCCGATGCTCAACGGCTTCGCGACCTACGACTGGTGGGTGCCGATTCCGAAGATGCAGGCCTTCCCGGGCGTCATGGACTTCCTGAAGAAGTACCAGGCGAAGGCGCCGGGCGAGGGCGTCGATCCGCTCGGCTACTACCTGCCGATCTTCGCCTACTCCTATCTCCAGATCCTGGGCGACTCGATCGCCGCGACCAAGAGCATGGATCAGGACAAGGTCGCCGATTACATCCGCGCCAACGAGTTTCACACACTGGCGGGCGACATCCGGTTCGGCAAGAACGGCGAGTGGGACAAGCCGCGCGTCCTGATGGTGCAGTACCACAACATCAAGGGCAACGACGTGGACGCGTTCCGCACCGCCGACCACGAGGTCGTGTTCTATCCGCCCGAGTACAAGACCGGCGACGTCACCACGCCGTTCGCGCCCGAAGGCAAGAAGTAGTCGCGAGGGCGGGGACGTCGCCCCGCGACGTTCCCGCCGCCGCGCGACACCTCATACCAGGCCGAGCGCGCCCAGCACGCCCGCCGCGAGGATCACGAGCAGCGGGTGGATGCGCGTGAACGCCGCGATCGCGGCGGTCGCCGCCGTCACCAGGTAGGCGACCGCGCCGTGATCGGCGGCACGCGTCACCACGACGGCGCTGGCCGCGATCAGGCCCAAGGCCACGGGCGCGATGCCGCGCTCGAGCGCCAGCACCCAGCGCCGTCCCCCGACCAGCATGCGGCCGCGGCTCACCAGGAAGGCCACGGTCGAGCACGGCGAGCCCATCGCGACGGTCGCGACCAGCGCGCCCGGCAGCCCGGCCGCCTTCAGCCCGACCAGACTGACGAACAAGGTCGAGGGTCCCGGCGAGGTGCGCGCGATCGCGTAGATGTCGCCGAACTCGCGATCGGTGAGCCAGCCCTGCACCACCACCGCATAGCGGTGGATGTCGGGCACCACGGTGCTGCCGCCGCCGATCGCCAGCAGCGACAGCACGGCGAAATAGCCGGCGAGCGCGAGCAACGTCCTAAACACGGCCGAACCAAGCGAGCGCGACGCTGAGCGGCAACAGCACCGCGAGGACGAGGACGAGCGGCAGCTGCACGACGGCGATGGCGCCGAACGCGACCAGCGCGACCAGCACGGATGCCAGGCGCCACGGAAACGGCTCGCCCATCTTGTACGCCGCGGCGCCGATGGTGCCGGCGGCCGCGGCCGACATGCCGGTGAGCGCCGCCTGCACCAGCGGCAGGTCGCCGTAGGCGAAGTAGAGCGCGCCGGCGCCCAACAGGATCACGAGCGGCACCAGGGTGACGCCGGCAAGGGCAGCCCCCGCGCCGGCGACGCCGCGATACTGCGCGCCGATGATCACCGCGAGGTTCGGCAGGTTGGGCCCGGGGAGGATCTGCGACATCCCGACCGCGTTGAGGAACTCGGCATTCGAGAACCAGCCCAGCTCCTCGACCAGCACGCGCTGCGACCACATCAGGCTGCCGCCGCCGAAGCTCAGCATCGCGATGCGCAGGAACACGCCGTAGAGCCGGCCGACGCCCGGCGCGTGCGCCGCGCCACCGTCACGGTCCGCTGAGGAACTTCCAGCCATCGCGCACCTGGTAGTTCTTGAGCCGACGATCGAGCGGCTGCAGGTTGATGGCGATCCGCCTGTCGGCGCGCGCCACCACCACCCAGACCGGCTCGCCGCCGATCACCGCCAGCCCCTGACCAGCGATCGTCGCGTCGGTCTTGGTGCCGTCCACCAGGCTGATCGCGTCGCCGCTCGCGTGGCACGCGCCGAGGTCGATGGCGCGCGCTTCGCGGATCGGCGCCGGCGCGATGCGCACCCCGGTCAGGACCAGGCTGTAGACCAGGAACCGGCCCGACGGCAGCTCGAGGCGCAGCGCGGCGGGATCGCTGGCCGTCACGACCGCGCCGGGCGGCGTCGTCTTGGCGTCGAACCGCCCGGTCAGCAGGAACGGCGTCGAGTCCTTGATCACCTGGCTCGGGGTCTTGAGCGCGGGGCAGACCTCGGTGACGACGTGGTCGAGCCGCGCGAGGTCGGGCTGCGCCTCCAGCACGGGCGCCTTGTAGTCGCCGGCGACCAGGCGGTCGAACATCGGCTTGGCCGCCGGGTCGATCGTGTCGGGCGACGGCACGAACGCGCGGCCCGTCAGGCTCTCGTGCAGCAGCGCGGCAAACCCACCGGAAACAGGGGGCGCCTTCTGCGGCGCTTTCGGCGCGTCCTTCGCCATGGCCGGGCCGGTGAGCAGCAAAAGCCCGATCAACGGCGCACGCGCGGCTGCCCAGCCCCGTCGTCGCGCCGTCATGCCGCCGTCCTCCCCCGAGCTCGCGCCTGCCGCCGCCAACCCGACCGCGCAAGCTGGCCTGGCCGCGTGCTCCGAGCGCGGATGCAACAAACTTCGGCGAGGCGGGGGGCCGCCGTCAACCGATGCGGTCGAGGATCTCCTTGGCGAGCGCTTCGATCTCGTGCGCCGCCGTGCTCGTCGCCTCGTACTCGGTGATGCCCTTGCCGCGATGCAGCGCCGAGGCGAGCGCCACGCGGTTGCCGATGCGCGCGCCGGCGAGCGGCACGCCGATGTTGGCGACTTCGCCCGCGACCTCCTCGGCGGCGCGCGAGCGCGGCGGCACGCGGTTGAGCACGATCAGCGCCGGCTTGCGCTCGGACTTCGCCATGTCGAGCGTCGCCTGGGTCGCCCACAGATCCATCAGGCTGGGCTGCATCGGCACGAGCACGAGCTGGGCGGCGCGCACCGCGATGCGCGCGTCGGTGTCGGCGTGCGGCGGGCTATCGATCAGCACGATGTCGTGCTCGCGGCCGAGCCGCTCGACCTCGCCCGCGGTGCGCCATCCCGACAGCTTGACGACGTGCGGCAGCTCGCCGTTGCCGTTGCCGCCGCGCCGCTCGTCCCAGTGGCTGACGCTCGCCTGCGGATCGATGTCGACGATCGCGACCTTGCGCCCGGCACCCGACCACGCAACCGCGAGATGGATCGCGAGGGTGCTCTTGCCGGCGCCGCCCTTCTGCTGAGCGACCGTCAGTACCGTGGCTGTCATCGGTCCTCCGTCGCCTGCATCGCGCTCTTGATCGCAGGGTTGTCGCGCAAATCGCCGGGCGCCGCAATGGTGCGCTGCGAAAGGGCGGAAACCAGCCGCGCCGAGGCCGCCTTGACCGCGCTCGCGCCGCCTGGGCAGAGTGCCGGCGCGATGTCGATTCTCACGCCGAGCGCCGACACGCTGCAGGTGGCGGGTGGTCACATTCGCGCCGGCGGCCTGGTTGGATTTCCGACCGAGACCGTCTACGGGCTCGGCGGCGACGCGACATCCGAGCGCGCGGTCGCGGCGATCTTCGAGCTCAAGGGACGCCCGCGCTTCAATCCCCTGATCGTGCACGTGAGCGACCTCACGATGGCCCAGCAGTTCGCCACGTTCGACCGCCGCGCGCGCTTCCTCGCCCAGCGCCAGTGGCCGGGACCGCTAACCCTGGTGCTCAAGAAGCGTCCCGACTGCCGAATCGCGCTGCTCGCCACCGCTGGGCTCGACACGGTCGCGCTGCGCGTGCCCGATCATCCGGTGGCGCTGGCGCTGATCGCCGCCGCGCAGCGCCCGCTGGCCGGGCCGAGCGCCAACCACTCGGGCGGCGTGAGCCCGACCACCGCCGAGCACGTCGAGCGCGAGTTCGGCAGCCGGCTGCCCATCATCCTCGACGGCGGGCCGTGCCGCGTCGGCGTCGAGTCGACCGTGGTCGACCTCACCCGCCAACCGGCGGCGATCCTGCGCGCAGGCGGCGTCACCGCCGAGACCATCGCCGCCGCCATCGGCGAGCTCGCCGATCCAGTGCCCAGCCCCGACGCGCCGACGGCGCCGCGCGCGCCCGGCCAGCTCGCCAGCCACTACGCGCCGCGCCTCAAGCTGCGCCTCGATCCGACCGAGCCGCAGCCCGGCGAGGCGCTCCTCGCGTTCGGCCCGAACCCGCCCGAAGGGTTCGCGGCGGTGATCAATCTCAGCGAGTCGGGCGACCTGCTCCAGGCCGCGACGCGGCTGTTCGCGGCGCTGCGCGAGCTCGACCGCCCGGAGTTCTCCGGCATCGCCGCCATGACGGTGCCCGAGCGCGGCCTCGGCGCCGCGATCAACGATCGCCTGCGCCGCGCCGCAGCGCCGCGCAAATGACGACGAACGATCCCACCGCAGAGGACGCGGACGGCGCGCTGGTGCTGTTCTCGGGCGGCCAGGACTCGACGGTCTGTCTGACATGGGCGCTCGCGCGTTTCGCGCGCGTCGAGACCATCGGTTTCGACTACGGCCAGCGCCATCGCGTCGAGCTCGACTGCCGGCCGCCGATCCGCGGCGCGCTGGCCGCGCTCGCGCCCGCCTGGGCGGCACGGCTCGGCGACGATCATCTGCTCGACCTCGCCATGCTGGGCCGCATCAGCGACACCGCGCTGACGCGCGACGTCGAGATCGCGATCGGTGCATCGGGTCTGCCGACCAGCTTCGTGCCCGGACGCAATCTATTGTTCTTCACCTTCGCCGCCGCGGTCGCCTACCGGCGTGGCCTCAAGCATCTGGTCGGCGGCATGTGCGAGACCGACTATTCGGGCTATCCGGACTGCCGCGACGACACCATCAAGGCGCTGCAGCTGGCGATCAATCTCGGCATGGAGCGCCGCTTCGTGCTGCACACGCCCTTGATGTGGCGCGACAAGGCCGCGACCTGGACGCTCGCGCGCGAGCTCGGTGGCGCGCCGCTGGTCGAGCTGATCCGCGATCTCACCCACAGCTGCTATCTCGGCGAGCGCACCCTGCGCCACGACTGGGGCTACGGCTGCGGCACCTGCCCGGCCTGCGAGCTGCGCGCCAAAGGCTGGCGGCAGTTCGCCGCCGGGGCACCTGCCTCACCACGTTGCTGATGTGTAAGCGTTGATTTAAGTCAAAGTATTCACATCCCCGGACAGCGAGTGTGTATCCGCCGCGCCCAAAGCGCGGCGTGTGCAACTGGGCCGTCCCTCGCATCGCAGGCACGGCGAGGGAATGTCATGAACCGAACTCTCTTTTCAGCCTGCCTGCTCGGCGCGCTCGCGCTGAGCACGGTCTCCTTCGCGCAGACGGCAAGCGACGCGCCGGTCGGCAAGCAGGCCGGGACCTTCATGCTGCGCGGCCGCGCCGTCGGCGTGATCCCGGAGGACAGCTCGAGCAGCACGTCGATCGGCGGCCACGTCACCACGACGGCGACGCCGGCGCCCGAGGTCGATCTCTCCTACTTCTTCACCGACAACATCGCGGCCGAGGTGATCGCGGCCTCGACCGAGCACCACCTGCACGCGGTCGGCACCACCGTCGGCACCGTGAACGTCGGCTCGACCTGGGTGCTGCCGCCGACCGTGACCTTGCAGTACCACTTCATGCCGCACGAGCGATGGAGCCCCTATGTCGGCGCCGGCGTGAACGCGTCGTTCTTCTACGCGAGCTCGGGCAAGGGGCCGACCGTGACCGGTCTGTCGCTCGACGACAATGTCGGCGCCGCCGTGCAGGCCGGCTTCGACTACAACATCAGCGGTCACTGGTTCGCGAACTTCGACGTCAAGCAGATCTTCCTGAACACGACCGCGCACCTCAACACGGTGCTCGGGCCCGTGACGGCGAAGACGGCGCTCGATCCGCTGGTGGTCGGCGCGGGCGTCGGCTACCGCTTCTGAGCCGGCCCGCCGATCCGGTCCGGTCGCGGAACCCGTTGTAATCCGCGGCCGGATCTGGCATCCCCGGTTCGAATCGATTCGGAGCCGCGAGGATGCACGGGAGACCCCGGCCATGACGCGCGCGCTGCCCCGCGAACGGGCGGCGGCGCTCGCACGCCTCAAGGAGATCGTCGGCGAGCGCGGTTGGATCGCCGACGGCTCGGCGCTCGAGCCCTATCTCGCCGAGACGCGCGGACTGTTCCGCGGCGAGGCCGATCTCGTCGTCCGTCCGGGCTCGACCGGGGAGGTGGCGCGCGTGGTGCGCGCCTGCGCCGAGGCCGGCATCGCGATGGTGCCGCAGGGCGGCAACACCGGCCTGTCGGGCGGCGCGGTGGCGCACGCGGGCAGCGTGATCATCAGCCTCGCGCGCCTCAACCGGATCCGCGACGTCGACCCGCTGACCTATACGATGACGGTCGAGGCCGGTTGCATCCTCGCCGATCTGCAGGCCGCCGCCGCGCAGCACGATCGGCTATTCCCGCTCAGCCTGGCCGCCGAGGGCAGCTGCCAGATCGGCGGCAACCTGGCGACCAACGCCGGCGGCACCGCGGTGCTGCGCTACGGCAACGCGCGCGATCTCGTGCTTGGGCTCGAGGTGGTTCTGCCGGACGGCCAGGTGTGGGACGGGCTGCGCCGGCTGCGCAAGGACAACACCGGCTACGACCTCAAGAACCTCTTCATGGGCTCGGAGGGCACGCTCGGGCTGATCACCGCGGCGGTCCTCAAGCTGTTCCCGCGGCCGCTCGACAGCGCGACCGCTTTCGTCGCGGTGCGCGATATCTATGCCGCCGCCGAGCTGCTGGCGCGCGCGCGCGGCGAGACCGGCGACGCGGTGAGCACGTTCGAGCTGTTGAACCGCACGTGCCTCGACATGGTGCTGAAGCACGTGCCCGGCACCGCCGACCCGCTGGCCGAGCGTCACGAGCAGTACGTGCTGATCCAGCTCACCACGCCACGCGCCGACGCCGGGCTGACCGGCGCGCTCGAGGATTGCCTGGCGCGCGCCGCCGAGGCCGGCATCGTGCGCGACGCCGCGATCGCCCAGAGCGACGCCCAGGCCCACGCGTTCTGGCGTCTGCGCGAAGCGGTGTCCGACGTCCAGAAGCACGAGGGCGGCAGCATCAAGCACGACGTGGCGGTGCCGATCTCGCGCATCTCGGAGTTCATCGACCGCGCGACCCGCCGCGTCGAGGCCGAGCTGCCGGGCATCCGGGTCTGCGCCTTCGGCCACGTCGGCGACGGCAACGTGCACTTCAACCTGAGCCAGCCGGTCGGCATGGACACGCCGAGCTATCTCGCGCAGTGGGGCCGCTTCAACACGATCGTCCACGACATCGCGGCCGACATGGACGGCTCGTTCAGCGCCGAGCACGGCATCGGCCAGCTCAAGCTCGGCGAGATGATGCACTACAAGACGGCTGTCGAGCTCGAGCTGATGCGCAGCCTCAAGCGCGCGCTCGACCCGCGCGACCTGATGAACCCCGGCAAGGTCGTGCCGTTCGGCGGCGAGGCGATGCACCATTGAAGCGCCTTCCGGCCAAAATGGACTCGTCATGCCCGCGAACGCGGGCATCCAGAGTCCCGAGCACCGCCGCACGACTCTGGATCCCCGCGTTCGCGGGGATGACGGTCCAAATGATGCTCGTTGTGCTGACCCTGTTGGCCGGTATCGCCACGCCCGCCCACGCCGAGACGTGGCCCACCCATGCCGTGCGCGTGATCGTGCCGTTCCCGCCCGGCTCGACGCCGGACGTCGTGACGCGCCTGCTGACCCCGGGGCTCGCCGACGCTTTCCACCAACCGTTCGTCGTCGACGACCGCTCGGGCGCGGGCGGCAACATCGGCTCCGACGCGGTCGCCAAGGCGTCGCCCGACGGCTATACCCTGCTGCTCGGCAGCAACGGCCCGATCGCGGTCAACAAGGCGCTCTACGCGAATCTGCCCTACGACCCGGAGCGCGATCTCGCGCCGATCACCTTGCTGGTGCGTGCGCCGCAGATCCTCGCGATCAACCCGGACGTGCCGGCGCGCGACTTCGCTTCGTTCATCGCCTACGCCAAGGCGCATCCCGGCACGTTGTCGTACGGCTCGGTGGGCAGCGGCAGCGCCAGTCACCTGACCATGGAGGAGCTCAAATTCCACGCCGGGGTCGACATCGTGCACGTGCCCTATCGCGGCTTTCCGCCCGCGGTCACCGACCTGCTGGCGGGGCAGATCCAGGCGACCGTCGCGATCGCCGCGGCGGTGCTGCCGCACATCCAGGCCGGCAAGCTGCGCGGCCTCGCAATCACGACCGCGCAACGCTCGACCGTCGCGCCCGATCTGCCGAGCGTCGCCGAGCTCGGCTTTCCCGAGCTCGAATCCTACGCCTGGCAGGGCCTGCACGCGCCCGCCGGCACGCCGCCCACAGTGATCGCTGCGCTCAACGCCGAGATCGTGCGGCTGCTGCACCAACCCGCGATCCACGACGCGCTCGTGCATCAGGGTTACGAGGTGATCGGCGACACGCCCGAGGCCTACGCCGCCTTCATCAAGGCCGAGACCGCACGCTGGACCGCGGTGGTCAAGCGCACCGGCGCGCGCGTGGAATAGCGCCCCCTGCTCAGCGGCCGGTCAGGATCTTCTGCACCTCGTTGGTGCCGTCGTAGATCTGGAAGACGCGCGCGTCGCGGTAATACTTCTCGACCGGGAAATCGTTGACGAAGCCGTAGCCGCCATGAATTTGGATCGCCTCGGAGCACACGCGCTCGCACATCTTCGCGGCGAACAGTTTCGCCATGGAGGCTTGCTTGAGGGCGGGCGCCCGCGCCGCCTTGAGCCCGGCGGCATGCAGGCACATCTGGCGCGCGACCTCGACCTCGGTCGCCATGTCGGCGAGCTTGAAGGCGACCGCCTGATGCTCGATCAGCTTTTGCCCAAAGGTCTCGCGCTCGCGCGCATAGGCGAGCGCGGCGTCCAGGGCGGCGCGCGCGACGCCGACCGATTGGGCCGCCGCGCCGATGCGCGTGCCCTCCATGCCGGAGAGCGCGATCTTCAATCCCTCGCCCGGCCTGCCGAGCAGGCTGTCGGCTGGCAGCACGAGATCCTCGAACGCGATCTGGCACGTGTCGTTGGTGCGGTGGCCGAGCTTGCGCTCCTTGCGCACCACCGTGTAGCCGGGCTGATCGGTGCGCAGCAGGAACGCCGAGATGCCGCGCTTGCCGGCATCCGGGTCGGTCACTGCGAGCGCGACGCCGACTCCGGCCGAGCCGCCCGACGTGATGAAGCACTTGGCGCCGTCGAGCACCCAGCCTTCGCCCCGGCGCACCGCGCGCGTGCGCAGGTTGGCGAGGTCGGAGCCGGCCTGCGGCTCGGTCAGCAGCAGACAGGCGTGCATGCGCCCGGTCGCGACCGGACGCAAGAACGCAGCCTTCTGCGCGGGCGTGCCGTGATCGTCAACCGTCATGGCGAAAGCGTTCGCAGCGTTGATCATGTTGCACACGCCGGCGTCGCCATAGGCGAGCTCTTCGGTCGCCAGCACGTAGGCGACGAAGTCGGCGCCGGCGCCACCCCACTCGGGCGGAATGCACACGCCGTTGAGCCCGAGCGCGCCCAGCTTGCGGACCGTCTCGACCGGCACCGTCTCGGTGCGGTCCCACTCGGCCGCGAACGGCGCGATCTCCTTGCGCACGAAGGCGCGCGTCATGTCGCGCAGCGCGGTCTGCTCGTCGGTCAGCCTGGTCACGGGGTCGCCTCCCGAAGTCGCGCGGCACCTGCCGCCACGAGTCAGGGTATCAGCGTCATCCGGCGATCCGAAGCGCGCCGGACCGTCAGCCCAACTCAGCTCATCCGAGCACGCGGCGCGCCGCCGCCGAGACCGCCTGCTTCGTCTTGGCGAAGTCGGCCCACGGATCGGCGCCGGCGTCGAGACGCTGCGGCAGGCTCCGGATGGTGAACTGGTCGGAGCGAATGCCGCGCTCGACCTCCGCCCAGCTGAGCGGCGCCGAGACAGTGGCGCCCGGACGCGCGCGCGTCGAGTAGGCGGCGACCGCGGTCGCCTCGCGGCCGTTGCGCAGATAATCGAGGAAGATGCGGCCGCGGCGCGCCGATTTTGACATGGTCGCGGTGTAGCGCTGCGGCGCGGCGTCGACCAGGCGCTGCACCACCGCGCGCGAGAAGTCCTTGGCGGCGTCCCAGTCGAGCGCCGGCTTGATCGGCGCCACGACGTGCAGACCCTTGCCGCCGGTCGTCTTGGCGAAGCTGCGCAGGCCGAGCGTCTCCAGGACGTCGCGCACGGCGAGCGCGGCGGCGATCACGCGCTCCCAGCCGAGCCCCTCGTCGGGATCGAGATCGAAGATCAGGCGATCGGGCTGCTCCAGCTTGTCGATCGTCGAGCCCCACGGATGGATCTCGAGCACGCCCATCTGGGCGAGCGCCACCAGGCCGCGCGCGTCCTCGATCATCACATAGGGCTCGGTGCTGTCCTTGGTCGGGACCTTGATCTCCTTGATGGCGTTCGGCATGCCGGCGGTGAGGTGCTTCTGAAAGAAGCGCTCGCCGGCCAGGCCCTCGGGGCAGCGCAGCAGGCTGAGCGGCCGCCGCGCCACGTGCGGCAGCATCGCGTCGGCGACCGCCGCGTAATACTCGGCGACCGCGAGCTTCGTGATGCCGAGATCGGGATAGACGACGCGCCCGGCGTGGGTGACGCGCACGCCGGCGACCGTCGCCGAGCCGTCGCGCGCGATCGGCGTCTCGGGCGGCGTCGCGGACGTTGCCGGGTCGGCCGTTGCCGCAGCGAACACGCGGCCGCCGGCCGGCGGCTCCAGCACCACCTCGGCGGGCGACTTGTCGTCGCGCAGGCCGAGGAAACTCGACTGGCGCAGGATGCCGTCGCGCGTCCACTCGCTGAAGCCGACCTCGACGACCAGCTTCGGCTCGACCCAGTGGACGTCGCGCGCCGACAGGTCGGCGGGCAGCTTCACGGTCGCGGCCTTACGCTCGAGCTTCTCGAGTCGCGCGTGCAGGCGCGCGAGCAGCTTGTCGGAGAACCCGGTGCCAACGCGGCCGGCATAGACCAACTTTCCCTTGGCGAGCTTGCCCTTGGGCGTGTGGTAGCCGAGCAGCAGCGCGCCGAAGCCGGTGCGCCCGCCCGCCGGATCGCTGAACCCGACGACCACGAACTCCTCGCGCCCGAGGCATTTCGACTTGGTCCACGCCGGGCCGCGACCGGCCCGGTAGGGCGCGTCGCGCCGTTTCGAGACGATGCCCTCGAGCCCCATGCCGCCGGCGGCGGCGAAGAACTCGGGGCCGCGGCCTTCCTGATGGTCGGCGTAGCGCACGCTCGGCGGCGCGCCGCCGCCCGCCAGCACGGCCTTGAGCGCGGCCTTGCGGTCGTCGAGCCGCGCGCCGGTCAGATCCCAGCCGTCTAGATAGAGGAGATCGAACGCCATGTAGACGAGGCCTGCGGTCGTGCCTTCGGACAGATCGGCCTGCAGCGCCGAGAAGCTCGACACGCCGCGCTCGGTCAGATGCACGATCTCGCCGTCGAGCAGCGCCTCGCCGACGCCGAGCTCGCCGAGCGCCGCGGCCACCTCGGGGAACTTCTCGGTCCAGTCGAGCCCCTTGCGGCTGGCGAGGCGCACCTTGCCGCTCTTCAGGTGCGCGAGCATCCGATAGCCGTCGAACTTGATCTCGTGAAGCCAGTCGTCGCCACGCGCCGGCGCCGCGACCGGCTGGGCGAGCTGGGGCAGCAGCTTCGGCGCGTGGGCGGCCTGCTTGGCGCCTTGCATGTGCGACGGATCGAACGACGCCGGCGGATCGGCGCGGGTGGCGCGGCGCCTCGAGCGCTTCGTCGCCGACGCCGCCTCGCCGGCGCCGTCCTGGGAGTGCCACACGCGGTCGGCGGCATGCGCGATCGTCGCCATCTCGCGCCCGGTGGCGGCGCTGCGCGTCTCGCGCGCGACGATGTCGTCGCCGGCTCGCGCCGCCTCGTCGCGTTCCTTGATGAGCAGCCAGTTGTCGCCGCGGTCGCCGTCGCGCCGCGTGCGCATGCGGACCAGCGCCCAGCGGCCATGCAGCTTGCTGCCGTGCAGGATGAACTTGAGGTCGCCCTTGGCGTAGCCGGCGTGAGCGTCGCCGTAGGGCTCCCACCAGCCGCGGTCCCACAGCATGACGGTGCCGCCGCCGTACTCGCCGGGCGGGATCACGCCCTCGAACCCGCCATACTCGACCGGGTGGTCCTCGACATGGACGGCGAGCCGCTTGTCGGCCGGGTCGAGGCTCGGCCCCTTGGGCACCGCCCAGCTCTTCAGCACGCCGTCGAGCTCGAGCCGGAAGTCGTAATGCAGGCGCCGGGCGGCGTGTTTCTGGATCACGAAGGCGGGCTTGCCCGGCGCCTTCGTCCGCCCGCGCGCCGGGGCCTTGGCCGAGGCGCGGGACGCCCCGGCGGGCTCGGGGGTGCGCCCGAAATCGCGCTTCTGGCGGTACTCGCGGAGGCCCATGGCGACCCTCAATCCCTTGTCAAGCCTACACGAACGTCGCCGTCCAACCCTTTGACGAATAAGAAGATGGCGTGTTCCGACGTCTCGGTCTATCCTGCCTGCCTCACGAGGAGATTTACCATGGCCGCGCCGCGCTCGAGCTGGAAGGGATATCTGCGGGTCAGCCTCGTCTCCTGCCCCGTCCGCCTTTACCCGGCATCGTCGGGCGCCGACCGCATCGCGTTCCACAACCTGGCGCCCGGCTCGATGTCGCGCATCACCATGGTCCCGACCGATCCGACCACCGGCAAGGCGGTGTCGCGCGACCAGCTCCAGAAGGGCTACGAGTTCGAGAAGGGGCGCTACGTCGTGATCGCCGACGAGGAGCTCGAGAAGATCCAGATCGAGAGCAACCGGGTGATCGACGTCACCCAGTTCGTCGCCGACGCGGAGATCGATCCGCTCTATCTCGACGCGCCCTATTGGCTGGCGCCCGACGGCAAGATGGCGAACGAGACCTTCCGCGTGCTGGTCGAGGCGATGCGCCGCGAGGGCAAGGCCGGCATCGGCCGGCTGGTGCTGTCGTCGCGCGAGCGCCCGGTGCTGCTCAGCCCACGCGGCAAGGGCATCATGATCCGCACCCTGCGCGCGCCCGAGGAGGTGCGCCGCGAGGAGCCCTATTTCGAGGACATCGAGGAGGGCAAGCTCGACGAGGGCGCGATCACGCTCGCGCGCCAGATCGTCGACCAGAAGACCGCCGCCTTCGATCCCAAGGAGTTCACCGACCGCTATCAGGTGGCGCTGGCCGAGCTCATCAAGGCCAAGATCAAGGGCGAGAAGATCGTCACCGCCGAGGTCTCGACGCCGGCGCCGGTGGTCGACCTGATGGCCGCGCTCAAGCAGTCGCTCGAGACCATCAAGCCGCCGGCCTCGAGCAAGCCGACCCGCGCGCGCGGCGCCGCGCCCGGCAAACCGGAGTCCAAGCCGGAGCCCAAGAAGGCGGTCGCCGCGAAGCGCAAGGGGACCAGCCGCCGCGCCGGGTGACATGACCAGCCTCCGCGTCGAGGGCACCAGCTTCTTCCTCGTCGGGCGCCTCGAGCGCCTGCCGAAGAGCCGCATCGAACGCGAGCTGACCGCGCGGGGCGCCAAGCTCCACCGCCGCCTGGGCCGCAAGACCGACATCGCCGTGATCACGCACGAGGCGGCGGGCCGGCTCGCCTCGGCGACCCTGGAGGCCGTGCGCGCGCTGCCGCCCGAGCGCTGCCTCAGCGAGGACGGCTTCCTCCGGGCGCTCGGCCTGATGCCGCCGCTGCACGGCAAGGACATCGACGCCGCGCGCTTCCTGGGCCTCTCGGGCTTGAGCGCCGACGAGGTGCGCCAGCTCGCGCTGTTCGACGTGCTGACGCCAGGCGACGGCCGCTTCGGCTTCAGCGATCTCAAGGTCGCGCAGCACATCGCCGGCCTGCGCCAGCGCAAGGCGTCGCTCGACCTCATCCTCAAGGCGGCGACCGAGCTTCGGCGCCGCCGACGCGGCGCCACGCCGGCCGACATCGCGCGGCTCGACATCGCGCCGTCGGGCGACCTGATGCTGCGCATCGGCGACGTGCTGGCCGAGCTCGACGGCCAGATGCGCTTCGCCTGGGAGCAGCCGCCGCCCGATCCCGATGCGCTGTTCGAGGCGGCCGAGGAGGCCGCCGGCACCGGCGACCTCGCGACCGCCGAGCGCCTGTATTACGCGTGCCTCGCCGCCAGCCCGCGCGACCCGATCGTGCGCTTCAATCTCGGCAACGTGCTGCGCGAGCTCGGCCGCACCGCCGAGGCCAAGGTGCACTACCTGGCGGCGCTCGAAGCCGAGCCGACCTTCGCCGAGGCGCACTTCAACCTCGCCCATCTCGCGATGGCGG
>DATJNS010000232.1:0-6921 GCA_035507915.1 Candidatus Sulfotelmatobacter sp.
CCGTAGATCGTGAAGTCGGCGAGCTCGTCGGTGTCGGCCTCGGTCAGCCGGATGCGCCGGGCCGGGAAGCGCAGCCGCGCCGTCACGGTCTCCGACAGGCTGCCGTAGACGCCGTCGTTGATGAACAGGCTGTCGCCCTTCCGGAGCTGCACCTGCACGACCAGCGACATGCCGGTCGCGACCAGCGCGCGGCCGGGCTCGCACATCAGCACGCAGTCGCGCCGCAGCTTGAGGGCGCCGAGACCGGCCTCGATCTCCTCGATGAACTCGTCGAGCGGCGGCGCCTCGACGCCGAGATAGGTCGACGGGAAGCCGCCGCCGACGTCGAGATAGTGGATGTCGACCTTAGCGGCGTCGATGATCTCGCCGACGATCGCGAGCGCCGTGCGGTAGGCGCGCGGCAGCAGACACTGCGAGCCGACGTGGAACGCGATGCCGGCCTGGCAGCCCTCGCTCCGGATCGCGTGCAGGAGCTCGACCGCCTCGGCCGGGCGCGCGCCGAACTTGGCCGACAGGTCGTAGGCAGCGCCGGCCGACGGCGTGGCGATGCGCACCAGGATGGCGAGCCCCTCGCCGCCCGCCGAGTCGAGCACCTTGTAGAGCTCGTCCATGTGGTCGACCACGAAGTGCTCGACGGCGTAGACCTCGTCGGCGGTCTTGATCGCCGAGCGCGCCTTCACGGGGTGCATGAAGTAGCACTCGGCGTCGCGGAACTGCTCGCGCACCTGCGCCACCTCGGCGAGCGAGGCGGTGTCGAAATGCCGGATGCCCTCCTCGTAGAGCGCCTTGAGGATGAGCGGGTGCGGGTTGCACTTGACCGCGTAGAGCACGCGCCCGGGGAACACGTCGAGGAACCGCCGCGCGGCCTTCTTCACCGAGCGCTCGTGGATGCAATAGACCGGGTAGCTCGGCTTCAGCGCGGCGACCATCGCCGCGGCGTTCTGGTAACGGCGCTGCTGCGGCCGGAGGCCGGTGCCGTTGCCGCTGGGCTCGGTCGACGTCTCGAGCGCCATCACACCTCCCGCGCGTCGCGCACCCGTGCCCTGACCCGTCCGCGGACCCGCGCCTCGTCCTCGCCGGCGCGCGCGCGCCGGCGACAATGCGTCAAGCGGCGGCTCGCTTCAATCTTCGCGCGCCATCGTGACGAGATTTTGTCCGCGGGGGCCGATTTTTCCCCGCCCCTGCCGGGCGCCGCCGCCCGGCCGGCGCGCCGCGCGACGTTCCGCCACGGCCGATTCCGCGCCGGCGTGCCCGAATCGGCCCAGATTGCGTTCGCCGGCGCTGCGGGCTATCTACGCTCGACATCGATCAAAGTCTCGGGATCTCCCAATGACCGCCTCCGGACCGCTCAGCGGCGTCACCGTCATCGACATGACGCGCATCCTCGCCGGCCCCTACTGCACCCTGCTGATGGCCGAGCTGGGCGCCCGGGTCATCAAGGTCGAGCCGCCCAAGGGCGGCGACGACGCGCGCCACTACGGTCCCTTCACCAACGGCAAATCGACCTATTTCGTCTCGGTCAACCGCGGCAAGGAGTCGATCGCGCTCGACCTCAAGGCGCCCGCCGACAAGAAGATCTTCGAGGCGCTGCTCGCGCGCGCCGACGTCATCGCCGAGAACTTCCGCCCGGGCACGATGGAGAAGCTCGGCTACGGCTGGGAACAGCTGCACCCGCGCTACCCGAAGCTGATCTACGCCGCGGCGTCCGGGTTCGGCCACACCGGCCCCTACTCGCGCCACCCGGCCTACGACATGGTCGTGCAGGCGATCGGCGGCATCATGAGCGTGACCGGCGAGCCGGGCGGCGGGCTGACGCGCGTCGGCATGTCGATCGGCGACATCGGCGCCGGGCTCTACACGACCATCGCGGTCAACGCCGCGCTCTATCACCGCGCGCAAACCGGCGAGGCGACCAAGGTCGACATCGGCATGTTCGACTGCCAGCTGGCGCTGCTCGAGAACGCCGTGATGCGCTACACGACCTCGGGCACGATCCCCGGCCCGATGGGCGCGCGCCATCCCTCGATCACGCCGTTCGAGGCCTACAAAACCAAGGACGGCCATCTCATCATCGCGGCCGGCAACGATGCGCTCTACGCCAAGCTGTGCCAGGCGATCGGCCGGCCCGATCTGGCGCAGGACCCGATCTACAAGACCAACGACCTGCGCAACACCAACAACCGCAAGCTCGCCGCCGAGATCGAGAAGGAGCTGGCGCGCCAGACCACCGCCGGCTGGATCGAGACCTTCGAGGCGGCGGGCGTGCCATGCGGCCCGGTCAACAACATCGCGCAGGCGCTCGCCCATCCGCAGACCGCCGCGCGCAACATGCTGGTCGAGGCCGACGACAAGACGGCTGGCAAGATCAAGGTGGCGGGCAATCCGATCAAGATCTCGGGCTTCGCCGATCCGACGACACGGCCCGGCGCGCCCGAGCTCGACGGCGACCGCGCCCAGATCCTGAAAGAGCTCGGCCTCGCGTAAGGATCGATGCGCCGGCGCGCGCGTCCGCGACCCCTGCTGCGGGGGCTGATCCGCGCGCTGGCGGGTCTCGTCATCGTGCTGCTGGCGGGCGCCGGCGGCGGCTATCTGTGGCTGCGCACCAGCCTGCCGCAGACCACCGGCCGGCTGGCGCTGCCCGGCCTGCATCGCGAGGTCTCGGTGTTCCGCGACGCTGACGGCGTGCCGCACATCTTCGCCGCCGACGATCACGACGCCTACATGGCGCTCGGCTTCGTGCACGCCCAGGACCGCCTGTTCCAGATGGACTTCCAGCGCCGCCTCGGCGCCGGACGGCTCGCCGAGGTGCTCGGCGCCGGCGCCGTCGGCATCGATCGCACCATGCGCACGCTCGGCCTCCAGCGCGCGGCCGAGGCGTCGCTGGCGAGCTTGAGCCCCGAGGTGCGCGCGGCGCTGCAGGCCTACGCCGACGGGGTCAACGGCTTCCTCGAGACGCGCAGCGGCGCGCTGCCGCCCGAATACTACGTGCTGCGCACCGCGCCCGAGCCGTGGCGCCCCGCCGACTCGCTGCTGTGGGGCCGCCTGATGGCGATCACCTTGAGCGGCAACTGGCGCGGCGAGGCGCTGCGCGCGCGGCTCGCCCAGCGCCTGACCCCGGCGCAGCTGCGGGACTGGTATGCCGACGACAATTACGCCGGCGCGATCACCCTGCCGACCGGCATCGAGAAGTCCGACGCGACCGACGCGTTGTTCGCGCGCGTGCTGGCCGCCATGCCCGACGTGCTGCGGCCGCGGCTCGCCTCGAACATCTGGGTGGTCGACGGCAGCCACACGAAGAGCGGCAAGCCGATCCTCGCCAACGATCCGCATCTCGGTTTCGCCGCGCCCGGGATCTGGTACCTCGCCAGCATCACGACGCCCGACCTCCGGCTGACCGGCGCCACCGTGGCGGGCGTGCCGTTCCACATCCTCGGCCAGAACGGCGCGATCGCCTGGGGCATGACGACGACCGGCGCCGACACCCAGGACCTGTTCGTCGAGCGGCTCGCGCCCGGCAACCCGGACGCCTACGAGACGCCGGACGGGCCGCGGCCGTTCGTCACGCGCACCGAGACCATCAAGGTGCGCGACGCCGACGACGTCACCATCACGGTGCGCGAGACGCGGCACGGACCGGTGATCTCGGACGCCGAGCCGGCGGCCCGGGCGGCCGCGCCCGACCAGAGCGTGATCGCGCTGGCGGCGACCGCGCTGCGTGCCAGCGACGGCACCGCCGAGGCGCTCTATCGGCTGGATCGCGCGCGCAACTGGGACCAGTTCACCACCGCGCTGACCCGCTTCGACTCGCCGATGCAGAACATCTTCTATGCCGATCACGGCGGCACGGTCGGCATGCTGGCGGCCGGATTGGTGCCGCTGCGCCGATCGGGCGACGGCTTCATGCCGGCGCGCGGCTGGGACGGCAGCGCCGACTGGACCGGCTTCATCCCGTTCGACGATCTGCCGCGCCGCAAGGACCCGGTCGCCGGCATGCTGGTCAACGCCAACAACCGGCTGGTCGGCACGGATTATCCGTACTTCATCAGCCGCGAGTGGGACGCGCCCTACCGCGCCGAGCGCATCCTCGAGCGCCTGCGCGAGACGCCCGCCGAGACGGTGGCGAGCACCGAGGCGCTCCAGCTCGACACGGTGTCGCCGATGACCGCCGAGCTGCTGCCCCTGCTGCTCGATCATGCGGGGCGCGACGAGCGCACGACGCAGGCGCGCCACATGCTGGCGGCGTGGGACGGCCGGATGCGCCGCGACCGGCCGGAGCCGCTGATCTTCGTCGCGTGGCTGCGCGCGCTCGACCGCGATCTGTTCGCCGACGAGCTCGGCGACCTGTTCCCGCAGATGTGGGATCTCCATGCCAAGCTGATCGCGCGCACCCTGCGCAACGAGGCCGCGTGGTGCGACGACGTGACGACGCCGCAGCGCGAGCGGTGCGCCGCCGAGGTGCAGCGCGCGCTCGAGCAGGCGCTTGCGGCGCTGAGCGAACAGTACGGCAGCGACATGACGGCGTGGCGCTGGGGTGCGGCGCATCAGGTGCGCGACGATCATCCGATCTTCTCGCGCATCCCGCTGCTGCGCGACTGGGCCGATCTCGCGCTGCCGGCCGACGGCGGCAACGACACGGTCAACCGCGGCGCCATGCGGGTCGCCGACCCGCGCGAGCCGTTCGCCGACGTCCACGGCCCCGGCTACCGCGCGGTCTACGACCTCGCCGACCCGGCGGCGTCGGAGTTCGTGATCGCGACCGGCGAGTCGGGCAATCCGCTGTCGCCGCACTACCGCGACTTCCTCCCGCGCTGGCGCGACGGGCGCTACCGCAAGCTCGCGTTCGATCTCGACATGCTGATCGCCTCGGGCGTCGACCGCCTGGTGCTGGCGCCGCAATGACGCGCGCTTCGCCCGGACGCGACACGGTCGATCTCGCCGCGGTCCGCGACGCCGCCGCGCGCATCGACGGCGCCGTGCTGCGCACGCCGACGGTCGCCGCGCCGGCGCTCGGCGCCGCGCTCGGGCTCGAGGTCGCGCTCAAGCTCGAGATCCTGCAGCGCACCGGCTCGTTCAAGGAGCGCGGCGCGCTCAACAAGCTGCTCGGCCTCACGCGCGCCCAGGCGAAGGCCGGCGTGATCGCGGCCTCGGCCGGCAACCACGCCCAGGGGCTGGCCTACCACGCACGGCGCCTCGGCATCCCCGCGACCATCGTGATGCCGGAAGCCACGCCGTTCGTGAAGGTCGAGCGCACGGCGGCGTTCGGCGCGCGCGTGCTGCTGATCGGCGCGGATTTCAGCGCGACCGAGAAGGCCGCGGCCGCGCGCGCCACATCCGACGGCCTGACCGTCGTGCATCCCTACGACGACGCCGCGGTGATCGCCGGCCAGGGCACGATCGCGCTCGAGATGCTGGCCGACGCGCCGGCGCTCGACACGCTGGTGGTGCCGATCGGCGGCGGCGGCCTGATCTCCGGCATCGCGCTCGCCGCCAAGGCGCTCAACCCGGCGCTCGCCGTGATCGGCGTGCAGGTCGAGGGCTACGCCGCGGTCGCGGCGGCGCTGCGCGGCACCAAGCCGCGTTTCGGCGGCGCGACATTGGCCGAGGGCATCGCGGTCAAGCGTCCCGGCAAGCTGACCATGCGGCTGATCGAGCGCCACGTCGACGACGTCATGGTGGTGCCCGAGCAGCGCATCGAGCAGGCGATCGAGCTCCTGCTCGACAGCCAGAACCTGGTGGTCGAGGGCGCCGGCGCGGCCGGTGTCGCGGCGCTGATCGACCGGCCGGGGCGCTTCCGCGGCAAGCGCGTCGGCACCGTGCTGTGCGGCGCCAACATCGACCGGCGCGTGCTGTCGTCGGTGCTGATGCGCGGCATGGTGCGCGACCATCGCCTGATCCGACTGCGCGCCGAGATCGGCGACAGCCCCGGCATGCTGGCGCGGCTCGCAAGCGTGATCGGCGACGCCGCCGGCAACATCGTCGAGATCACGCACCAGCGCCTGTTCCTCGACGTGCCGGTGAAATCGGCCGAGGTCGACGTGATCGTCGAGACGCGCAGCCGCACCCATGTCGGCGAGATCCGCGCCGCGCTCGCGCGCGCCGGCATCCCGGTGCGCCTGATGGGCGCCGGCCTGCGCGACTAGCCGGTCCAGCGACACGAGCACCCCCTGCTCATGTCACGTTCCGACGGCTACGAAGAGGAAACATGGAGACATGGACGGCGGACGCCTGCCCGCGTGTCGCCGCGTCTATTCCGTCCTACGGCGCGCAGCTCAGCTGGGTGCCGAGGATCGCGGTCTCGGTCTCGCTCGCCGGCCCGCCGGACGGGCAGGTCAGCCAGTTGGGCTGCCGGGTCACGGTCGTGGGCGCGGTCGACGACACCGCACCGGCGCTGACGGTGCTGCGGCTGCCCGAGCTCGAGGCCGTGCTGCTCGACGACGACCCACCGTTGCCGGCGCCACCGCCCGACCCACCGCCCGAGCCGCCGCCCGACGACGTGCCGGTCGGCGGCGCGCTGATGTAGCTGGTCGCGCCCGACGGCACGACGTAGCTCTGCGCCCCGAGCGTGCTTGCGGTCGTGCCGGTGCCGCCGGCAGCCGCGGCGCTCGACGCGGCGCCGCTCGACGGCATCGCGCCCGCTGTCGAGCCTGTCAGATTGACGAGCTGCGCCGACGCGGGTGTCGCCAGGGCAACGACGGCGATCAGCGCGCTCACGCGAACGGCGACGGCGATCATGCAGGTCTCCCGCGAGGGTTCCCGTTCGGCCGCAACGCCGAGGGCCGGCGCGCGGTTCCCGCTACGGCGCGTCCTTGTAGTTCACGATGCGGCGATCGTTGGCGTGCACGCCGAAGGTCACCAGCGGACGGTCGCCGATCGCGCGGAAGGCATGGCGCACGCCGGGCGGGATCATGACGGAGACGCCGG
>DATJNS010000233.1:0-7974 GCA_035507915.1 Candidatus Sulfotelmatobacter sp.
GAAGCTGCGCGCGGCCTGGAAATTGTGCTGATAGGCGGCGCGGTCGACGGTCGCCGGGCGCGCGTTCCAGCCGTGCGGCTCGGCCGGACGCTGGTAGGCGGCGGGTCCGGGATGCGGCTCGGCATGCTGTGGCGGCGGCCGGTGCGGCTCCTCGGCTGACGCCGTCACGGCCACCAGCAGGCACGCCAACGCCAAAGGCACGAAAGGCTTCGCTCGCGGCATGGGGCCCCTCCCCTGTTGCACGGCCGCGCCGGCGCGGCCGTCTCAATGGCCCGTCTACCGCATCAGCACGTCAACTGCCATCATTCTGCGCGCGGCGCCGAGCGCGGTTGCGACGGCGCCGCCACGGGAGACCCGCGATGGAGCTCGACCTGATCGCCCGCTTCCATGCGCGCGCCGGCCAGGACACGGCCGTCGAAGCGGCGCTGCGCGCGGTCGCGGCGCCGTCGCGCGCCGAGGCCGGCTGCCTCGACTTGCACGTCTACCGGTCGACGCGCGACCCGCGCCTGTTCTTCATCCATTCGCGCTGGCGCGACGAGGCTGCGTTCGACCGCCACGCGCTGGAGCCGCACACCGTGCGCTTCCTCGAGACGGTCGAGCCGCTGATCGATCACGCGTTCGACATCACGCGCACGACCATGATCCTCTGACGATGCCGGACGCGTCGCGCATGAGCGCCGCCGATTGGCCGTTGCCGCAGCACGCGTTCCATCTCGCCGACGCCGAGAACTGGCCGTCGATCCAACGCACCGGGCTGCTCAGCACCGCCGCCCTGATCGCGCGCGCGGGCTTGAGCGCGCGCGCGGCACGCCCGTTCACCAACTATCGCGACCGCTCGATGCGCCTGCCCTCGGGCGAGCTCATCCGCGATCAACGGCCGATGCCGCCGGACGCGCTGGCGCGCTGTCTCGATGCCGGCCTGTCGCCGGCCGACTGGTATCGCCTGGTCAACGCCAAGGTGTTCTTCTGGCTGTCGGCGGAGCGGCTGCAGCGCCACGTCGCGGCCTGCGCGGCGCGGCCGCAGATGCTCGTCGTGGTCGATCTTGCCGAGCTGACGCGCCGTCACGGCGCGCGCGCCGCCGTGACGCCGTTCAACGTCGGCAATGCGCGACGGCGAGCGGCGCCGCGCGGTCGGCGCACGTTCGTGCCGCTCGACCGCTGGCTCGCGTCACGCTGGCAGACCGAAGCGCGACCGCGCGAGGCGGCGCGCTTGCGTCACCATCCGCCGGCCGAGCTTGCCGTCGAGGGCGCGGTGCCCGACGTGATGGCGCTGGTCGTCGAGGCGCGCCTGATCTTGCCCGGCGAGCCGGTACGGTTGCGTCAGTCGCGGTAGCTCGGATCGATCGCGTCGGCGAGCTCGAGCAGCGCCGCCCAGTCGCGGCTGTCGCGCGTGATCGGGCCGTGGTTCGACTGGCGCGCCGCGTGCTGGGCGACCGCCTCCGACGGGATCACGATCTGGTCGACGCCGCCGGCGGCGAGCGCGCCGATCTGCGCCTGGCACGCCATCTCGAGGAAGTGGTGCTGCACGTAGGCCTCCGGGATCGTGCGGCCGCACACCAGCGCGCCGTGGTTGCGCATCAGCATGGTGTACTTGCCCTCGAGGTCGCGGTTGAGGCGCTGGCGCCCCTCGAGGTCGAACTCGAAGCCGGCGAAGTCGTGATAGGCGATCGCGCCGTAGAAATGCAGCGCATGCTGGCTGATCGGCAAGAGCCCGACCTTGTGGCACGACACCCCGATGTTGGCCGCCGTGTGGGTGTGGAACACCGCGGCGATGTCGGGCCGCGCCTCGAGCACGCCGCCGTGGATCACCAGGCCGCCGCGGCTGACCGCGTACGGGCTGTCGATTAGCTTGTTGCCTTCGAAGTCGTACTTGACCAGCGACGACGCGGTGACCTGCTGGAACAGCTGGCGCTCGCCCTTGATGAGATAGTGCTCGGGCCGGTCGGGCAGCCGCGCCGACAGGTGGTTGTAGGTCAGATCGAACACGCCGGCATGCGCCATCAGGCGATAGCACGCCGCGAGCTCGACGCGCGTCTGCCATTCGGCCTCGCTGACGCGATCGCGCAGGCTGCTCGGCGCCGCGCGTCTCAGGCTGGTCACGCTCATGGTCGCCTCCCTGGGTCGCCTCCGTGGTCGGTCGGGTCATGGTAGCCTCGCGGGCCGGCGGGTGCCACGCCGACGGCAGGCCAAGGAGGAGCGCCATGGACCCGGACGTCCGAGAGGCCGCGCGCACACCGCGCACGCGCCGCTTCGCCGAGCAACGCTGGCTGATCGACCGCACGATCCAGGCGGTCGGCATGGATTGGGATCAGGCGCGCTCGGTCTATCTCAGCGCGCCGTGCGGCCCCGAGGCGGCGCTCGACTTCGCGCAGATCCGCCAGCGCATCCAGAAGCTGGCCGACGCCTCGCCCGCCTTCGAGGCGGTCGCGCGCCGGCGCGAGGCCAAGGCGCGCGCCGCCGAGGACGCCGACCAGCGCGTCACCGCGCGCGAGAACTACTTCATGGCCGCGATCCACTGGGGCGCCGCACAGTGGCCGATCGACGAGAACGACGCCCAGAACCTGTTCTACAACGAGCGCAAGCGCGCCTGCTTCGCGCGTTATGCGGCGCTCGCCGACCGCCGCGTCGAGGCGGCGTGGATCCCGTTCCAAGGCCAGGCGCTGCCGGCCTGGTTCCATCTGCCGCCGGGCTATTCGGGCGGCCGGCTGCCGACCGTGATCTCGGTGCCCGGGATGGACAGCTTCAAGGAGATGGGCGTGGCGATGTACGGCGACCGCTGGCTCAGCCGCGGCATGGCCGTGCTCGCGCTCGACGGCCCGGGCCAGTACGAAAGCGCGGTGCTCGGCATCCCGGTCAGCGCGCCGGCGTGGCAGGCGGCCGGGCGCGCCGCGTTCGACTGGCTGGCGGCGCGGCCGGAGGTCGACGCCGCGCGCATCGGCATCGCGGGCAACTCGTTCGGCTCGCTGTTCGCCACCATCGCGGCGGGCCACGAGCCGCGCTTGCGCGCCGTCGCGGTCAGCGCGACCTGCCTCGAGCCGGGCTGCCACACGATCTTCGAGGAGGCCTCGCCGACCTTCAAGCTGCGCTTCATGTACATGGCCGGCATCGCCGACGAGGCGGCGTTCGACGAATTCTGCAAGACATTGACATGGGAGGGCCACGCCGAGCGCATCCGCGCGCCCTATCTGTGCGTCGCCGGCGCGGCCGACGAGCTGTCGCCGCTGGTCCAGACGGAGCGCCTGTTCAAGGCGATGCAGGCGCCCCGCCAGCTCGTCGTCTATCAGGACTCGCGCCACTCGGTGGGCGCGGTGCCGGCGGCCAATCTCGGCCCGACGCCGAGCGTGCTGATCGCCGATTGGATGGCCGCGCGGCTCGCCGGCAAACCCTTCGAGAGCGAGCGCTGGGACGTCGATGCGACCGGGCGCGTCACCAGGACGGCGCTCTAACGACCGCGGTTCGTCCCATATGAAAATGCCCGCTGTCGCGGGGCATGACGATCGGCGTTGCGGCCCTCGGCGCGCGCGTTCAGGCCGGCGAGAGCTGGGCGTCCGGCCGAGGCGCCAGGCAGACGCGGTTGCGGCCCGACGTCTTGGCCTGGTAGAGCGCCTGGTCGGCGCGGTTGATGATCTCGTCGAGCAGCGAGCGCTTGAAGTAGGTGCTGACGCCGACGCTGATCGTGAACTTGAGGACGCCCTGCTCGGTCTGCAGCTCGATCTGCTGCACCGACTCGCGCAGGCGCTCCGCGACCTTGGCGGCGCCCTGCTGATCCGTGTGGGTCAGCGTGATGATGAATTCCTCGCCGCCGTAGCGCGCGAGCAGGTCGGTCGGGCGCAATGCCTTCACGCAGGCCTGCGACATCGCCTGGATCGCCTGGTCGCCGACCTGATGGCCGTAGGTGTCGTTGACGCGCTTGAAGTGGTCGATGTCGACCATCAGGATCGAATAGACCGCGGCATAGCGCTCGGCGCGCCGCTGCTCGCGTCCCATCAGCTCCATGTAATGGCGCCGGTTGAGCGCGCCGGTCAGCGGATCGGTGGTGGCCAGCCGCTTCAGCACCGTCTCGGACTGCGAGTTGCGGTAGAGCAGGAAGCTCACCGAGTAGAGCACGACGGTCGCGATGACGCGGTTGAACAGCACGTTCTCGTAATCGCCGTAGCTGAGCTCGTAGTACCCGGCGATGGCGTTGAGAACCGTGCACAGCCCGCAGAAGGCGAGGTGGATGTATGGGTTGCGGATCGAGTACAGCAGACCGCAGACCGACACGAACAGCATGGCGGCGACCAGGTCCGCCTCGGTGACGAGGTCGATATAAAAAATCACCGCGACCGCAACCGCGGCCAGCCCGAGGCGGAGCCCGACGCCGATCCGGTCGTTCAGGTGCTGTACCAGCGCCTCGAATTTCATGCCGGCTTATTACAGAATTTGCCCTGCAAATACAACCAAATCTTCGAACATTTTTAGCTGGATACGATCAATAAAATGCAAGAGAAACCGAGGTCTAGCGCTGATTTCGCACGCCGCGCGCCGGCCCTGCGGGAAGGCGATCTGATCGGCGTGGTGGCACCCGCGCGCTGGCTCGCGTCGACCGATCTCGAGGCGGCCGCGGCGGCGCTGTTCGGCGGCCGCTTCCCCGTCAAGCTCTCGCCCGAATTGGCCCTTCGCCAGCACCAGTTCGCCGGCGGCGACACCGAGCGCGCCCGCTCGATCGAGACCATGTTTGCCGACCCGACCGTCAAGGCGATCGTGTGCGCCAAGGGCGGTTACGGCTCCCCGCGCATCGTGGACCGGCTCGACTACGGGTTGATCGCGCGAAACCCCAAGCGTTTCGTCGGTTACAGCGACATCACCGCCCTGCTCCTGGGCATCACGCGGCACGCCGGGCTCGAGACCTATCACGGCCCAATGCTGGTCGACGTGCTCGAGGGCCTCACCGAGGCGAGCCGCGCCCATCTGATCGCACGCCTGACCGACGCGCCGGCGCCCGCGGCGACCGCGACGCTGCTCGGCCAGGTCACTGTGCTGCGTGCGGGCGCGGCCGAGGGTCGCCTGATCGGCGGCAACCTTACATTGCTCGTCAACATGATCGGCACGCGTACGGACTTCGACACCGCCGGCGCCATCCTGTTCGTCGAGGACGTCGACGAGCCGCTCTACAACGTCGACCGCATGCTGGTGCACCTCAAGCGCGCCGGAAAGCTCGACGCGATCGCCGGGCTGGTGATCGGCGAGATGCGCGATCTCGAGGACGGCGCGGTGCCGTTCGGCGCCACGGTCGAGCAGATGGCGCTCGAGCTGATCGGCGATGCCGCGATCCCGATCGTCGCGAATTTTCCGTGCGGCCACGGCGTGCGCCAGATGACCCTGCCGATCGGCGCGCCGGCGCGGCTGGTGTGCGCGGCCGACCCCGACCGGCTGATCGCGTTCGACAGCTGGTGACCGCGCTCTACGTGCGGGCGCGCCGCCGTGCGGCGACGAAGGCGCCGAGCTCGCGCCACGGCGCATCGGTCCAGTGATTGCGCGCGCGGCCCGACGGCGAGGCCAGCACGAACCACGCGATCCCGAGCAGATCGTCGGGCTGCCGGCCATAGGCGACGGGCCGCTCGAAGAAGATGCGGCCGGCGGTCTTGCTCGTGAACGCGACCGCCGCCGGCTTCACGCGCCCGAGCTTGGCGCGCAGGCCGGCGACGTCGAACGCATCGCTCGAGAGCTCGGCGTCGCTGCCCCACTCGGTCTTGTTCAGATCGGTCAGGCCGACGCCGAACGCGAGCACCGCGGGATACTCGGCGGGCGCCAGCCGGCGCGGCGTCAAGCCGATGGCGTGCACGGTCGGCCAGAACAGGTTGCCGCGCGTCGCGTAGTAGGCGCCCACCTGTGCCGAGACGCGGCTCGGCGCGGTGCCGCACAGCACCAGATCGAGGCCCGGCGCCAGCACATCGGGCAGCACGGGCGCCGCGACCGGTGGCGCGGCGGGCGCGCGACGGGTCCGGCTCAGGAGCGTCGCGCCTTCGCCTGGCGGAAGCGCCACGCGCTGAGCGACGAGGCGTCCTGGCCACCCAGCCCCGCCGTCGCGGCCGCCTCGTAGCTGTCGAGCACGCGCGTCGCCAGCGGCAGCTCGACGCCGAGCGCGGCCGCCTCGTCGATCATCGAGCGCACGTCCTTACGCATGCCGTCGATGTCGAAGCCGACGTCGGCCTGCCCGCCCTCGATCGCCGTCATGATCTTGGACGCGCGCGTCTTGAGCGCGTTGGCGCCGCCCGAGCTGTCCTGGAACAGCTCGAGCATCAGCTTGGCATCGATGCCGGCGTCGGCGCACAGCGACAGCGCCTCGCCGAGCCCCTCCCAGTAGAGCGCCAGCGGCAGGTTGATCGCGAGCTTCATGCTCGCGCCGGCGCCGTTCGGCCCGACATGCTCGACGCGCCGGCACAGCTCAGCGAGCACCGGCTTGGCGCGCGCGAAATCGGCAGCCGCGCCGCCGGCGAAACCGAGCAGCTTGCCCTCACGCGCCGGTCCGACGGTGCCGCCGACCGGGCATTCGACCAGGCCGGCGCGCTTGGCGCCGACGCGCCCGGCGAGCGCACGGATCGCATCGGGCCGCAGCGTGCTCATGTCGACGAACAGCTTGCCCGCGACCGCCCCGGCGAGCAGCCCGTCCGGCCCGTCATAAACCGCGGCGAGCGCCGCGGCGTCGGTCAGCATCGTGATCACGAGGTCGACGCGTGCGGCGACGTCCCGGGGGGTCGCCGCGACCGCGGCGCCGCGCGCGGCGAGCGGCGCCAGCTTGTCGGTGCTGCGGTTCCACACCACCAGCATGTGGCCGCCGTCGAGCAGCCGCTCGACCATCGCCGCGCCCATCCGGCCGGTGCCGCAAAAGCCGATCTCCATCCCCACCTCCGCGTCGAAAGCCGTCCCGCGGCCGAGTGGCACCGCGGGCGCAGCGGCAGTGAATTTATCGGCGCCGCCGCGCGCGCGCCATGGCAGCCGCGCCGAGGCCGCCGTCAATCACTATGACGGTCCTGTGAATCATAGCGATTCCAACATCTTGTCGTGGGACTGTCGCGGTGATATACACGGGCCGCCCGAGATTCTGTCGCCGCCGCGACACGGTGTTGCGGATTGCCAATAAGTGATTGATCTAGCTAAAAGTTCGACTTGAACCTGGTGCGCGGCTGGCGCAAGGTGCCGCCCATCCCGCAGGGAGGAAGAAACGAATGGCCTACACCGCGCTTTTCCAGGGGCAACCGGTCCGGTTCGCTCCGCCGGCCAAGGGGTCGGTCGCCTGCGCGCCCGTGCTCGACGATGTGCTGCGCGTGCTCGAGTCCGCCGGCGTCGAGCCGACGGTCCTCGCTGCCGCGCCCGCCAAGATCGCCGCGTCCGGCGCGATCGAGTTCGGTGCCTTGATCCATTGGCTCGAGGATCTGCGCAGCACCGGCGGCAGCGAGATCTCGATGTTCCTGCACTGGCTGCTGCGCCACATGCCGAACGCCCAGGTCGCGCTCGGCCTGCCGCTCCTCGGCTATCTGCTGCTGCCCGCCATCGCGCCGCGCGCGACGGCGCGTCAGGTCAAGCGCCGCGCCGCCTAGCGACGCGACGCGACATCGACGCTCGCAGGGGCCGGCCGCGCGCCGGCCCTTTGCTTTTGTGGAACCCGCGCGGCGAGGCCGCAGCGCGCGTCGGCGAGCAAGGCGACCAGCGCCGACATCTCGACCTTGTCGCTTGCCATCATCCGCGCGGTCAGAGGGTCGCGCAGCAGGTCTTCGAGAGCGGGTTCAAATCGCACGTCGCGCATGGCGATGTGAATTCAAGACCAATTCACGCCCGCGATCTGTGATCCCGCGCACAGCCCTGTTGCTTGAGCTGGCGACGAGCCATCCGCAGCAGGGCGACCAGACTCGTCATCTCGACGCGATCGCTCGCCATCACGCGATGGGTGATCGGATCGTCGAGCAGCGCCGCGAGCTCCGGGGCAAATGCGGC
>DATJNS010000234.1:0-13925 GCA_035507915.1 Candidatus Sulfotelmatobacter sp.
AGGAGCAGCTTGAGGACGACGGTGGCGACGCCGGTGAAATGGCCGGGCCGCCAGGCGCCCTCGAGGCCCTGGGTCAGCCCGCCCTCGACCGCGGCCGACGTCGTGAAGCCGTCGGGATAGATCGCGTCGACGCCGGGCGCGTACAGGAGATCGACGCCGGCGGCGGCGAGACGCTGCCGGTCCTCGGCCTCGCGGCGCGGATAGCGGTCGAAATCCTCGTGCGGGCCGAACTGCTTCGGGTTGACGAACAGGCTGACGACGACGCGGTCGGCGACCCGGCGCGCCGCCGCGACCAGCGCCAGGTGGCCGTCATGCAGCGCGCCCATGGTCGGCACGAGGGCGAGCCGCTGGCCGGCGCCGCGCCACGCCGCCGCCGCCGCGCGCAGCCCGGCGACGTCGCGCACCGTCGGCATCGCGTCATCCGACATGGCGCCGTCCGGGATCGGCCGCGCCAGCGGCGATCTTTTGTGGTTCCCTTCGTTGATATCGAGGCATGTCGTCGGTTCCGGCGAGGGGAAGCGTGATGAGCGACAAAATCGTCACCTGTCTGTGGTTCGACAAGGGCGAGGCCCGCAACGCCGCGGAATTCTACGCCGCGACGTTTCCCGACAGCCGCGTCGGGCAGGCGGTTCGATCGCCGGTGGACTACCCCGGCGGCGGCCAAGGCAGCGAGCTGGTCGTCGAGTTCACCGTCCTCGGCCGAGCCTTCGTCGGCCTCAATGGCGGCCCGGCGTTTGCGCCGAACGAGGCGGTGAGCTTCCAGGTGATGACCGACGACCAGGCGGAAACCGATCGCTATTGGAAGACCATCGTCGAGAACGGCGGCAGCGAGAGCCAGTGCAGCTGGTGCAAGGATCGCTGGGGCTTCTTCTGGCAGATCGTGCCGCGCGCCATGATCGCCGCGCTGAAGGACCCCGATCGCGCCGCCGCGAAGCGCGCGATGGACGCGATGATGACCATGCGCCGGATCGACATCGCCAAGATCGAGGCGGCGCGCGCGGGCCGGGCCCCGTAGGCCCCGTCACGCCGTCGGCGCGAGCGCGACGCGGCCGCGTCGCGGCACCTCAAGCTGCCGGGTCGGCGCTGGTCTTCGGGATGAAGGCCGTCGGCACGGCGCGCTCGGTCAACGCGGCGACCCAGGCGCGCTGGGCGTCGTCGACGTAGGTGATCTCGACGCCGATTTGCTCTTCGCGCGGATCGGTCCAGCGCACGACGCCCTGTCCGATCAGCGCGTGCGCGTCGGCGGTGAATTCGAGCTGCAGGCGGACCGGGGTGCCGACCCGCGCGGCGAGGTCGGACCGCACGCAAAAGCCGCCGCGCCCGAATGCGATCAGACCTTGCTGGCGGGCCGCCGCCACGCTTGCGAACACGAGGTCGAGGGCGATCGCCGGGGCAGCGACGGGCGGCGTTCGCCACAGCTCGCCGCGATCCGTCAGCGAGCGCCGCGCCGCGGCGACGAGATCCGCGCGATCGACCGGCTTGTGCAGCATCGCCTCGACGCCGATGCCGAAGATCTCGCGGTCGCCGACGTCGCCGAAGCCGCTGATGAAGATGATCTTGGGAAGATATCCGTCGCGCTCCGCGAGGCATCGCACGAGCTCGAGTCCATCCAGAACCGGCATGCGGATGTCCGAGATCACCAGGTCGACCACGTTCGCCGCCGCGAGATCGAGGGCGTCGCGGCCGTTGGCGGCGGTGAGCACGCGGCAGCCCTCGCGTTCGAACCACCGCTGGAAAATCTCCAGAAGCGTGTCCTCGTCGTCGACGATGAGCAGCGTCGCATCCTTCAACTGCATGCCGGGCTCCCGGGTCCGGACCGCGGTAGACGCAACGAGAACCGCGTGTGTCCGTCGTTCTCGTCGACCTCGAGCGCGCCGCCATGCGCCTCGGCGATCTGCTTCGACAGGCTGAGCCCCAGCCCGGTGCCCTTGCCGACGGCCTTGGTGGTGAAGAAGGGCTCCATGATCCGTGCCTTCAGCGCCGGCGGAACGCCGTGCCCGCAATCCGTCACCGACAGCACGACGTCGTCGGTCAGCGCCGCGACCTCCACGCGGACCCACTTGTCGCCGGGCAGGCCTTCGACCGCGTCGAGCGCATTCTGCAGCAGGTTGGCGAGGACCTGGGCGATTTGCACGGCGCGGCACTTGATCCGCAAGGTCGGGTCGATCGGCGAGGTCGACAGCGCGACCGAACGGTTCCGGAAGCCCTCCGCGCACAAATCGAGGACCTGCCCGACGATGTCGCCGACGGCCGCCTCGTCGAACGGATCCGTGGCGCCGTCGCGCGCGAGATGGCGCATGCTCTTGACGATCCTGGCGATGCGCTCGGCATGCGCCACGATCTGCCGCGCCGTCGGCGCGACGCTTGCCGGGGTCGACGCACCGTCATGCTCGGCGGCTTCGACGAGATCCTTGGCCAAGGCGTGAACGACCGCGAGCGGATTGTTGATCTCGTGCGCGATGCCGCCCGCCATCGCGCCGAGCGCCGAGAGCCGGGCCGAATCGACCATCTGCATGCGGCTGGTCTCGACGCTCGTCTCGAGGTGCTTGCGCTCGGTCACGTCGCGCATCGCCGCCATCACGCATGCTTCGCCTTCGCTCTCGATCGGGCTCAGGCTGATCTCGACGGGAAACTCGGTGCCGTCCCTGCGGCGGCCGAACAGGACGCGCTCCGCGCCCATCGGGCGAAAATCGGGGGCGGCGAAGAACGCCTTCATATGGGCGTCGTGGCTGGCGTGAAACCGGTCGGGAATCAGCCAGTTGATCGGTCGGCCCAGCAGCACCGCCTGCGAATATCCGAAGATCGTCTCCGCGTGGCCGTTCGCGAAGCTGATGGTGCCGTCCGGGCGAACCACGATCATGGCATCCGGCGCCGCTTCGAGAAGCCCGCGGAACTTGGCGGCGACGCGCTCGGCGATCGCCGCCTGGTGCTGGGCCTCCGCCGCCTTGGCACGATCGACCTCGCGCTGCAGCAGCTGGTGCGAGGCTCGGACGAGCGCCTCGCCGACCTCCGAGACCTCGCTGATGCTGGTCGGCGGCACCGACGACACCCGGCCGGAGGCGAGGTCCAGCGCCGACGCGCTCAGCGTGCGGATCGACCGGGCGATGTGATCGGAAAGCACGTGGGCCGAGACGGCGCCGAGCAGCAGCAGCGCGCCGGCCGCGGCGATGCTGAGCCCGAGGGACCGCCTGAGTTCGGCGGTCAAGTCGGCGGTCGGCACGCCGATCGCGACGGTCCAGCCCGAGACCGACGAGCGGCTGAAGGCGGCGACCACCGGCGTCCCTTCGAGGGTGGGGAGCTCGAGCGAGCCTTCGGCGACCTCGGTCATGCGACGCCGCAGCGGCGCCGCGGCCTTGCGGCCGACGAACCGGTCGGGATTGGCGGTGCGCGCGACGATCGTGCCCGTGGTGTCGAGGATCGCGATCACCCAGGAGGGCGGCGGCTTCTGACGGCGCAGCAGCTCGGCGAAGCGCTCCGGCAGCATGTTCATGCCGAGCACGTATGCGACCCGGCCGTCCGAGACGACCGGCGCCATGACGGCAATGATCGGCTGCTGGGTGACCGGCCCGACGAAGAGATCGGACACCACCGGCACGCCTTCGCTGAAGACCAGCGGCAGCTTGCCGGGGGCGGCGGTCTCCGGCAGGGGGGCGCCGAACGGCCTGAGCGTGTTGATCAACTGCTGTCCGGAAGCCCTGGCGAGCACGAGATTGATGGCGTTGCGTTGGCGCTGGACCTCGCGCGCCTGGGCGTAGAAGGCGGCGAGATCGTCGGCGACCAGCGCGTGCGACGTCGCCAGCGCCTGCAAGGCCGCTTGCACGCTCAGGAGCTCGTCGTCGACCGCCTGCAACAGGGCGCGCGCGGTCGCGACGGTGCCGGCATCGATCGCCATGCGCTGCCGCTGATAGGAATCCGCGATCAGGAAGGCCGCCGCGCCCCATGCCGGAACGATGCAGGCAACCACGAGCCAGCGGAGCCAGAAGCCGATGGATCGCCCCTTGCCCGCCGGCGGCACCTCGCGGTGCGTTCCGGCATTGGCATCCAGGGCGCGGCGACCGATCGCCAATTCGTTCCTCCACTCGAGGCGGAGCCTACGTCGATGAAATTCCACAGTAATTGACGCAGATCAAGTGCGTCGGCCGGTCCGCTCGCGCCCCGATCGACGCCGGCTCGTCACGGCGCGGCGCGCGCCGGCTTGCCGGCGGGCGCCAGGTGGCGCACGAAGGCGCGCTTGGCGACCTCGACGAGCACGAGATAGGCGCCGACCGCGCCGAGCAGGAACAAATAGAAGGCCGGCGGCGGCGCGACGAAGCCCAAGATGCCGGCGACCGGCGTCAGCGGCAGCACGAGCGCCAGCGCCGCGGTGCCGATCGACAGGCCGGCGAGCAGCGGATGCGGCCGGCTGGCGAACATGTGGCGCCAGGTCCGGATCGCGAAGATGACGAGCACCTGCGTCACCACCGACTCGACGAACCAGCCGGTGTGGAACATCGTCTCGCTGGCGTTGAACAGCCAGAGCAGCGCGAAGAAGGTCAAGAAGTCGAAGATCGAGCTGATCGGCCCCATCACGATCATGAAGCGCTGGATCAGCCGGATGTCCCAGTGCACCGGGCGCGCGACCGCCTCCGGGTCGACATGGTCGAACGGCACGCCGGTCTCCGACAAATCGTACAGCAGGTTGTTGAGCAGCACCTGGATCGGCAGCATCGGGAGGAACGGCAGGAAGAGCGACGCGCCGGCCATCGAGAACATGTTGCCGAAGTTCGAGCTGCCGCCCATCAGGATGTACTTGCTGACGTTGATCACGGTGCGGCGGCCCTCGAGCACGCCGTCGTGCACCACCGAGAGGTCCTGATCGAGCAGCACCATGTCGGCGGCCGCCTTGGCGACGTCGGCGCCGCTGTCGACCGAGATGCCGACGTCGGCGGCGTGCAGCGCGGTCGCGTCGTTGATGCCGTCGCCCAGGAACCCGACGATCCTGCCGGTGCGCTTGAGCGCCAGGATGATGCGGTGCTTCTGCTGCGGGTTGACGCGGCAGAACAGGCTGACGCCGGCGAGCCGGGCGAGCAGCGCCTCGTCGCCGAGCTGCCGCAGCTCGTCGCCGGTCATCACGCCCTTGACCGGAATGTCGAGATCGCGGCAGACGTGGCGCGTCACCAGCTCGTTGTCGCCGGAGAGGATCTTGACCTCGACGCCGGCGCCGGCGAGCGCCGCGACGGCGGCGCCGGCGCTCGCCTTGGGCGGGTCGATGAAGGTGACGAAGCCGGCGAACACCAGCTCGGCCTCGTCGCTCACCTTGGCCGAGCCGTCGGCCGAGGCGCGGTAGGCGACCGCGAGCGCGCGGAAGCCGTCGGCGCTGGCGTGCTCGAACAGCGCGCGCGCGCGTGCGCGCATCTCGTCGCTCAGCGCGTGCACCGTGCCGTCGGGCGCCTCGTAGCGGTCCGACAGGCGCAGGATGTCCTCGGGCGCGCCCTTGACGATCAGCGAGCGCTCGCCGTCGCGCCCGAGCAGCACCGAGACGCGGCGCCGCTCGAAGTCGAACGGCACCTCGTCGAGCTTGGTCCAGCCGTCGGGACCGTCGTGCCCGGGATCGCGGCCGTGATCGAGGATCGCCTGGTCCATCGGGTTCTTCAGGCCGGTCTCGAACCAGGCGTTGAGATAGGCGAGCTCGAACACGCGGTCGCGGTCGGCGCCGCTGATGTCGGGATGCGCGATCACGCGGATGCGCGCCTCGGTCAAGGTGCCGGTCTTGTCGGTGCACAGCACGTCGATCGCGCCCAGATTGTGGATCGCCGACAGGCGCTTGACGATCACGCGCTTGCGCGCGAGCCGCTCGGCGCCGCGCGCCAAGGTGACGGTGACGATCATGGGCAGGAGCTCGGGCGTCAGCCCGACCGCGAGCGCGACCGCGAACAACAGCGACTCGAGCCACGGCCGCTGGAACAGGGCGTTGACCGCGAGCACGAACAGCACCAGGAAGATGGTGAGCCGCAGGATCAGGCCGCCGAACTGGCGCAGCCCGTGCTCGAACGCGGTCGTCGGCGCGCGCTGGGCGAGCGTGCCGGCCAGGCCGCCGAGCGCGGTGTCGCGGCCGGTGCGGCACACCACCATGGTGCCGAAGCCGCTGATCGCCGAGGTGCCCGCGAAGCCGGTGTTGAGCGCCTGCGTCATCTCGGGCTCGTCGCTGTCGGCCGCCGACTTCTCGACCGGATAGGCCTCGCCGGTCAGCAGCGCCTGGTTGACGAAGAAGTCGCGCGCCTCGATCAGCCGGCCGTCCGCCGGGACGAGGTCGCCCGCGCTCAGCATCACGACGTCGCCCGGCACCAGGTCCTCGACCGGCACCTCGGTCTCGGCGCCGGCGCGGCGCACGCGCGCGCGCACCGCGACCGAGGCGCGCAACGCGTCGACGGTCGCCTGGGCGCGCGTCTCCTGCACGAAGTCGAGCACGACCGAGAGCAGGACGATGCCGGACACGATCACGAAGCTCGCGACGTCGCCGGTGACCGCCGACAGCGCGCTGGCGATCAGGAGGATCGCGATCAGCGGGTTGGCGAAGCGCCCGAGGAACTGCAGCCAGCGCGGCGTGCGCTTGACGCGCGTCGCGTCGTTGGGGCCGTAGCGCGCGAGCCGGCGCGCCGCCTCGTCGGCCGACAGGCCGGCGGGCGCCGTGCCGAGATCGGCCAGCAGGCGCGCCACCGGGGTGCGCCAAAAGCCGTCGCCTGGGCCGTCGCCCTGCCCCGCAGGCTGATTCGGGTGGGCCGCGTCCGGCATGCGCTCAGATCCTCCGCCGACGCCGATGCGCGGGACCGCGTCGCGCGCGAGGCGCTCCTAGCATGCGCGGCGCGGCCGGCGCAATCGGGCGCCTCCGGGCGTCACGCCATGATGTGGTAGCCGCCGTCGACGTCGACCAGCTGGTGCTCGGGCGCGCTGGTGGCCCTGCGCCGGATCAGCTCGTCGAAGCGACCTCGGCCAGCCCCTCGGAAATCCGCTAATTCGGCCGCTGGTGAGGTTGCGGCGCGGCGGCCGCCGACCATTCCTTCAGCCACGACGGAAGCCGATCGCCGGGCATCGGCCGGCCGACGTGGTAACCCTGAACGCTGTCGATGCCGAACTCGAGCAGCTGCTCGACCACATCTGCGGTCTCGGCACCCTCGGCGACGGTCTTCAGACCCATCTCGCGGGCAAGATGCCCGACGGTCTTCACGATCGTGCGCGCGTCGCGCGACGTGCCCATGCCGCCGACGAAGGACTTGTCGATCTTGATCTCCGAGAACGGCGAGTTCTGCAACGCCTTGAGCGACGAGAACCCGGTGCCGAAATCGTCCATGGCCAGGCGGAACCCTTTGAGCCGAAGCCGGGTCAGGATGTCCAACGTCACGGCTCCATCGTGCGCGGTTGCGCTCTCGGTTATCTCGAGCGTCAGCGCCGACGGCGCAGAGTCGCACTCCGCGACCACATCCAGGAGTCGGTCGGGAAAATCGCGCGAGCGCAGGTTCCGCGCCGAGACGTTCACCGCCATCGCGCTCGGCGCGGCGGTGCGCTTCAGGCGACGCGCCTGCGCGGTCGCGGCGCGCACGACCCACATGGAGATGCGGTCGATGACCCCAGCGTCCTGCTCGCTGACGGGAATGAACCGATCCGGCATGACGAGGCCCAATTCCGGATGATCCCAGCGAATCAGCGCCTCGAACACCTGGACCGACCGGCATCGCAGGTCGACGATCGGCTGGAACTCGAGACGCAGCTCGCCGGCGGCGAGTCCCGCGTCGACACGCGCCGCCGAGATCGGTTCCCGCGACGACCGGCCGTGATCGGCATCCGGCGGCGTGGCGCCGGCGGGTTCCCCGCGCGTGATCGACCCGATGACCTCGCCGATCTCCTCGAAAGTCGCCGGTTTGCTGAGCGTCGATCCAATGTGGAGCCCCAAGGAATTTCCGATCTCGCACGCGGCGTGCAACACACGGTCGTCGAATCCGCTCATCAGCACGATCGGTCCGTCGTAACCGGCTTCGTGCAGGAACCGCAGCTGATCGACCCCGTCCTCGTCGCCGAGATTGAGGTCGAGCATGATCCCGTCGGGTCGTCGCTCGGCGAGGCGCGCGCGGAACTCGAGAACCGTCGAGGCGTGCTCGGCGCACCAGCCGGAGCGCTTCGCGATCCTGACCAACAGACGGCCGATGCGAGCCTCGTCGTCCAGTACGAGGAGAAGCGGGTTTGCTGGCTTGCTCATCACCATCCAGGCCTCGCGAAAGCTCGGTGCCGAACGATCGCGCGCGCATTCGTACGCAGGGACACGATGCCGACGATCTCCCAGCGATCATCGCGCAGCGGCGGTCCGGTGCCACGTTCATTTCGGTGAATTATTGTCAACGCGGGCTGACACGCCGACCCGAGCCCGCGCGATCTCACGATTTCTTACATAACTTGACGAGTAGCCGCCGCGCTCAGCGGCTAGACAGATCGCATATCCATCGCGTGGCGGAGGTCTCGGCTCGGATGTCCCGAAGCGATCGGGCGCGCCATGTCAGCGGCTGCGACTCTCGCCGGTCCGCCAGGCACCTCCGGGCCGGACGAGATCGCGGTCCAGCCCGTCCCGAGGCGCTCTAGGCCATGCCGGGCTCGTCTTCCGACCGATCGGTCGACGCGCGCTTCCGACCCCGCGCATGGCTGCCGAGCATCACGCTCCGATGGCGCCTCGTCTCGCTGGTGATCGGCAGCATCGTACCGCTGCTCGCGTTCAGCCTTCTGCTCCAGTCTTGGGCCTACGAGACCAGCGTGTCGACCACGAGAACGCGCACCCTGGCGTTGGCGCACAGCATGTCGCTCGCGGTCGCGCGCGAGTTGGATGGCTGCATCACCGGGCTGCGCGTCTTGGCGAGCGCACCCGCGCTGCAAGGCCGCCAGCTCGACCTCGACGGCGCGCGTCGGCGCGCCGAGGCGCTCGCCGCGGGGTTTCCCGGATCCAGCGTGGTTCTATTGCAGGTGGACGGCACGCAGCTCGTGAACACGCGGATGCCGCCGGGTGCGCCGTTGCCGAGGCGTACGGAATTGGACACGACGAGGCAGGTGTTCGCGACCGGCCGCGCGGCCGTCTCCGGCATCTACGACTCCACGACGGACGGCCGGCTGGTCGTCGCCGTCGATGTACCGGTGACGCGCGCGGACGGCAGCGTCGCTTTCGTGGTGTCGATGCATCCGGGCCTCGCAACCTTCGAAAACCTGATCCGCCGCGCGCAGCTGCCGGCCGACTGGGTCGTCATCGTCCTCGACCAGCACGGCCGCATCATCGCGCGTCAGCCAAATGCGGGACTGTTCATCGGACGGAAGGCGGCGCTCGGGCCGCACGACGACTTGACGCGCGAACCCGAAGGTTTCTTGGAGGACCGCGAGTCTCTCGAGGGCGTCAAATCCATGCGGGTGTTCAGCCGCACCCCGCCCTATGATTGGACGGTCGGGATCGGCGTCCCGCGCACCGAGCTGATCGCTCCCGCCCGCTCCGAAGCGATCCGCACGATCGTGGTCGGTCTGATCTTGCTGGCCTTGTGCGTCGCGTACGCACTCTATGCCGCGCAGGGCATCGCCCGCCCGATCGCCTCCCTGCACAAGTTCGCGGCGGTTCGCGATTCGGCGCCGATGCTTTCCCCTGCGACGACCGGATTGCGCGAGGTGGACGAAGTCACCGAGGCCTTGCGGAACGCCGAGGCCGATCGACGGCGGAGCCGGGACGAGGAGCAGCGGGCCAGGGCGGATCTGCAGGCCAGCGAGGAGCAGCTCCGTCAATCGCAGAAGATGGAGGCGATCGGCCAGCTGACCGGCGGCCTCGCGCACGACTTCAACAATCTGCTTCTCGTCATCATCGGCAACCTCGGCCTCCTGCGCGAGGAGGCGAAGGACAATCGCGACGTCATGGAGCTGGCGGGGGAGGCCCTCGAGGCTGCGCAGCACGGCGGCGAACTCACGCGTAGCCTGCTCGCCTTCGCACGGCGCCAGCCCCTGCAGCCCCGCAGGATCGAACTCAACGCGTTGGTGAGAGAGATGACCGTGCTCCTGAGGCGAACCCTCGGCGAGCAGATCGAGATCGCCCTGGAACTCGAGCCCGACGCGTGGCCGGTCGTCGCCGATCCGGTTCAGCTGCAGTCGGCGCTCGCCAACCTCGCGACCAACGCGCGCGACGCAATGCCGAAGGGCGGCAGGCTGACCATCGCGACCGACAACCGACGGCTCGACGAGGATTACGCATCCCAGCATCTCGAGGTGGCGCCCGGCGAGTACGCCATGCTTCAGGTCAGCGACACCGGCATCGGCATGTCGCCGGACGTCCTGGCCAAGGTGTTCGAGCCGTTCTTCACCACCAAGGGGCGCGGCGAAGGCACCGGGCTCGGCCTCTCCATGGTGTTCGGTTTCGTGAAGCAGTCCGGTGGGCACATCAACGTCTATAGCGAGGTCGGCGTCGGCACGACGTTCCGACTGTACCTGCCGCGCGATTGCGGCGACGCGGAACCAAACGTCGATACCGGCGTGACGGACACGCCGCGGGGCCGCGGCGAGCGCGTGCTCGTGGTCGAGGATAATCCGGCGCTGCGCCGCCTCGTGGTTCGGCAGCTCGGCCAGCTCGGCTATCGCGTCGACGGCGTCGAGAACGCGGCGGCGGCCCTCGAGCGGCTCGAGGAAATTGGAGACGTCGACCTCGTGTTTACCGACGTCGTGATGGCGGGCAAGGTCGACGGGCACGACCTCGCGCGCGTCGTGCTGGCGCGCTGGCCGGCGATCCGGGTCGTGATGACGTCGGGCTTCCCGGACCCCGAGGCGAGCGGCCGTGGCCTCCCGGCGCCCAACGTCCACCTGTTGAGCAAGCCCTACCTGAAGGAAGAGCTCGCACGCGTGCTGCGCGAGGTCCTCGACGGTCCCGCCGATGCGCCGGCGGCCGGCGTCACGCCATGATGTGGTAGCCGCCGTCGACGAACGTGACGTCGCCGGTCATGTGGCGCGCCGCGTCGCTGGCCAGAAAGGTCGCGATCGCGCCGATGTCGTCGACGTCGACCAGCTGGTGCTCGGGCGCGCTGCTGGCGGTGCGCTGCATCAGCTCATCGAAGCGCTCGATGCCGGACGCGGCGCGGGTTTTCAGCGGCCCGGGCGACAAGGCGTGGACGCGAATGCCGGCGCCGCCCAGCTCCGCCGCCATGTAGCGCGCGACGCTCTCGAGCGCCGCCTTCACCGGGCCCATGACGTTGTAGTGCTCGACCACCTTCTCCGAGCCGTAGAACGACACGGTGATGAGCGCGCCGCCGGCCGGCATCAAGGGCTCGGCCAGGCGCGCCATGCGGATGAAGGAATGGCACGACACGTCGAGCGCGGCCAGGAAGCCGTCGCGCGAGCAATCGACCACCCGGCTGTGCAGGTCCTCCTTGGGCGCCCAGGCGATCGAGTGCAGCACGAAATCCAGGCGACCCCAGCGGCGCTGCGCCGCCGCGAAGACGGCCTCGAGCTGGCCCGGCTCGCGAACGTCGCAGGGCAGGATCACGGGACAGGCGAGCGCCTCGGCCAACGGCCGGACGTGAGGCTCGGCCTTGGCGTTCAGGTAGGTGACGCCGAGCTCGGCGCCGGCCGCGTGGAACGCGCGCGCGCAGCCGTAGGCGATCGAGCTGTCGTTGGCGATGCCGACGACGAGCCCGCGTTTGCCGTTCAGCAGATCCTTGAGCACGATCATGCAGCGACCTCACCAAAGCTGGAGAAACCGGCAGGCGCCCACGGCAGGCGCGCGTGCAAGCCGCAGGCCACGGGCGACGGTGACGGGCGACGCGTCGCGGCCAGTATCCGGCATGACGATGACGAACGCGCGACGGCGCGCCCGTCGTCCGTCATCCGTCGTCGCTGCGGGCCGCCGGAACGATCTCGGGCTCCAGCTCGTCGTAGCGCTTCAGCTTGTAGAGCAGCGTGGAGACGATCCAGCTCGTCACGAAGATGCCGATGATGACGTAGCCGAGCGAGTCGAAGCCGTCGTCGAGACGGTCGATCGCCGCGCGCAGCGGACCGCCGAGCGACAGCCGCTCGCCGACCAGACCGAGCAGCTCGATGGCGCCGACCAGCAGCGCCACCGCCACCGACACCAGCGTGATGGTCATGTTGTAGTAGAGCTTGCGGATCGGCTTCACGAATGCCCAGCCGTAGGCGCCGAGCATCAGGATGCCGTCGGTCGTGTCGACCAGCGACATGCCCGCGGTGAACAGGGCCGGGAAGACGAGGATCGACCAGATCGGCAGGCCTTTGGCCGCCTCGCTCGCCGAGATGCCGAGCAGGCCGATCTCGGTCGCGGTGTCGAAGCCGATGCCGAACAGGAAGCCGAGCGGGAACATCATCCACGAATGGCGGATCAGCCTGAACAGGGGCCGCAGCAGGCGCGTCAGGACGCCGCCGTGGGCGAGCAGGATGTCGAGATCCTCTTCGACGTAGGCGCCGCCGGCGCGCACGCGCCGGAAGGCGCGATAGACGCCGCGGAAGACGATCAGGTTGAGAATCGCGATGGCGAACAGGAAGAAGGCCGAGACCGACGTGCCGATCACGCCGCCGACGTCCTTCAGCAGCTCGATCCTCGCTTGCATCGCGCTCGCAGCGACCGCGAGCGCGGCCGACGCGATGATGACGACCGAGGAGTGGCCGAGCGAGAAGAAGAAGCCGACCGCGACGGGACGGCGCCCTTCCTGCATCAGCTTGCGCGTGACGTTGTCGATCGCGGCGATGTGATCGGCGTCGACGGCGTGGCGCAATCCGAAACCATAGGCGAGCAGCGCCGTCCCGAGCAGCACGGGATTGTCGCGAAAGGCGAGCAGCGCCCAGCCCCAGGCCGCGAGATTGCCGGCGAGGAGCAGCGTGTAGATGCCGACGACCGGACCGCGCCGCATGGATACCTTCGTCGCGAGGGACGCGCGAGATGCGCGCGCATGTGACCATCCGCATCCGGCGTCCGTCAATGCGGGACCGGTCGAGCTCCGCGATGGCGCTATCGTGGGGTTCTGGCGGCGGTTGCCCGCGCGAAGGCGGCGTTGGCCTCGGCCAGCATCCTCTCGACGCTCGAACGCCGTTCGGGAGTCAAATCCTGTCTCAACAGCGCGCGATAATTCTCGATGTTCATCTGGACGATGATGGGGTCCTCGATGATGTCCTTGCCCATGATGGCCGCCTCTCCGTGTCGGAGAGCGGGAGCGGATGCGCCTCTCGATCCGCGAGGTCGGCATCTCTCTCAGCCGGCGATTGCCCCGGTCGGTCGTGATCGCCGATGCCGCACCCTTGCACGGGCGCGCCGAGGGGTCGAGTCATTCCGTCGCAACCGATGGCGCGACGGCGCGGCAGCTCAGTTCGCCACTCTTCTCGTCATCCCCGCGACAGCGGGGATCCAGGAGTCGCGTGCGCGATGTCGGTGCGCGGGGCCCCTGGATGCCCGCTTGCGCGGGCATGACGGTCCTTGTTGGTGATCCTGGCCTACCGCGACCGGCGAAGCCGCTGCAGCTCGCGGACCGCCCAGCCGACGTGGCGCCACAGGGTGGCGCCTTCGAGCTCGCCGTGGCGAGAATGCTCGCGCGCGCGCGCCTCCATGATCGCCGCCGCCGTCGGGCCGTAATGATCGAGCGCGTGCTCGGCGATCGCGACGATGTGGGCGAGCTCGGACACCGCCATACCTTCGTGACGGCTCGGTGTCGGTCCATTGATCCAGATCAATCCTCGCCGTACGGGAATCTACGTACGTGCGCGCCGCCAGGCTTCACGTGATTGTCACGCAGCGCCGGCAAACTCCTGGCAGCGTAGGTACAAGTCCTAACTGATCCCGCGCCGGCGGCCTCTCTACCGTCTCTCACACACCGAACGGGTGGAGGGCGACATGACGGCACTGGCACAGACGGGCGCGCGGACGACCAAGCGCTTCGCGTTCG
>DATJNS010000235.1:0-3033 GCA_035507915.1 Candidatus Sulfotelmatobacter sp.
TTCCCTTCTGAGCCAATGATCGGCAGCGTCGTGGCAGCCATCTCAATCCCTTCTCCGGCCGTGTCGCCCGGGTTACGCCCCGGGACACGACCTTGAATACGCCGGGCGCCGGTGGGTTATTCCCGCAGCCCTCAAGTTACCCCGACCATACCAGACTTGATCGGTCCGGAATAGGTCCACCTACAACGTTTCTAAACTAGCCAGTAACGCCCGGAGATCCTCCGGCGGTTCGCTGGTGAACTGCAGCGACGCCCCCGAGATCGGATGGACGAAGCCTAAGCTATTGGCGTGCAAGGCCTGGCGGCCGAGCTGCGCGGCCGCGGGAACGATCCGCGGGTCGCGCCGCCGCGTGCGGCCATAGACCGCATCGCCGATCAACGCATGGCCGATATGCGCCAGGTGGACCCGGATCTGGTGGGTCCGCCCGGTCGCCAACCGGCACTCGAGCAAAGCGGCAGCGCCGTCGCCGTAGCGCCGCAGCGTGCGATAGCGCGTCACCGCGGCTTTGCCGCCGCGCACCACCACGGCCATCTTCTTGCGGTTGGTCGGGCTGCGCCCGATCGGCGCGTCGATCGTGCCGGCGGCCGGGTTCGGACAGCCCCACACCGCGGCCAGATAGCTGCGCGCCACCGTGCGGCGCGCGAACTGTTCGCTCAGCCCGGCATGCGCGCGCGCCGACTTGGCGGCGACCAACACGCCCGAGGTGTCCTTGTCGAGCCGATGCACGATGCCGGGACGCAGCACGCCGCCGATGCCGGTCAAGGATTCTCCGCAATGCGCAAGTAATGCATTCACGAGCGTCAAATCCAGATTGCCGGGAGCAGGGTGCACCACCAATCCCGCCGGCTTGTCTATCACGATCAGATCTTGGTCTTCGTAAAGAATAGTAAGTGCAATCGGCTGCGCCGCGGGCGACGCGGGCTGAGGATTGGGAACAATGATGGCAAAAGTTTGGCCACCATTGACGCGCGTCGACGGTTCGCGCACCGGCGCGCCGTCGCGCGACACCTGGCCGGCTTCGATCAGCGCCTTGAGGCGCGTGCGCGACAGCTCGGGCAACTGGCGCGCCAGGGCGCGATCGAGCCGCTCGGCCCTTGTGTCGGTCGGCAGCGATATGATGATCTGCGTGGTGTCTTGCCCGGGGGGCGCGTCGTCCGGCATGTCGGGCGCCACAGTGAAGGAGCCCCATGGCGGCGCTCAAGGTCCTCGTCGTGGTGATGGGCGTGCTGATCGTGGCCGGCGTCGCGGCGATCGTCTGGGGCCTCGCCACCCGGCTCGATCTGTCGCGTCCGCGCTTCGCCGACGGCCGGCTGGAGCTGCCCGCCGGGGCGCGGGTCGTCGACATGGCGGCGACCGGCGAGCGGCTGGTGCTGCGCGTCGCGCTGCCCGACGCGCAGGAGCGCCTGATCGTGGTCGATCTGGCGCACGGCCGGAAGGTCGGCACGCTCGAGCTGGTGCATCCGTGAGCGCACCGCGTCGAACCGGCCCATGACCAAGACCGTGAACTTCAACAGCGACAACGTCACCGGCGCGTCGCCCGAGATCATCGCTGCGCTCGCCGCCGCGAACGCGGACGCCGTGGCGTCCTACGGCGCGGATCCGTGCACCGAGCGCGTCGAGGCCGCGTTCCGCCGCCTGTTCGAGCGCGACGTCGCGGTGTTCCCGGTCGCCACCGGCACCGCGGCCAACGCGCTGGCGCTCGCCGCCTGCACGCCGCCGTGGGGCGTCGTCTTCTGCCATCGGTCGGCGCACATCGCCTGCGACGAGTGCGGCGCGCCCGAGTTCTACACCGGCGGCGCCAAGCTCGCGCTGCTCGACGGCGAGCACGCCAAGCTCGCCCCCGGCGCGCTCGACGCGGCATTGGCCTCGGCCGGCGCCGGCGTCGTGCATCACGCCCAGCCGGCCGCGGTCAGCGTCAGCCAGGCGACCGAGGCGGGCGCCGTCTACGCGCCGGACGAGCTCGCGGCGCTGGCGCGCGTCGCGCACGCGCACGGCGCCGCGCTGCACGTCGACGGCGCGCGCTTCGCCAATGCGCTGGTCGCGCTCGGCTGCAGCGCGGCCGAGGCGACCTGGCGCGCCGGCGTCGACGTGCTGTCGTTCGGCGCGACCAAGAACGGCGCGCTCGCCGCCGAGGCCATCGTCGTGTTCGATCCGGCGCTCGCCGAGACCATCGGCTACCGGCGCAAGCGCGCCGGCCATCTGTTCTCCAAGCTGCGCTTCCTGTCGGCCCAGCTCGAGGCCTATCTCGCCGACGATCTGTGGCTGCGCAACGCGCGCCACGCCAACGCGATGGCGGCGCGCGCGGCCGAGGGGCTCGCGCGGCTTGCCAATCGCGGCGTGACCCTGGTCCATCCGGTCGAGGCCAACGAGCTGTTCGTGCGCCTGCCCGAGCCGGTGCGCGCCGGGCTCGCGGCCGACGGCTTCCTGTTCCACGGCTGGGGCGCGCCGCCGGCCGGTCCGGACGGCGGCGTGGTGCGGCTGGTGACGTCCTGGTGCACCGATCCGGCCGACGTCGCGGCGCTGGTCGCGCGCGCTGCGCATCATGCCGGCGCCCACCCCTGACGTCGGCGTGGTGCGCGGGGCGCACTGATCTGATCTAGACTTGATCTCGCCGGGCGCGGAGGCTAAGACCTGCCCCGTCGGCCTCGTCCCCATCGTCTAGAGGCCCAGGACGGCGCCCTCTCACGGCGCAAACCGGGGTTCGAATCCCCGTGGGGACGCCACGGTCCCGCAGGCCTTTGATTCCTAAGCTTTTTCCGGATGGCTTCCCCGCGCGTGTGGCACGCCTGTGCTACACGCGGGAGCCATCATGGGTATGCCATACCTTTTGAAGCGACGTGCCGGTTGGTGGCGAGCTCCCGAAGCTCGCGTACTCCATCAGCCAGGCGGCAGAGGCCAGCGGGCTCAGTCGCGCCTTCATCTACGCGGAGTGGCAAGCCGGACGCGGACCGCGGAAGGTGAAGGCGGGTAAGCGCACGTTGATCATGGTCGACGCATTGCGCTCGTGGCTCGCGTCACTCGAGATTGGATCAG
>DATJNS010000236.1:0-12622 GCA_035507915.1 Candidatus Sulfotelmatobacter sp.
GCCGGACGCCGACATCGCCGCCGCGCTCGAGCGCCGGATCGCGGCGTTGCAGGCGGCTTATCCCGGTGTCGCGCTGGCGCGGCACGGCGCCGCGTGGGAGGTCGTGATCCCCGATCGCCACCGGGTCGGCCACGAGGCCAATTTCGCCCAGCTCGCGCGGCGCTTCCTCGGCTATGTCGAACGGCCGGACAGCCTGCCGGCGTGGGAGACGCCCGCCATGCTGGCGAAATACTTCGTCACCACCGAGGCGGTGGCGCTCGCCGACCGCGCTGGCCCGGGCTGATCTAAACCGGGCGTCGCCCGGCGTGCGACGACGTCACCGCGAACACGTAACCGTCGGGTCCGACGACGTCGAACGTGTCGTGGATGCGGCCCTTGCGGATGCGCGACGGCTTGAAGCCGCGCGCCGCGTAGGCGCGCCGCGTCGCCGTGACGTCGTCGACCATCAGGTCGAACGGCGCCTCGGTGCCCTTGCGCGGCCGCCGCTTGGTTTCCCTGACCACCAAGTGCGTGCCGCCGCGCAGCTCCAGCACGGCGAAGTCGTCCGCCGCGAAGATCGGCCGCATGCCGACCGCCTCGAGCCAGCGCGCCGTCGCGGCGACGTCGGTCGCGTCGAGATGGACATGCCCGACCGCCACCGGCGGCCGCCGATCCTTGGGCTTTTTCATGGGATGAATATAAGTGATCGCGTCTTGTGCATCACCCCCCTTCCCCTCGAGGGCGGATCGGGGAGGGGGGGCGCCGATTGCTAAATCCGGCCGGCGCGGCTCGAGGTCTCGGCGCGGGTGAGCAGCTCGGTCAGGCCGACGCAACAGACGACCAGGACGAACACCGCGGCGAACACGCCGGTGGCGTCGTACTGGCCAGCGTTGGCCTCGATCAGGAAGCCGACGCCGCGGTTGGCGCCGATCATCTCGCCGAGGATCGTCGCGGTCAGCGCGTAACGCACCGAGATGCGCATGCCGGTGAAGATCCACGGCAAGGTCGCGGGGACCAGGAGCTTGAGACCGATCTCGCGGCGCGACGCGCCCATCAGCTCGAGCGCGCGCACCAGGTCGCGGTCGACGTCGCGCACGCCGTCGAGCGTGCTGTAGAGCAGCATGAAGAACACCGTGATGGCGACCAGCGCGACCTTGGACTCGATGTCGATGCCGAACAGCAGGATGAAGAGCGGCGCCAGCGCGATCTTGGGCAAGGCGTAGAGTCCGGCGAGATACGGCGTCAGCACGCGCTGGACGAACGGCATGAAGCCGAGCGCGAGGCCGCCGGCGACGCCGGCCGCGCTGCCGATCGCATAGCCCAGCAGCATCGCGAGCAAGGTCCCCTCGAGATGGCGCCACAGCGAGCCGTCGACGATCCATTGCAGGAGCAGCGCGGCGATCGCCGACGGGCTCGACAGCCAGAACTTGGGCAGCAGCGGGCCGGACGCGAGCTCCCAGGCCACCAGCACGGCGCCGACGATCGCGCATCGGGTGAGCGCGAGACCGGGGACGGTCAGCACCAGGCGGACCAGCACGGGCCGCGGCGCGGCGTCGTCGTCGATCGCGGCGAGCGTGCTCATACGTCGACCCCCTTGGCGACCTCGTCCTTGAGCTCGTTCCACAACGCCTCATGGAGCCGGCCGAACGCGTCGGTGAAGCGCATCTTGAAGACGTCGCGCGGGCGCGGCAGCGCAACGTCGCGCACCGCCCGGATGCGCCCGGGGCGTGCGCTGAACACCAGCACGCGATCGGCCAGCGCGATCGCCTCACCCAGATCGTGGGTCACGAACACGACGGTCATGCGACGCTGCCGCGTCAGCTGCTGGAGCTGGTCCTGCATCAGGAGCTTGAGCTGGGCGTCGAGCGCGCCGAAGGGCTCGTCCATCAACAGGCACTCGGGCTCGTAGATCAGGGTGCGGGCAAGCGCGACGCGCTTGCGCATGCCGCCCGACAGCTCGCCCGGATAGTGGTGCTCGAAGCCGCGCAGCCCGACCAGGTCGATCATCTGGGCGACCCGCTCGGCGACCTCGCGACGCGACGTCGCGCGGCATGCGAGCTCGAGCGCGACGCCGATGTTGGCCGCCGCCGTGCGCCACGGCAGCAAGGTGTCCTTCTGGGTCATGTAGCCGACGCGCCGGTTGAGGCCGTCGACCGGCGCGCCGTCGTACAGCACCTGCCCCTCGCTCGGCCGCAACAATCCGGCGATCAAATTGAGGGCGGTCGACTTGCCGCAGCCGCTCGGCCCGACCAGCGCGACGAATTCCTCGGTGCGCACCGCAAGGTCGATCGGCGCCAGCGCCGCGACATGCTGGCCGCGCACGGCAAAGGTCTTCGCGGCGCGGCGAAAGTCGATCTTCGGGGTCGCGCCGTCACCCGGCGGCATGGCGCCACCGCAGCATCCGGCGCTCGATCCACGCCGCCGCCTCGCTGACCAGGATGCCGATCGCCATCAGGACGACCAGCGCCGCATAGACGCCGGTCATGTCGAACTGCTGCGCCGCATGCGCGAGCAGCGCGCCCAGGCCGCGGCGCGACGCCAGCAGCTCGCCGGTCGTCGCGGCGGCCAGCGCGTAGGGCAGCGCGATCTTGACGCCCGCCATGATCCAGGCGAGCGAGGCCGGCGCGACGATCTTCAGGAACTCCTCGCGCCGGGTGCAGCCGAGCAGCTGGAAGGACGCGATCAGATCGCGGTCGATCGTGCCGACGCCGGCGAAGGTGTTGAAGAACACCAGGAAGAACACGACGACCGTGACCAGCACGATCTTCGGCTCGAGGTCGAGTCCGAACCACAGGATCAGGAGCGGCGCCATCGTGATCAGCGGCACGCTGTAGAGCGCCACGATGATCGGCCGCAGCACGGTCGCGATCACCGGCAAGCGTCCGAGCGCGAGCCCGGCGACCACGCCGGCGCTGCCGCCCAGCGCCAACCCCACGGCGACCTCGGTCACCGTGACGAGCACGTGCCCGGCGAGATCGCCGAGCGCCCAAGCCGCCAGCCGCACCGCGATCAGGCTGGGCAGGCTGGTCCAGTCGTGACCGAAGGCGCGACCGGCGAGCTCCCAGGCGCCCAGCAGGCCGACGCCGACGGCGATCTGGCCGACCAGCACCGCGCGGCCCGAGTCGGCCGCGCGCGGCGCGCCGTCGTGCGACGAGATGGCCGCCTCGGTCACTTGCCCAGGATGTCTGCGGCCGCTTCCTTGGCGAACGCGTCGTAGAAGGCGGTCTCGTAGGGAATGTTGATCGGCTTCGGCTGCGTGATGTTGAGCCAGGCCTGCGTCTTCTCGAACGTCGCGCGCGAGATCATCGGCGAGGTCGGCAGCGCCTTGCGATAGTTCGCCCACGAGGCCTCGAAGATCTTGTCGTCGATCTCCGGGAAATCCTTGCGCACGATGTCGCGTGCCGCGTCGGGATGCTCCTGGGCGAATTTCATCGCCTTGGTGTAGGCGCGCACCGCCGCGCGCAGGATCTCGGGTTTGTTCTTCAAGGTGTCGCGGCTCGTGATGACGACCACGTAGGGCACGCCGACGATCTCGGGAACGGTTTCGGTGAAGGGATCGACCGCCATCTGGCCGATGCCTTGCGCGACCGCCATGTGGCTCTGCGGCGGCCCCCACACGAAGCCGTCGGTCGCCTTCTTGGCGAGCGCGGCCAGCATCGGGTTGCCGCCGGCGAGCGGCTGGATGGTGACGAAGCTGTCCGGATCGTGGCCGCGCGCCTTCAAGAGGCTGCGCAGCCAGGTGTCGGTCGTGCTTCCCGGCGACGTGATCGCGAGCTTGAGGCCCTTCAGACGGTTGACCTTCTCGTCGATCGGCATGACGGGCACGATGCCGGTCTTCTGCATCGCTTCGTTCGACAGCACGAGCTGGATGTCGAGCAGGTTGAGGCCCGGCGCCAGCGCGACCAGGCTGCCGCCCTGCGCGATCGACTTCAGCACGTGGATGAAGCCCAGCAGGGTGAACTCCGAGCTGCCGCCCATCAGCGCCGCGGCTTGGCGCGGACCGGAGCCGACATCGACCGACTCGACGTCGAGCCCCTCGGCCTTGAAGAAGCCGCCGCCGACGGTCAGGTGCTGCATGGCGAACAGGAGGCCGTCGCCACCCAGCGCCGACGTGACCTTGGTGAGGGCCATCGCCGGGCTCGCCCCCAGCGCGAGCAGGCACAATCCCGCCACAGCCGCGTTCCAGCGTCGTCGCATCCGCGTTCCTCCCCGCCCATTTGGCGGGCGCATGGTAGCCGGCTCTCGGCCGGCCACGAACTGCCAATTGCGGACGCGCCGCGGTCGACAGCGCGCGCGACGACATGCTAGCAGGGGCGTTGTTCATCCATGAGCACACTCGATCCGCGCCCGACGCTCGACGCGCCCGACGACGACCCGCATCTCTGGCTCGAGGACGTCGACGATCCGGCTGCGCTCGCCTGGGTCGAGCGCCAGAACGCGGCGACCTTGGCGCGCTTCGGCGACGCGCGCTTCGGCGCCGACCGCGACACGCTGCGCACGATCTACGACCGGCCCGACAACATCCCTTACGTCGGCCGGCGCGGCGCGCGTCTGTTCAACTTCTGGAAGGATGCCGAGCATCCGCGCGGCCTGTGGCGCACCACGACGCTCGACAGTTTCCGCAGCGCGACGCCGGCGTGGGACGTGCTGCTCGACCTCGACGCGCTGGCGGTGCGCGAGGGCGAGGACTGGATCTGGGGCGGCGCGTCGAGCCTGCCGGTGAGCCACGACCGCGCCGTGTTGCGGCTGTCGCGCGGCGGCGGCGACGCCGTGGTGCTGCGCGAGTTCGACCTCGCGACGCGCGGCTTCGTGGCCGGCGGCTTCGCGGCGCCCGAGGCCAAGAGCGGCATCGACTGGCTCGATCGCGACACCCTGCTGCTGTCGTCGGCGCTCGGTCCCGGCATGGCGACGCGCGCGGGCTACAGCCGCACGGTCCGCCTGTGGCGGCGCGGCACCGATCCGCTCGCCGCGCCGGTGATCTTCGAGACGCGCGAGGACTTCATGAGCGCCGATGGATCGGTCGACGACCACCGCGCCGGCGACGGCCGCATCGTGTTCGTCGAGCATCCCGGCTTCTTCGACACCATCGTCTGGCTCGGCGATGTCGGCGGGGCCAAGCGCAAGCTCGATCTGCCGACCGACGCCTGGGTGCACTGGCATCGCGGCTGGCTCGCGGTCAAGCCGCGCACCGCGTGGACGGTCGCCGGCGAGACCCACGCGCCCGACACCGTGCTGGGCATTGCGTTCGACCGGTTCCTCGCCGGCGACCGCCGGTTCGCGCGCCTGTTCGAGCCCGGCGAGCGCCGTGCGCTGCAGGCGTTCTTCTGGTGCGGCGACGGGCTGGTGCTGTCGATCCTCGACGACCTCAAGCCGGTCTTCGAGATCCACACGCCGGGCGCCGCGGGCTGGACGCGCACGCGCCTGCCCGGCGTTCCCGAGATCGGCGTCGCGCACGTCTCGGCGCTCGACATCCAGGAGGAGGAGACCACCGGCGAGCTCCTGCTGAACACCCAGGACCCGCTGACGCCGCCCGCGCTGCTCCTGGTGCCGCAGGGCGGCGCGCCGCAGCTCCTCAAGCGCGCGCCGCGCACGTTCGATCCGGCCGGCCTCAGCGTGACGCGCCACGAGGCGGTGTCGAGCGACGGCACGTCGATCCCCTATGTGCAGATCGGCCCGGCCGCGACCCCCGGCGACGCGCCGGTGCATCTCTACGGCTACGGCGGCTTCGCGATCCCGACGCTGGCCTATTACGACTCGGCGCTCGGCAAGCTGTGGCTCGAGCGCGGCGGCACCGGCGTGGTCGCCTGCCTGCGCGGCGGCGGCGAGTTCGGCACGCGCTGGCACGAGGCCGGGCGGCGCGCCGGCAAGCGCCTGTCGCACGACGATTTCGCGGCGGTCGCCGCCGACCTGGTGCGCCGCGGCGTCACGCGGCCCGATCGCATCGCCGCCGAGGGCGGCTCGAACGGCGGCATCCTGATCACCAACATGCTGACGCGCTATCCCGAGCGCTTCGGCGCGCTGTTCTGCACCATCCCGCTGATCGACATGCGGCGCTACCCGAAGCTGCTGGCGGGCGCGAGCTGGATCGCCGAGTACGGCGACCCCGCGTTGCCGGAGGATTGGGCGTTCCTCGGCCCGATGTCGGCCTATCACGTCGCCGCGCCCGGCAAGCGCTATCCGCCGATCCTCTTGGCGACCAGCCGGCGCGACGACCGCGTGCATCCCGGGCATGCGCGCAAGATGGCGGCCAAGCTGCAGGCGATGGGCTACCAGGCCTATTTCTACGAGCCGGCGGCGGGCGGCCACGGCTACGGCAAGGACAACGGCGAGCGCGCCGCCTTCACGGCGCTCGGCTACCGCTTCCTCAGCCAAGCGATCGGCTGGGATCCGCCCTGAGGCGGGCGCCGATTGTGCTCGCACGCGGCGGGGACGATAATCCCGACACCTGACGGGTTGGGGATGGGCATGACGACCACCGCGACGCTATCCGACGGCATCCTGGATGCGCCGATCCCCGCGCCCGGCGGCTGGCGCCGCGCCGACGTGCGCACCGAGGACTACCGCGTCGTCCTGTCGCCCGCGTGCCTGGACGAGATCCGGCGCGCCGCCGAGCTCGTCGAGCGCCATCCGCTGCCCACCATCCTGCTCGATCCGGCGGAGTTCGATCTGCCGCAGTGCCGCGCCGCGATGACGCGGGTGCGCACGGCGCTCGACGACGGCGTGCGCTTCGCGGTGGTCGACCGCCTGCCGATCGAGGCGCTGTCGCTCGACGCCGCCAAGGCGATGTACTGGCTGCTCGCGTCGCTGGTGGCGCGCCCGGTGGCGCAAAAGCTCGACGGCACGATGATCTACGACGTGCACGACACCGGCGCGCAGGCCTTGCCGGGCTCGGGCGTGCGGCCGGACAAGACCAACATCGAGCTCAAGCCGCACAACGACAATTCCTACAACCGCATGCCGCCCGACCACGTGGCGCTGTTGTGCGTGCGGGCGGCGCGCAGCGGCGGCCGCAGCCGGGTGATGAGCTTCCTGACCGCGCACAACCTGATGCGCGAGCGCCATCGCGCGCTGCTGTCGCGGCTCTACCAGCCGTTCTGGTTCGATCGCCAGCGCGAGTTCTTCCCGGGCGAGGCGCCGATCTTCGCCGCGCCGGTCTACGATTACGACGGCGTCTTGCGCACGCGCTTCAGCTCGCATCAAATCCACGGCGGCTACGTGCTCAAGGGCGAGCCGATCGATGCCGCCGGCGCGGCGGCGATCGCGGCGCTGGGCGAGATGTTCGACGACCCCGATCTCACCGTCGAGTTCGAGATGGCGCCGGGCGAGCTGCAGTTCGTCAACAACCGGGCGATCGGCCACAGCCGCACCGCCTTCGAGGATCATCCCGAGCCCGAGCGCCGGCGCCACCTGGTACGCCTGTGGCTGCGCGACCACGGACGACGCGCCTACACCGGCTGATCGTCCCGTTCGCGGCGTTCGCCGCGCTGCTGGCCGCGTGCACGCCGCCCGCGCCGCCCAAGGATGCCTTCGTGCCGGATTTCGCGAAGGTGCCCTACGAGCCGTTCTCGCGCGACGCCGCGATCGCCATCGCGCTGCGGGAGTGGCGCCTGTTCGGCTCGCCGGTGCTGCCCGATAGCGCCAGCGACGACACGGCGAGCGACGCTGCGCTCGAGCCAAACCAGAAGCTGGAGCGCGCCGAGGGGCTGTGGCAGCGCGTCGGCGAATATTGGTGGCTCGGGCTCGACGCCGGCGACCCGGAGCGCGCCTGGACCGGCAAGCACGACGCCCAGGGTCGCGTGTTCCCGCCCGACGAGGACGGGCGCTTCGCGTGGTCGGCGGCGTTCATCTCCTACGTCATGCGCATCGCCGGCGCCGGCGCACGCTTTCCCTACGCCGCCGCGCACGCGCACTACATCGATGCCGCGCGGACCGGCAATCCCGTGCTCGAAGCCGAGCGCCTGACCGATTACGCCCCGGTGCCGGGCGACCTGATCTGCTATGGACGCGCGCGCGCACGCGGCATCCGCTTCGAGGATCTGCCGGCCGGGCTGTTCCCGAGCCATTGCGACATCGTGGTCGCGCGCGATGCCGACGCGCTCGAGGCGATCGGCGGCAACGTCGCCGACGCCGTGACGATGAAGCGCGTCGCGATCACGCCGGACGGGCGCCTGGTCGGGCCGGACGGCGTGCCGCTCGACCAACGCTTTGCCTGGTTCGTCGCGCTGCGCGTGCGCTACGACCGCTGAGCCGCCATCGCGGCCGGCCGCTCATGCGGCTCCGGCTGGAAGACGGCGACCAGCGCGGCGACCAGGAGCACGGCCGCCGACAACAAGAGGCCGCCGCGGATGCCGAGCGGGCCGTCGGACAGGTAGCCGGAGGCGAGCGGACCCAGGCACTGGCCGAGCCCGAACACGACGGTGAGCCGCCCGATCAGCACCGTCCACGCCGCCTCGGGCTGGCTCTTGCGCACGAACGCGGCGACCGCGCTCGGCATCGCCATCACGGACGCGCCGAACGTCAGCGCGGAGGCGAACAGCAGCGGCAGCGACGTGCCGACCAGCGGCAGCGCTGCGCCCAGCGCGTTCAGGATCAGGACGGCCGCCTGCGGCCAACCGCCCGGCAGGCGCGCGAAGGCGCGGCCCCACAGGAAGCCGGCGCCCAGCGAGGCGAGGCCGAGCGCGACCCAGAACCAGGCGACCGTCGCGCCGTCGGTCGCCCTGCCGCGCAGGAAGGCGATGATGAAGGTCATGTAGGCGATGTAGCCGGCGCCGAACAGCAGGTAGACGACGAAGGTCGCGCGCAGCGACACGCCGCGTGGCGCGCCGCGCGCCCGCGGCGCGGCCGGGGCGGCGGCGATTCGGCGCGCCGCGCGCCAGGCGAACGGCACCGACAGGCAGGCGAGCACGCCGAGGCCGATCCAGCCGGCGCGCCAGCCGCCCAGCGCCAGGAGCGCCGGCACCAGCACGCCCGAGGCCGCGGTGCCGCTGCCGCCACCGCCGAAATAGACCGCGATGAACAGGGCCTGGCGGTGGCGCGACGCGCCGGCGCCGGCCTGCGACGCCAGCACCGCCCCGATCACGAAGCTGAGCGCGCCCGCGACCCCGGCGAGCGCGCGCAGGGCCAGCAGCACGACGAAGTCGTCGGTCGCGCCGCACGCCAGCAGCGCCAGGCTGGTCACGACCAGGCCGCCGACGAAGGTCCGGTGCGCGCCGGCGCGCGCGGCGACGCTCGCCGCGATCAGCGCGCCGACCAAGTGGCCGGCGGCGTTGGCGGTGTTGAGCGCGCCCGCTGCCGCGTAGGACCAGCCGAGATCGGCGCGCATCGCCGGCAGCAGCAGCGCGTAGGCGAAGCGCGCGAAGCCGAGCGCGACGACGACGGCGAGCGACAGGCCGAGGATCGCGCCGAGGCCGATCGGCGCGCGCGGCGCGGCGGGGGTATCGGTCGCCATGACGGCGAGCCTAGGCCGCGCCGCGCCGGCGGCACCATCGAGAAATTCCGACGGCTGGCGTGAGCCCGCCTCACGGCGGGCGCGCGCGGGCTCAGCGGTGCTCGGCGGCCAGCCGCCGCCAGCCACGCGAAGGTGAGGCCGCAGAAGATCAAGCCGAGGCCTGCCGAACCGCGTAGCCGATGGCGTGATCGCGATCACTGCTCACGCGCCGTCGGCCTGGCACCCTGACCGCGTTCGAGCCTGCAGAGCCACGCGGGAGGGTGCGATGAAACGGACCGACACCTCGACCGAACCGCAAACGCCGTCCGCGCCGGTCTTGATCGGCCTCGCCGTGCCGGCGCTCTACGTGTTCGGCGGATTGACCGGCCAACCGTCGGTCGTCGGCGCGCTGCACGCGCTGATGCCGACCGCCCATGCCGCGCTCGACTATCTGGGCGCGGTCGCCGCGGCGCTCGCCGCCGCCGGCTAGCCCCGCCCGGCCCCGCCGGGGCCCCCGGTCGGGACCGCCGTCCAATCCAGTAGCCGCGCCGCCGATTCGCATTTATGCTGTATTTGCGCGCCAAACCAGCATGGACGGACGGTCATGGCCGCCAAAGTCATCACGGTCACGAACCAGAAGGGCGGCTCGGGCAAGACCACGGTCGCCGTCAACCTGGCCGGCACTCTCGGTCGCCGCGGCTATGAGGTGTTGCTCGCCGACATCGACCCCCAGGGATCGGCCTCCCACTACGTGAGCGCCGCGCCCGAGGGCCGCGAGATGTCGGTGACGATCGCCGGACTGTCCAAGACCGGCGACCGCGTCCACAAGTACATCCAGAAATTCAGCGACCAGTACGACTACATCGTGGTCGACAGCCCACCGGTGGTCGACAGCAAGGGCACGCGCTCGGCCTTGTCGATCTCGCATCTGGTGATCATCCCGGTGCAGCCGGCGCCGCTCGACTTCGAGTCGACCAAGGCGACCCTGGAGCTGGTCGAGAACACCCAGGCGCAGAACCGCCGGCTGCGCGCGCGGCTGCTGGCGACCGCCTGCCCGCGCACCAACATCGCCGAGACCATGCTCGCGGCGCTCGGCGACGCCGACGTGCCCCTGATGGACGCCAGTCTCGGCTACCGCACGGCCTATCGCGAAGCCGCCGGCGAGGGCGTGCTGGTGCACGACATGGGCTACGCCGCGCTCACCGCCGCCGAGGAGGTCGACGCGCTGACCAAGGAGGTGCTCGAGCTCCTGCACCCGCGCGGCGTGCCCAAGCCGGTCAAACGCGAGAAGCCCGAAGCGGAAGACGACGAAGAGTAGCCGCTCCGTTCCTTTCGCGTCATTGCGAGCCCACGGGTCCGCGCAGAGCGCGGCCCGCGGACAGGCTCCGCGAAGCAATCCAGCAGGCAGTCTGGATTGCTTCGTCGCTGTGCTCCCCGCAACGACGCCCTGCGGGCATCACTTCGCCGCGATCACCATGATCTCGACCAGGATCTCCGGACGCGCCAGATCGGCGCGCACGCAGGCGCGCGCCGGCGGGTTCTCGGGATCGACCCAGGCGTTCCACACCGAGTTCATGTCGGCGAACAGCGCCATGTCCTTGATCCACAGGTTGGCGCGCAGCAGGTTCGACTTGTTGGTGCCCGCCTCGGCGAGATAGTGGTCGATGCGATCGAGGATCTGCTTGGTCTGGCCCTTGATGTCCTGCTTGGGATCGGCGGCGGTCAGACCCGCGACGTAGACGGTGTCGCCGTGGACCACGCAGCGGCTCATGCGCGGCCCCGGACCCTGGGTGATGTCGATGCGCTTGATGTTTGCCATGGCGTTTCCTCCTAGCCCTTCAGATTGCGATCCCACAGCGTGAACAGGCGGCCCCAGGACTCCTCGGCGGCGACCGGGTGGTAGACCGCGCGCTCGCCGAAGGCGAAGCCGTGCATGGTGCCCTTGAACACCTCGACCGTGGCCTTGACGCCGGTCTTCTTGATCGCCGCCTTCAGGTCGGGGATCACGTTGTCCGGCACGGTGTGGTCGGTCTCGGCGAAGCCGTAATAGAGCTCGCCCTTGACCTGGTCGAGCAGCAGATGCGGCGAGTCCTCCTTGTCGGTCACGATGCCGACGCCGTAGAGCGACCCCGCCGCCGCCATGCGGCTCGGGAAACGCGCCGCCGCGGTGGTGATCAGCCGCCCGCTCATGCAGTGGCCGACGCAGCCCATCGGGCCGGGCTTCACCTTGTCCTGGCCGTCGAGCCACTGGATCATGCCGCCGGTGTCGTCGGCGATCATCGCGTTGGTCAGGCTGTTCATCGCCGCGCGGAACACGTTCATCATGTGATCGTCGCGCCGCGCGACGTCGAGCCGGATCGTGCCCAGGCGGTAGAACAGGTCGGGCAGCAGGCAGAAATAGCCGTGCTTGGCGATGCGCCGGCACATGTTGCGCAGCTCCTCGCGGATGCCCGGCGCATCCATGTAGAAGATGATGCCGGGAAACGCGCCCGGCTGGTCGGGACAGACGGCGAAGCTCGGCATCGGGCCGTACTTGGTCGTGACGATGACGTCCTTCTCGATCATGGGCGTGGGTCTCCTCCTGGAGGGCGGCTGGAAACGTGCGGCAAAGAGCCTTGCCCGATCGCCACGGCTTGTCGAGTCGTCATGCGCGCGCGCGACCGGGACGTCTCGTGCGCGGCAAATCTTGTGCGCGGCGCCCGGCTCGGGCATAAGCCCCGCCGTGCTGCGCCAACGATTGATCGATCATTACGGCGAAGGCTGCCGGCTGCAGGCCTTCGAGAAGGCGCCCGGCTTCGGCGCCCATCTGTTCGTGGTCGACGTGATGCGCCGAACGCGCCCGGTGCGCGTGCTGGGCTCGATCGACCGCAAGGGCATGCTGGTCGAGCAATCGGCGATGGACCGGCTGCGGCCGGAACGCCTCGCCTTCGGCTACGAGCGCCTGATGCTGCTCGCCTTCGCCCTGGTGCCGGCGCCGACGACGGCGCTGCTGCTCGGCCTCGGCGGCGGCGCGATGAGCCGCCACCTCGCCGCCTATGTGCCGGACTGCAAGCTCACCGTCGTCGAGCGCGATCCGATCGTGCGCCGCCTGGCGCGTCGCTTCTTCCACGTCAAGCGTCCGGTCGTGATGGCCGACGCCGAGCACGTGGTCGCCGAGGCGCGCCGCCAGTTCGACGTCGTGCTGGTCGATCTCTACGACTCGCGCGGCGCGACCGC
>DATJNS010000237.1:0-31198 GCA_035507915.1 Candidatus Sulfotelmatobacter sp.
CAGCTGACCGTGATGCCACCGATCGCCGTGCTCGAGCACATCCGCGCCGGCAGCCTGCGCGCGCTCGCCTTCACCGGGCCGAAGCGCTGGGCCGAGCTGCCCGACGTGCCGATCATGGCGGAGACCGGCGTGCCGGATTACGTCTACGAGGGCACCTGGGTCGGCATGCTGGCGCCGCGCGGCACGCCGCGCGCCATCGTCGAGCGGCTGCACGCCGAGGTCGTCAAGGCGCTGGCGGTGCCGCGCATCGCCGCGGCGATCACGCGCGGCGGCTACGTGCTCGACGGCGGCTCGCCCGAGGCGTTCGCCGAATTCCTGAAGGACCAGGTCGCGCGCTACGCCGAGCTGGTGCGCGCGACGGGCATCCAGCCGGAGTAGACGTCACTTCGCCAGGATGACCTCGACGACCTCCCAGGGTTTGGGCTGGTTGACCTGCCCGCCGGAGATCAGGCGGTATTCGAACTTCACGTTCGCGCCTAGGTCGGGCGCGTAATAGTAGGTGCGGCTGGACCGGTGGTAGTTGCCGCCCGTGCCGCGCAGAATGTCGACGATCGGGTACACCGTGAACGTACCAGCCGGCACGGTGATTTGGCGGGGTGGTTCGACTGAGACGTCACGCGCATAGATAAAGCTGTTCCGTTGCGAGCCTGCGTTGTCGCCACCCTCGACGTCCTGATAAATGAAGCTGACCGACTTGCCCGGCGCGATGGGCCAGAGTTCCGCGACAGCGTTCAACCACTTGTCGAACTCGTTGCCGCTCGCTCGATCACGATAGTAGAAGGCGACGTGCCCGAGCTCGCTCGCAAACGGCTTGCCGTTGAGGCGGCTGCGCATGCACCAAAATCCGTCCCGACCGTCGTAGCGCAGCAGACCGCCGTCTGAATACCTCAAAGCGAGCCCGGGTGTCGGGCACTTGAAATCCTCCGCCTGCGCGACCGCCGACAGCAGGATCCCGCCCAGCACGATCGCGAACTTAATCCGCATATGCCACCTCGGGTTGAGTGCCTCAACCTATCAGGCTAGGGTCGGCAGGCCAAGCGATCAGGGCGCGTCGACCGATGGACACGAGCGCGCGGGACACGGCAATAATGCGGGCGGGCGCGGCGATCGAGGGGAATTGATGCGCGAGAACGGGATCGGCCAATCGTTGCCGCGCAGCGAGGATCTACGCCTGTTGCGCGGGCTCGGGCGCTACACCGACGACTTTCGCCCAACGGACCAGGCAGCGCTCGTGGTGCTGCGCTCGCCGCACGCGCACGCGCGCATCGTGCGCATCGACACGGGCGCCGCGCGCGCCGCCCCGGGCGTGCTTGCGGTGCTGACCGGCGAGGACGCCGCGCGCGAGGGCTTCGGCACGTTCTCCTCGCGCGTCACGCGCAAGCGCCCGGACGGCAGGCCCAACGTCGTGCCGCCCTACCGCGTGCTGGCGCTCGAGCGCGTCCGCCACGTCGGCGACGCGGTCGCCGCCGTGGTCGCCGAGACGGTCGCCGAGGCCAAGGACGCCGCCGAGCTGATCGAGGTCGAGTACGAGGCCCTGCCGTCGGTGACCGCGACCGCCGACGCCGCCAAGCCGGGCGCGCCGGTGCTGTGGGACGACATCCCGGGCAACGTCGTGTTCGTGCACGACCAGGGCAACCAGACGGGCGTCGACGAGGCGTTCGCGCGCGCCGCCCACGTCGCGCGTTTCGACTTCACGGTGTCGCGCGTCACCGCCGCGCCGATGGAGCCGCGCAGCGCGCTCGGCGCGTGGGACCCGGCCGACCAGCGCTACACCCTGACCGCCGCGCTGCAGTCGCCGCACCAGATCCGCAGCGAGCTCGCCGAGCGCATCCTCAAGATCCCCACCCACCAGCTGCGCGTGGTGGCGCCCGACGTCGGCGGCGGCTTCGGCATGAAGGGCAGCCCGTTCCCCGAGCTGGCGCTGGTGCTGTGGGCGGCGCGCGTCGTCGGCCGGCCGGTCAAGTGGGTGTCCGAGCGCAGCGAAGGCTTCGCCTCCGACCACCACGCGCGCGACAACGTGTCGAAAGCCGAGCTCGCGCTCGACAAGGACGGAAAATTCCTGGCGTTGCGGGTGAACGTCACGGCCAATCTCGGCGCCTATCTGGCAATCAGCGGCATCCACTGCCCGACCAACAATCTGGGCGGGCTCGCCGGCGTCTACACGACGCCGCACATCCACGTGCACGTCGTCGGCGTGGTGAGCAACACCAACCCGACCTCGGCCTATCGCGGCGCCGGCCGCCCCGAGGCGACCTACGCGCTCGAGCGCGTGATCGACGTGGCGGCGCGCGACCTCGGCATCGATCCGGCCGAGCTGCGCCGCCGCAACCTGATCCCGGCGTCGGCGATGCCGTACGACACGCGCTTCATCTTCAAGTACGACAGCGGCGATTTCGTGAAGAACCTCGACATGGCGCTCGAGCTCGGCGGCTGGAGCGGCTTCGAGGCGCGCCGCGCCGAGGCCCGGCGCCGCGGCAAGCTGCGCGGCATCGGCATCGCCAACCCGATCGAGATCGCCGGCGGACCGCCCGACGTGCCGCTCGAGGAGGGCGCCGAGATCCGCTTCGACCCCGCCGGCGGCGTCACCGTGCTGATGGGCACGCACAACCACGGCCAGGGCCACGAGACGACGTTCCGCCAGATCATGGTCGACCTGCTGGGCGTGCCCTACGACAAGATCCGCCTGGTGTGCGGCGACACCGACCAGGTGATCCACGGCAAGGGCACGTTCGGCTCGCGCTCGATGAGCTCGGGCGGCTCGGCGCTGGTGCGCGCCGCCGAGAAGATCGTCGCGCGCGGCAAGCGCCTGGCCGCGCACCTGCTCGAGGCCGCCGAGGCCGACATCGAGTTCGCCGACGGCGCGTTCACCGTCGCGGGCACCGACAAGGCGATCGACATCGTGGCGCTCGCCCAGGCGTCCTACCGCATCGCGGGCCTGCCGCGCGACCTCGAGGTCGGCCTGACCGAGGCCGCCGTCGTGATCCCGGCGGGACCGACCTATCCGAACGGCACGCACGTGTGCGAGGTCGAGGTCGATCCCGACACCGGCGCCGTCGAGATCGTGTGCTACAGCGTGGTCGACGATGTCGGCGTGATGGTCAATCCGCTGATCGTCAAGGGCCAGATCCATGGCGGCGTCGCGCAGGGCGTCGGCCAGGTGCTGTTCGAGCAGGTCGCCTACGAGGCTTCGAGCGGCCAGCTGCTCTCGGGCTCGTTCATGGACTACAGCATGCCGCGCGCCGACGACCTGCCGTCGATCGCGATCGCCAGCCACGAGGTGCCGGCGAAATCCAACCCGCTCGGCGTCAAGGGCGCCGGCGAGGCCGGCACGATCGGCGCGCTGCCGGCGGCGATGAGCGCGATCGTCGATGCGCTGCGGCCGCTCGGCGTCGACCATCTCGACATGCCGGCGACGCCGGAGCGCGTGTGGCGCGCGATCCAGGGCGCGCGCCGGCAAGCCGCGGAGTGACGCCATGAAGATCGCGATGATGGGCAGCGGCGGGGTCGGCGGCTATTTCGGCGGCCGGCTCGCCGCCAAGGGCTACGACGTGACGTTCATCGCGCGCGGCGCCCACCTGGCCGCGATGCGCGAGCACGGCCTCACGATCGAGAGCGGCGTGGCGCCGCTCGTCCTCAAGGTGCGCGCGACCGACGATCCCGCGACGGTCGGACCGGTCGACATCGTGCTGCTGTCCGTCAAGCTGTGGGACACCGAGACGGCCGCGCAGGCCATCAAGCCGATGCTCGGCCCCGGCACCGGCGTGATCTCGCTGCAGAACGGCGTCGACGCCGAGCCGATGCTCCTGAGGTTGCTGGGCGCACGCCACGTCATGGGCGGGATTGCCCAGATCGGCGCCACGATCGCGCGGCCGGGCGTGATCGCGCATGTCGGCACCATGCAGCGGCTGGTGTTCGGCGAGCTCGACAACACGCCGTCGCCGCGCGCCCAGGCGCTGATCGAGGCGTGCCAGGCGTCCGGCATCACGGCCGAGATCAGCGCCGACATCGTCAAGACGATCTGGACCAAGTTCGTGTTCCTGGTCGGCATGAGCTCGGTCACCAGCCTCACGCGCATGCAGATCGGTCCGATCCGCAAGGATCCCGACGCCCGCGCGCTGCTCCTCAACGTGATGCGCGAGGCGGTCGCGGTCGGGCGCAAGAAGGGCGTCGGCCTCGAGGCCGACTTCGCCGAGCAGCAGATCGGCTTCGTCGACGGCCTGCCCGAGACCATGACGACCTCGATGCATCACGACCTCGAGCGCGGCAACCGCCTCGAGCTGCCCTGGCTCGCCGGCACCGTGGCGCGCTTCGGCCGCGAGCTCGGCATCGACACGCCTTACTGCAACGCCATCCTGGGCGGGCTCGCGCTCTACGCCAACGGACGCCAGCCGGCGTGAGCGACGCGCTCGCCTACACGCCGGCCGCCGAGCTGGCGGCGCAGATCCGGCGTAAGGCGTTGTCGCCGGTCGAGCTGATCGACGCGACCCTGGCGCGCGTCGAGGCGCTGCAGCCGGCGCTCAACTGCTTCATCACCGTGTGCGCCGACCAGGCGCGCGCGGCGGCGCGGGCGGCCGAGGCTGCGGTCATGCGCGGCGCGGCGCTGGGGCCGCTTCACGGCGTTCCAGTCTCGATCAAGGACCTGGTCAACACCGCGGGCGTGCGCACGACCTTCGGCTCCCACGTGTTCGAGCACAACGTACCCGCTTCCGACGCCGTCTCGGTGGCGCGCCTCAGGGCCGCCGGCGCGATCCTGATCGGCAAGACGACGACGCCGGAGTTCGGCCACAAGCCGTTCACCGACGCGCCCTTGTTCGGGCGCACGCGCAATGCCTGGGACGCCGGGCGCACCTCGGGCGGCTCGAGCGGCGGCGCCGCGGTGGCGGTCGCCGCCGGGCTGGGGCCGCTCGCGGTCGCGACCGACGGCGGCGGCTCGACGCGCATTCCGGCGGCGTGCAACGGCGTGGTCGGCTTCAAGCAGTCGAAGGGCGTGGTGCCGCACGACCAGACGCCGGACGGCTTCGGCAACCAGGCCTTCATCACGCCGACCACGCGCACCGTGATGGACACCGCCCTGATGCTCGCCGCGATGGCCGGGCCGCACCCGAGCGATCCGCATTCGGTCGGGCTCACCATGCCGGACTTCATCGCGGCGGCGCGGCCCGAGGGCGACCTCACGGGCGTGCGCATCGCCTGGCGCCCGACCCTCGGCAACCAGGTGGTCGATCCCGAGGTGCTGGCCATGACCGAGGCCGCGGTCGCGCGCCTGGCCGCCCTGGGCGCGATCGTCGAGCCGGTGCCCGACGATTTCGGCCCGACCGAGCCGACCTGGCTCGTGCTGACCCATTCGTTCTGGCACGGCCGCTTCGCGCAGTACCTGCCGCAATACGGCAACCGCATGACGCCGAGCCTGGTGCGCCAGATCGAGAACGGCGCGCGCTACAGCGCCGCCGATCTGCAGCAGGCGCTGTTCGAGCGGACGCGGATCTACCGGCAGATCCAGGGCTGGTTCGAGACCTGCGACCTGATCGTGACGCCGACCCTCACGCGCACTGCGCTACCGATCGACGGCGATCTGTTCGCGCCGATCGAGATCGGCGGCCGGGCGGTCGATACCCCGCGCAAGGCCTGGTACCCCTACACGCACCCTTTCAACCTGTCAGGCAACCCCGCCGTCACCCTGCCGTGCGGCTGGGCGCGCGACGGGCTGCCGGTCGGCCTGCAGATCGTCGGCCCGTTGATGGAGGATGCCCGCGTGCTGCGCGCCGCCGCCCTGTTCGAAGCCGCGCAGCCCTGGGCGCACCGGACCCCGACGCTGCCCTAGCCGCCGCGGCGGCTCAGAGCACCACCTCGATCAGGTTCGGCCCCTTCGCGCGCAGCCCGCTGGCGAGCTGATCGACGAACTCGTCGATCGTCGTCGCGCGGCTCGCCTCGACACCCATCGACTTGGCGAGGCCGACCCAGTCGAGGTCGGGGCGGCCGATCTCGAGCATGTCGAGCGCCTTGCGGCCGGGGTTCTGCGCGCCGACATTGGCCAGCTCGATCTTGAGGATGCCGTAGACCCGGTTGGAGAACAGCACGGTCGTGACGTCGAGCTTCTCGCGCGCCTGGGTCCACAGCGCCTGGAGCGTGTACATGCCGCTGCCGTCGCTCTCGAGGCACACCACCTTGCGGTCGGGGCAGGCGACCGCGGCGCCGGTCGCCAACGGCAGGCCGATGCCGATCGAGCCGCCCATGTTCTGCAGCCAGTCGTGCGGCGCCGCGCCGCGCGTGTAGGGGAACAGGCCGCGGCCCGAAGTGATCGACTCGTCGACCACGATCGCCTGCTCGGGCAGCAGCGCGCCGATCGCCGCGGCGAGCTTGTCGAGCGTGATGGCGCCGCTCGGCAGCTCGGGCTTCTTGAGCGGCTCGACCGGCGCGGTCTCGGCGCCCGCGCCGAGCTCCTCGGCCAGCCACTCGAGCGCGTGGACCGAGTCCTCGGCCTGGGTCGACAGGGTGTGGATGGCGCAGCCCTCGGGTGTCAGCACGCTCGGCTTGTTGGGGTAGGCGAAGAACGCGACCGGCGCCTTGGCGCCGACCAGGATCAGGTGACGGAAGTCCTTCAGCACCGCGAGCGCCTGGTCGACCGGATAGGGCACGCGATCGATCGCGACGCGCCCGGCGCCGCGCTGGATGCGCGCGTTCGAGGTCTGGCACAGCAGCTTGGCGCCGGTCTTGCGCGCGATCTTGCCGGCGAGATTGAGGCCGTGCTCGCGCACCGCGAGGCCCGACAGCAAAAGCACGGTCGGCTCTCCCGAGCGCAGCACCTTGACGGCGTTGGCGACCGCCTCCTTGCCGACCGGCGCGCGCGCCGGCACCGACGGCACCGACGCGATGCCTGCGGCCTCGTTCCACGCGGTGTCGGCCGGCAGGATCAGGGTCGCGATCTTCCCCGGCGGCGTGCGCGCGACCGCGATCGCCTCGGCGCCGTCGCGCGCCACCGTGGCGGCCTCGGGCGAGGTCTTGACCCAGGCCGAGAACGGCCGCGCGGCGCCTTCGATGTCGGAGGTCAAGGGCGCGTCGTGACGGCGATGATAGGTCGCGTGATCGCCGACGATGTTGACGATCGGCGTGCTCGCACGGCCGGCGTTGTGCAGATTGGCGAGCCCGTTGGCGAGACCCGGCCCCAGATGGGTCAAGGTCGACGCCGGTTTGTCCGCCATGCGCCCGTAGCCGTCCGCCGCGCCGGTGACCACGCCCTCGAACAGGCCGAGCACGCACCGCATGCCCTCGACGCGATCGAGCGCCGTCACGAAATGCATCTCGGACGTGCCGGGATTGGTGAAGCAGACGTTCACGCCGCCGGCCACCAGGGTCCGTACCAGGCTCTCCGCACCGTTCATTCCGCCGCTCCCCGTCTCGATCGTGCGCGCGCCGTCGCGCGGCGCACCCTATTCCAATAGCCCGGCCGCGCGATGGCGTCAGCGGCAATCTGGGATCACCGTCGCCGCCTCGGCGACCGCATTTGGGCCGACGTCGCCCCGAATCGATTCTTCGATTCGCACGATTCCGACCGCGACCGGGCCTTCCCGCGGCGATCCGGCGCCCGATCGGCGCGATGGTCGAACGGTGAATTTGTCAACCCGTCGGCGGCCGCGATCGCCGACGCGCGGTGACACCGGCGACGCGTCGCACGATGCGCGCGGAGATGCGCGGCGCGTTCGGCTTGCCGCATGCCACGAGCCCGCGTCGACGATGCGCGCGCGCTGACGTCGCGCGGGCGTTGCGATCACGCGGCGCACGCCGCCGCGATCGCCTTGACAACGCCGAGAGCCGCAGAATTCTGCGAAAAATCGGTGTTCGCGCGCGACTCGCACAGCGATTTGAGAATGGCACGCCGCACACCGTCGACGTCACGAGCGACACCGCGCACGCACGCATCGGCGATCGCCATCAGGACCCAAGATTCGAGTCGCAGCCGTCGCTTGCCGCACGTGTGCGACGCGCCGTGAGCGCGTCATCTCGCGGATGCGAAGACGATACGAACGCGAGTCGAGACGCGATCAAAAAGTCACACTGCATGACGAAATGTGTCATGCGCCGTGACGGCACGGCGAGATTCCGGTAGATTATGCGCGCCCGTACCACACTAAGAAGAGAGTACAATGGCAAAGAGAGCACGCAAGGCCACCAAGAAGCGGTCGATGGCGGCGAAGAAGCCCGCCGCTCGCAAGACCGCGAAGAAGAAGGCAGCGAAGAAGGCCAAGAAGCGGAAGTAAGCCCTCCGCATTTACGGATCGGTCCGCTACGGGGGATCGATCCGTCTCAACGACAATGAAGCTAGCCGAACTGAATGCCGGACCGAAAGGTCCGGCATTTTTTCGCGTCCGTCTTGCGTGCACGAGATCGCGCGTGAGGTCGCGCGATGACAATGCATCTCGATGCGCGATGCGCTCGCCATCGATCGACCTGTGACGGGCCCGCGCGATCGCGACCGCGAGCATCGCTTGATGCGCCACCGATCGCGCCGGAAGGTCACAGAACAGCGGCAGAGCCCAGCCGTTGGGGATTCATAGGACGACACCGCACAGGGGTTAGGCCATGCGTAAACTCTTGATCTCTCTGGCCAGCGTCGGTCTGCTCGGGCTCGCGGCATGCGGCGACACGACGGGCGAGCGGGCGCTCAGCGGCGGCGCCATCGGCGCGGGCGGCGGCGCGCTCGCCGGCGCGGCCCTCGGCAACCCGTTGGCCGGCGCCGCGGTCGGCGGCGTGGCTGGTGCCGGTGTCGGCGCCCTGACGACGCCGGATCATCGCTATTAGGCGTTCGCCGTGCGTGGCGTCGGGCCGTCGCCCGATGCCACGTACTCGGGGCCGGCTCCGCACGCTTTGAGCCTGTTCTCGCTCAGGCGCCGTCGCCGCTCGCGACCCTGACGGCGTCCACCTTCTCCTCATAGAAGCAGACCAGATCGGCGATCGCCGCGCAGGCCGCCGTAGGCTGCGGGTAGTACCACACGAGATCGCGAAGCGTCCGGTCGCCCAGGCGCACCGTGTGGTAGGACGCGCGCCCCTTGTAGGGGCAGACGGTCTTCGTATCGCTCGGCATCAGGATGTCGGGCCGCACCGCCGACCGCGGCAGGTAGTAGCGGGTGCGCATACCGGTCTCGAACACGAAGACGCTGTCGCGCGACGTCGCGATCGTCTCGCCCGCCAGGATCACATCGACCTGGCGACGGCTGCGGATCGTGTCGACCCGGTGATGAGGGTCGCGCGGGTGACCGAAGATCTCCTCGTCCTCCTCGAACCAGGCCCCCATCCTGTCCCAGTAGAACGCCGCGTAGCCCCGCAGATCGGGCGCCTCGACGAACGGATCGGGATAGGCCCAGAGCGCGTTCTCGGCGCTGCGGTCGCCGACCGTCACGGTCCAATAGACGGCATCGCCCTTGAACGGGCAGTGGCTGCGATGCTCGGTGCGCGTCAGCGCGTCCTGCCGAATGTCCTCGAGCGGCAGGTAATAGACCGGCAGATGCTTGCTCTCGAGCATCAGCATCGCCCGCGTGGTGTCGGCCACGATCGTGCCGTTGAAGGCGACGCGGATCCGCCGCGCCGTCGGCTCGAACAGGATCTTGTAGTCGGGACGCTCCTGGTATGCGCGAGTCGACCGCGAACGGATCGGTTGATCAGCCATGGCGAACCTGCCTCCTGGGACCGCTGCGACGCCTTTGCTAGACTTGGTGAAGCGCGCGACGCCTGCAAGCCCGGTTTCAATCGCGCCGACGACCCCGAGAGGCATGTTGGATGTCGAGACTGGCGATCGCCGCGACCCTCCTGTTCCTGTCGATGCCCGCGTTCGCAGGCGACGACGACACCCACTACGCCACGGAGGGCGGACACGTGATTTGCACGACCCAGCAAGCGCTGCGCGACGCCCAGGACGCCATCAGCAGCCACTCCAAGAAAGCCCTCGACCAGATCGAGCAGTGCAAGATCAGCAAGCCGGGACTGCGCGCCGAGAAGCTGGTGGACGGGATGTTGTCAGCCAAGTTCCGGATCTACGACGAGGACGGCAAGGCGACCGACTACTGGACGTCGCCCACCACGATGAAAGAGGTGCGCCGCTAGCCGCCCAGGATCGCGGTGAGGCCGCGCACCAGGGCGGCGTGGCGCCGCGCGGCGTCCGCCGCGCCCTCCCGCGCGTCGACCGCCTTGCCGACTCCGAGATAGCGCGCCGCCACCTCGGCGCGGCCGAGCAGCTCCGCTCCGCTGCCCTCGAGCGCGACGCGGCCGGTCTCGATCACATAGGTGCGGTCCGCGATCGCCAGGCTCAGCTGGGCGTTCTGCTCCGACAAGAGGATCGCCAGGCCCTGGGCGCGCAGGGCGGCAATCAAGCCGAACGTCTCGGCGACCAGCCGCGGCGAAAGTCCGAGCGACGGCTCGTCGAGGATCAGCACGCGCGGCTCGATCATCAGGGCGCGCGCGATCGCCAGCATCTGCTGCTGGCCGCCCGACAGATTGCCGGCTGGCGTATCGAGCCGTTCGGTCAGCGCTGGGAAATGTCGGCATACCGCCTCGAGCCGTCGCGCGATCCCGGCGGCGCCCAGGCGCCGGCGCACCGCGTAGGCGCCGAGCCTGAGATTGTCGCCGACCGTGAGGCCGCCGATGATCTGGCGGCCCTCCGGGACGTGCGCGATACCGAGCCGCACCCGCGCGCGCGGCGGCAGGCTCTCGATCGCCCGGCCGTCGAGGACGATCCGCCCCCGGCGCACCGGCAGCAGGCCGGAGATCGTCTTCGCCAACGTCGTCTTGCCGGCGCCATTGGCGCCGATCAACGCCACGATCTCGCCTGCCGCCACGTGGAGGTCGATGCCGTGGAGGACGGTCAAGTCGCCGTATCCCGCAGTCAGTCCGCGCGCCTCGAGCCTCACGCCGGTCCCTCCGGTGGAGCGCCGAGATAGGCCGCGATCACGCGCTGATCGGCCTGCACCGTGCGCGGCGAGCCGCGTGCGATCGTGCTGCCGGCGTCGAGCACGACGACCTCGTCGGCGATATTCATCACGAGCGACATGTTGTGCTCGACCACCATGATGGTGACGCCGCTGTCGCGCACCGCGCGCAGGAGACCGCCGAGCTCGGCGGTCTCGGTGTCGTTGAGGCCGGCCGCCGGCTCGTCGAGCAGCAGGAGCCGCGGCCGCGCCATCAAGGCGCGGCCGAGCTCGATCAGCTTCTGGGCGCCGATCGGCAGGCTGGTCGCCGCGACGTCGCGAAACGCCGCCAGGCCCATCAGCTCGAGCAGCGCATCGGCGCGGGCGGCCAGCGCCCGCTCCTCGCGCCGCGCGGCGCCGAGCCACAGCATGTGCTGCAACGGGGACGCCCGGACGTGCCGATGCGCGCCCACCATGACGTTCTCGAGCGCCGTCAGCCCGGGGAACGCGCGCGCGGTCTGGAACGTGCGCAGGAGGCCGAGGCGCGCGATCGCGCTCGGCGACAGCGTGCCGAGCGGCGTGCCGTAGAAGCGCACCACGCCCCGATCGGCCGGCACGAGATTGGTGATCAGATTGAAGAGCGTCGTCTTGCCGGCGCCGTTCGGTCCGATCAGCGCCGTCAGGCCGCCATCCGGCACCTCGAACGCAACGCCGTCGACGGCGGTCACCCCGCCGAACGCCTTGGCGACGCCGTCGAGCGCGAGCGCCGCGATCATCGCGCGGGACGACCCGACAGCCCCGCCCGCGCGGCGCTCGGGCGCCGCGCCGACACGAGGCGCGTCAGCGTTCCGAGCAGGCCCTCCGGCAGATATTGGAAGGCGAACACCAGGATCGCGCCCTCGGCCAGGATCTTGTAGGCGGCGAGCGGCTGGAACAGCGTGGGCAGCAGCGTGATCAGGATTGCGCCGATGATGCCGCCGACCAAGGTCCCTTCGCCGCCGAGCACCAGCATCGCGATCATCTCGAACGACCGTGGCGTGCCGACCATCTCGGGCGACAGGAAGTGGAAGTCGAAGGCGTAGAGGCTGCCCGACAGCGAGGCCAGCACGGCGGCGATCGCGAAGGCCGCCGTCTTGTAGAGCGGCACGTTGATGCCGAGCGCCGCCGCCGCCGTCTGATCGGTGCGGATCGCCTGCAGGGCCCGCCCGAAGCTGGATCGCATGCCGCCGGCCAGCGCGACGACCGACACGGTGATCAGCCCGAGCACGAGGTAGTACATCTTGGTCGGCGTCTCGAAGCCGATCGGTCCGATCGAGAACGCCGGGATGCCCACCAGACCGGACGGCCCGCCCGTCGTCTCGGTGAGCCCGACCGCCAGCGAGTCGAGCAGCAGGCCGAACGACAGCGTCGCCAGCGCCAGATAGGCGCCCCGCAGCCGCATGGTGACGACGGCCAACCCGATCGCGCAGGCAAGCGACGCCGCGATCCCGGCGGCCACGCCCAGGACGGGCGGCCAACCATAGGTCGTGGCGAGGATCGCCGCCGTGTAACCGCCGACGGCCATGAACCCGGCTTGGCCGAGGCTGACGAGCCCCGCGAACCCCATGACGACGTCGAGACCGAGCACGGCGACGAACAGGATCAAGGCGATCACCAGCGAGCTCAGCACGCCGCCGTCGCCGATCGCCGGCGGCAACGCCGCGGCGACGGCGAGCGCGATCAGTCCGCCGACCACGGCGCCGCGACCGCGCAAGCGGACGATCGCGCGGTAGACGCGCTGCTCGGCGCGGACGTCGTGGCGGCGCGCGCCGCCGCCGGCGAACAGGCCCTGCGGGCGCAGCAGCAAGGTCGCGAGCAGGAGCGCCAGCGCCAGCGCGTTGGCGAACAGCGCCGAGACGTAGCCGGCGGCGAGCTGCTCGGCGACGCCGAGGAACAGGCCGCCGGCGACCGCGCCGGCCAGCGAGCTCATGCCGCCGACGGCGACGGCGACGAACCCCGCGTTGGTGAAGAAGCGCCCGGCATCGAACTGCAGCGACATGATCGGCGCGACGACGAGCCCGCCGAGCGCGCCGATCAGCGCGGTCAGGCCGAAGCTCAGCAGGGTCAGGCGTGACACGTCGACGCCCATCAGCCGCGCGGCAGCCGGGTTCTCGGCGCAGGCGAGCAACGCTTTGCCGGTGGCGGTGCGGGTCAACAGGTACCAGACACCTAGAATGACGAGGAGCGAGCCGCCGGCAATCCACGGTCCCTGTGACGGCACCCGGATGCCGAGCACGATCAGCGGCGCCTCGCCGGAGAACGGCGGGACGGCGTACGGCTCGCTGCCCCAGACGAGCAGGACCAGCCCTTCGATGACGGTCATCAGCCCCGCGGTGAGCATCAACATGCTGCTGGTCGGCAGGTAGGCGAGCGCCGGAACGAAGGTCGCCGCCCCCAGCGCGAAGCCGAGCGCGGTCGTCGCGACGACGGTGGCGAGCACCGCCATCGGCATCGGCCAGCCGAGACCTGCGACGCAGCTGTAGTAGAGCAGCGCGCCAAGGACGCAGAAGCCGCCCTGGGCCAGATTGACGACGCCGGTGACCCGATAGATCAGCGCGATGCCGAGCGCCACCACGGCGAACACGCTGCCCTGAACGACGCCGCCGATGACGATCTGTGCGGCTTGCTCCACGCGGACCCGATTGCCGACTAACGAGCGAGCGGCGTCCCGGCGGGCTCGCTCACGGTCTCCCAGTCGTTCTTGCCGGCGTTCCAGCGCGCGACGACGGCATTGTTCACGCTCAAGCCGCGCTGCGGCACCGCCTCGAAGTCATAGATGCCGTTGATGCCGGGCTCGCCCTTGAGATGAGCGAGATACTCGCGGAGCTGGGGCGCGGTGACGCCGGGCCCGAGCTTGCGCAACGCGCCGAGCACGACGCCGCCCGGGCCCCAGCCGTGGGTTGCCGCGGCGTCGGGCAGCATGCCCGCGGCCTTGTAGGTCTCGTAGAACGCATCCTGGGCGCGCGTCACCGCCGGATCGAGGTGCGCCGCCGACCCGTGCGCGACCCACTGGCCGGCGGGAAAATAGAGCTGCGCCGGCAGGAACGCGGCGTATTGGGCCATCTGGGCGCGCGTCATGTTGCCGTCGGTGGTGGCGACCGGCACGTCGAGCCCGGCCTGGATCACGCCTTTGAAGATCGTGGCGATCGGCGTGCCGGTGCTCCAGGCGATGAAGGCCTGCGGCTGCGCCGCCTTCACCGTCTCGATCTGGGCCGCGACGCTGACGTCGGTCGTCGCGAAGTGCGTGCGCGCGACGATCTGGACGCCCTTGTTCTCGGGCAGCGCGACCGCCTCGAGGATGCCTTTCTCGGCATCCTGGCCGGTGGCGTCGCTGCTCGTCATCACGCCGAGCCGGGTCCAGCCGCGCAGGCGGAAATACCGGATCAGCGCGATCGCGAGGTCGTGGGTGCTCACGCTCGAGGTGAAGACATAGCTGTCCTTCGGCGGATGGATGCCGGGCGACATGCAGTACATCACCGGGCCGCTCTGCATCAGCGGCGCCATGGCGTTGCACATCGCCACCAGGCTCGAGCCCAGCAGCGCCGCCGGGTGCTTGGCGACCACCTGGCTCGCCAGCTGGACCGCGACCTGCGGGCTCGTCTGATCGTCCTGGAAGTCGAGTTGCAGCGGCCGTCCCTGGATGCCGCCGTCCTGGTTGATCGATTTTTCCAGCAGCTGCAGCGCCTGCTGTTCGGCTTTGCCGAGGAACGAGCCACCGCCGGTCAGCGGCAGGATCACGTCGACCCGGTAGGGATCGGCGGCCTGGGCGACGACGGCGGTCGCCGCCGCGGCGCCGAGAAGCGCCAGCGCGACCATGGCCTGCAAGGCGCCCCGCGTCGTCATTCTCCGTCCTCCCCGCCCCGTCCGCGGCCGGCCGCCGGCGGATGCCGCCTGACGTTTGACAACCCGAACCGCCGATGCAAGCCCAAAATCGCCGCCCCAAGGCCAGCCGGAGCGACGGACGCGGCGCAACCTAAGCCGGCCCAGACCCGTTCTCCAGGCGTCGTCGTCGCGGTGCCGTGTGACGGAACGGGGGCCGTCCCGTGACGCGACGGACGACGGGCTGACCCAATCCCCCGAAACAGCAGGAAGCCGCCATGTTCAAACCCATCGGACATCCCACGCGCGCGCTCGGCGCCACGGCGCTGGTCGGCGCCTTGATCCTCGCGGTTCCGGCCCTGGCGCAGACGCCGAGCCAGACCGCGGCCACGACCACCGCGCCGGCCGCCAAGGCCGCGCCCAGCAAGAGCACCACCCGCACGTCGGCGCCCGCCAAGGTCGAGACCAATGCGGTCGAGGCGCGGATCAACGAACTGCACAGCAAGCTCAAGATCACCGCCAGCGAGGAGCCGCAGTGGCAGCAGTTCACCCAGGTGATGCGTGAGAACGCCAAGACGATGGACGACCTGGAGGCGCAGCGGAATCAGAACCAGAGCGCGATGTCCGCGGTCGACGACCTGAAGGCGTACCGCGATTTCACCCAGGCTCACATCGACGGGCTCGGCAAGCTGATCCCGGCATTCGAGAGCCTCTACGACACCATGACGCCCGATCAGAAGAAGAACGCCGACATGGTGTTCGCCCAGGCGCATGCCCAAGCGCAGGCCCGCAAGGCGGCAAAGGGCTCCTGATCGATCCCAGCGCGGCGGGCGTCGCGGGCGATCGGCGCCTCAGTGGTGCCGGCGCCCGCGCGCACCTTGCCGCGGAAGGAGCGGACCCGCGCCGTCGCACCTCCGAGGCCAGTGGCGGCGGCGACGTTCTGGGGACGTGGCGTCAAATGCGGCGCTCAGCCGTAGACGATCACGTCGTCCACCGGCATGCGCCGGAGTGCATGACGCAGACAACCGATCAGCGCGGGTGAAGCGCAGCGCTACCCGCGATCCCGATCGGAATGCCAGACCCAGCCGCGAAGCCGGTCGTGCCGGCCCGCTGGCTGGTCAAGGTTTGGTCAGACGGCTTCCTTGAGCTCTTTGGCGGCCCGGAAGGCGACCTTCTTGCTTGCCTTGATCTTGATCGCTTCGCCGGTCGCCGGATTGCGACCCATGCGGGCGGCGCGCTTGCGCACGACCAGAATGCCGAGGCCGCCGATGCGGATGCGCTCGCCTTTCTTCAGATGCTTGACGACGAGACCCACCATGTCGTTCAGAATCGCGTCGGCCTGCTTCTTCGGCATCTCATGGCTCTCCGCTATCGCGGCGGCCAGATGCTTCAGGGTGACGGTGGTGGTCGGCTTTTTTGTCGTTGCTGGCATGGCTCACGCACCCGTGTTCGAGAGTGTCTGACGAGGCGTACTGATTCACCCTTCTCGCCCAAAAAGCAAGATGATCTTCGGCCGATTTTGCGCTGTTTCCGCTGCGAATCGACATTATTTCGGTTGACTCCCGGAGTTCGACCGCTCCGCCCGATTCGTCAGCGCCCGCTCGAATCGACGACTCACGCCGCGTCGTGAAAAATGATGCCGAGCGTATCGCGCCGTCCGCTGCGGATGCGGCTCACGCCGTGACGCAACGCCACGCGATAGACGCCACGCGTGCCGCGCACCGGTCGGTGGTTGACCGCGAACACGACCGCGTCGCCGAGCGCCAGCGGCACGACCTCGGCCTTCGATTGGGCCCGCGGGCGCTGCTCGACGATCACGAACTCGCCGCCGGCGAACGCCGCCGCCGGATCGCTCAGCAGAACCGTGAGCTGCAGCGGGAACACGAGATCGCCGTACAGATCCTGATGGAGGCAGTTGTAGTCGTCGGCAACGTAATGGAGGATCAAGGGTGTCGGCCGGTTCTGCCCGGCCGCGTGGCAGCGTGCGAGGAACTCCTCGAGCGTCGGTGGAAAACGGTCGGCCTGGCCGAGCAGCTCGCGCCACCGATTGGCGACCGGCACGAGACGCGGATAGATCGCCGCGCGCAGAGCGTCGACCAGGGCCGGCAGCGGATAGCGCAGATATTTGTACTCGCCGCGGCCGAAGGCGTGGCGTTGCATGACGACGCGGCTGCGGAAGGCGCTGTCGTCACCGTAGAGCGCGGCCAGCTCGCTGCACTGGGCCGCCGTGAGCAAGCCGGGCAGGGTCGCGTAGCCGCGCTCGTCGAGCATCGTCGCGACGCCGTCCCAGTCGATCGCGGCCATGCGGGCGGCCACCCGGGATGCCGCGCCGTCCGGCGTTTGGCGGTCCCGAGAGAGTGATCGTCGTCTCATGAGCGAAGGATCGCGGCCACGAGCGGCGGAAGCCACCCGTTTGTTGCCGCATCCTAGCGCGGCAGCGGGCGCAAGCTCCCACTAGCGGGCGAGCGTGATGCCGAGCACGCCGAGGGTGAGCAGCAGCAAGCCGACGAGCTCGCGTCCCGACAGCGCTTCGCGAAAGATCCGCTGCGACACCGCGTAGCTGAACAGCAGCTCGATCAGCCCGAGGGTGCGCACGTGCGCGACCGGCTCGAGCGCCATGGCGGTGAACCAGCATCCGGACGCGAGCGCGCCCATGAACCCGGCGACCAGCGAGATCCGCCAGGCGCGGCAGACCGCGCCGACGACCTTGGGCGCGCGGGCCCACAAATAGCCGCCGAGCATCACGCTCTGGATGAACTGCGCGAAGACGAGCGTGCAGGCCGCCGCCAGACCCGGCGAGTGTGGCGCCAACGCCAGCGCCGCGGCGCGATAGCCGACCGCCGAGATCGCGAAGACGCCGCCCGACGCGATGCCGAGCAGCGCCGCCGTCGAGCCCAGCCCCTTGAGCAGGCCGCCCTGCCCCGGCGCAGCGACCAACATGACGCCGGCCGCCGCGAGCACCACGCACGCGCCGACCACCGGCCCGACCGCTTCGCCGAGGATCACGAAGCCGAAGATCGCGACCTGGATCACCTCGGTCTTGGAATAGGCGATCCCGAGCGCGAAGTTGCGCATCGCGAGCACGCGCAGCAGCAGTGCCGTAGCGATGATCTGCGACCCGCCGCCGACGAACGTCCAGAACACATAATCGAGGGTCGCGGCGGGCAGGTGATCACCCGTCGCGCCGAGATACACCACCAAGTAGGCGACCGCGAACGGCAGGCCATAGAGGAAGCGCACCAGGGTCGCGCCCAACGTGCCGAGATCGCCGGTCAGATGCCGTTGCGTCGCGTTGCGGATGGTCTGCGCCAGCGCCGCCGCGATCGTGATCGGAATCCACAGCCAGGTGATCGCCACGCCCACGCTCCGTCAGGTCGAGCCGGTCGGAGGCTCGAACTCCGACAGTGTCCCGTCATCGCTACAGCAGCCGGCGGGCACTGTTAAGCGGGAAGCACGTCGGGGCGCGGCGAGCAGCCATGCGCGCCCGGGGGCTAGCCTTGCGGCCGCCGCGGGCGGCAGAATACGTCATCCCTCGGGAGGAACAGACGATGCACGACCTGGTGATCCGCGGCGCAACCGTCATCGACGGCCTGGGCCACGAGCCCCGGCGCGCCGACGTCGCCGTCAAGGACTCGCGCGTGGTCGCGATCGGCGCGGTCGGCCGCGACGCCGCCGAGACGGTCGACGCCGACGGGTTGACGCTCGCGCCCGGCATCGTCGACCTGCACACCCACTACGACGCGCAGGCGACCTGGGATCCGACCTTGTCGCCCTCGCCGTCGCTCGGCGTCACGACCGTGGTGATGGGCAATTGCGGCTTCGGAATCGTGCCGAGCCCGCCGCCGGTGCGCGATTTGATCATGCGCAACCTGTCGGTCGTCGAGGGCATGGACCTGGACGCCCTGCGCGCCGGCATCCAATGGGAATTCGAGTCGTTCAAGGACTACATGGGCGCGATCCGGCGGCGCGGGGTTTACCCGAACGTCGCGGTGCTGGTCGGCCATTCGGTGGCGCGCACCGCAGTGATGGGCGAGGAAGCCTCGACGCGCCGCGAGGCGACCGCCGAGGAGCTCCAGCGCATGAAGGCGATCGTCGCGGACGCCATGCAGAACGGCGCGATCGGCCTCGGTGCCTCCTATTCGCCCAATCATTCGGGACACGGCGGCGTGCCGATGCCGTCGACCATCACGGATCTCGGCGAGCTCGACGCGCTCGCCGGCGCCATGGGCCCGCGCGGCAAGGGCGTCATCCAGCTCGCATCGGGCGCGCGCACGATCGACGAGATGGAAGGCTTGGCCCAGCGCCATGGCCGTCCGGTGTTCCTGTCGACCTCGATGGGGATGTACAACGAGCAGGCGCCCGAGCGCGCGATCGGCCTGTTCGAGGCCTGCGCCGCCGCGCACCGCCGCGGCCACGGCGTGTATGTGCAGATTCCCTGCCAGCCGCTGTCGTTCGATTTCACGATGGCGAACGCCTACCCGTTCTACAGCCACGAGGCGTTCGCGCCGATCAAGGCCTACACCCGCGAGCAGCTGAAGCCGGTGTTCCGCGATCCGAGCTTCCGCGCGCGCTTCCGCGAGAACGTCAGCCTGCCGCGGCCGGGCCTGATCTTCCAAGGCAACTGGGACCGCATCATGGTCGCGGCGACCGCGCTCGAGAAGAACGCCGGACTGGTCAACCGCATGGTCGACGAGGTCGCGCGGGCGCGCGGCGTCGACCCGCTCGACTTCATGCTCGACCTCAGCCTCGAGGAAGATCTGCAGACCGCGTTCCTCGGCAAGTTCCTCAACGTCGTCGAGGACGGCCTGGCGCCGCTGCTCAAGCACGATGCCGGCGTGATCGCGCTGTCGGATGCCGGCGCGCATCTCATCTACATGTGCGACGCCGGCTTCGGCCTCAATTTTCTCGGCCACTGGGTGCGCGAGCGCGGCGATTTCGACCTCGTCGACGGCGTGCGGCGGCTGACCAGCCACCAGGCGGACCTCTACGGCATTCCCGACCGCGGCCGCATCGCGGTGGGCGCGTTCGCCGACCTGCTGCTGTTCGATCCCGCGACGGTCGGCATCTCCGCGGCGCGGCGGATCCAGGATCTGCCCGGCGGCGGCCGGCGCACGATCCGTGATCCCAAGGGCGTGCACGGCGTGTTCGTGAACGGCGTCAAGGTGTTCGACGGCCAGTCCTATCCGCGTCATGCCAAGGGGCCGGGCCAGGTGCTCGACCGCTTCGCGCCGAGCCGGGCCGCCGCGGCGCCCGCGTACGGCCAACCCTAGGATAGGCGCGCGCGATGTCGAACATCCTCGGCGGCGTGATGATGCCGCACGCGCCGCAGTTCTTCACCCTGCCGGACACCGAGGACAAGGCGACCGTCGAACGCGTGCGCCTCAAGGCCGGCGAGATCGGTCGACACCTCGCGGCGCTCGCGCCCGACGTCTGGATCGTGATTGCCAACGACCACGCCAACCAGTTCCTGCTGCATTGCACGGCGCCCTTCACCCTGCATATCGGCAACGCGGTGCGCGGCGCCTTCGCCGGGCGCGCATTCAATCACCGCGTCCCGTCCGCGCTGTCGCTGGCGCTGATCCCCTACCTCCAGCGCGAGGGCTTCGATCCCGCATTCTCGAGCACCGCCGAGATCGACTACGCGTTCGGCATCCCGCTGACCTTCCTCGGGGTGGCCGACCCGATCCTGCCGGTCTACGTGAACGCCTACGTGCCGCCGCAGCCGCCGATCGAGCGCTGCTACGCCTTCGGCCAGGCGCTGGCGCGCGGCGTCGCGGCGCTGGGCGCCCGCGCCGTCGTCGTGGCGAGCGGCGGCATGTCGCATTATCCGGGCACCGAGCAGTACGGGTCGCCCGACGTCGCGTGGGATCGCGCGCTGTTCGCGACCCTCGAGACCGGCAACCTACGCACCCTGCTCGCCTACGATGCCGACGAACTGGACCGGCGCGGCAATGTCGAGCTGCGCTCGTGGGCGATCGCCGCCGGCATGCTGGGCGAGCGCAAGCCCGACACGTCGCTGTTCGAGCCGAGCTGGCACCACACCTATGCCACCTTGGCATGGTTCGGCGCCGGCGCCGGCGCGACGAGCGAGCCGCACTATCCGCACATCCGGCCCGATCGGGTCGCGCTGACCGACGCGCTGCATCGCCTCGCCAACGATCCCGAGGCGCGTCAGCGCTTCCTCGGCGACCCCGCCGCCTTCGCCGCGTCCGCCGATCTCACCGCGCCCGAGCAGACGGCGCTCGCGACATTGGACCAGAGGGCGCTGCTGGCGCTCGGCGTGCACCCGTTGGTGCCGTTCCTGGCGCGCCTCCAGCTCGAGCGCATGGGCTGGAAGCGCTGAGGCTCACGCGCGGGCGGTCTGCATCCCCTTGAACCGCTCGGCGCCGCTCGGGAACGCCCATTCCGCGAAGGCGTCGGGAGTCGGCTCGAACTCGCGCGGCTGCCACGCGTCGGTGACGCTGTCGGTGTCGAAATCGTATTCGGCCGCGCCGCCGCAGGGATTCTTGAGATACCAGAAATAGGCCGAGGAGATCGGGTGGCGGCCCGGGCCGATATGGGTCTCCCAACCCTGACTCGTCATGTGCAGGCCGCCGCCGAACACCTCGTGGATGTCGCGCACGTCGAACGCCACGTGATGGAAGCCGACCGCGCCGTCGCGGCACATCAGGAACAGGTTGTGGTGATCCGACACCGCCGGCGCGCGCAGGAACATGCCGCGGCCCGGATAGCTGTCGGTCAGCCGGAACTCGAGGTGATCCCGGTAGAAGCCGGCGGTCGCGGCCAGATCGAGCACGGCGAACACGACGTGCGCCAGATGCACGGGCGCCGCCTTGGGATAGAGCGGCGCCGGACGGTCGATGCGTTCCGGATGGCCCGGCGTGTTGAACCGGGTCGGCGCGACCGCGGCCGGCTTGAGGCGCGAGAGCTCGAACGCGATGGCGTGGCCGGCCGGGTCGGTCGCGCGGATCGTCACGCCGTCGGGCTCGCGCCGCGATTGTGCCGGCAGCCGCTCGGCAATCCGGCGCAAGGACGGCTCGTCGGCGACCGCCCAGGTGATCTCGCGCGCGGTCGGCCCTGCGACCGGCGCCGGCGGCAGGCGCGGATGGTCGAGCGGCCGGAGCACGATCTCCGCCCCCTCGGCAACCGCGAACACGCGCTCGTCGGCGGCGCTCCGCACGGGCGCCAGGCCGAAGTCGGTCCAGAAACGCGTGCCGGCGTCGAGATCCGCGACGCCGTAGGTGACCCGCTGCAAGCCGACGATCTTCATGGCTGCCTCTCCGTCGAGATCCTGGCGATCGGGAGTGACTCGTGGCGACTATGAGGACGCCCTGTGCGCGCGTCCAGCCTCGGTCCGCGTCATCGCGGCGGTGGCGCCGTCCCGCGATGCGCATGGACGCAGCTGCGCAGCTGCTGCAGCGCCTGGGACGAGCCGTTCAGGCTGAACGAGATGCCGATATGCTCGGCGAGCACCCGCAGGAACTGACCGTCGCGCAGCTCCTTCATCATGTCGTCGTCGGCGCCGAACTCGGCAACCAGCGTCTTGTCGGAGCGCGCCGAGGCGATGATCTGGAGCGGGTCGCGGTTGTCGATCATCAGGCTCGCCACGTAGTCGCCGCCGCTCTTGAGGCGCCAGTCCTCGGAGCCGATCTCGATCTGCAGCTCGTACTTCGGGTTCAGGGCAAAGCCGAGCGCAACGCCGCCATACGACGTCGAAACGGCGCACCGGTTGAACGCATGCGTGCGCGGATCGAAATAGGCGCCGCCGCTCCATCCCTGAACCTGGAACGCGTCGACGGCTTCCTGCGCGCGCGGCGCGGCAGGATTGGCGAAGGCGACCGCGACGGCTGCCAGAACGGCCGGAATCACCGGCCGGAGGCGGCGGGTCTCGCCCCGCTTGAACCGATCAAATAACATCGACATTTGATGATTGCCGAGCCTCCCAGAGTCCAACTGTGACATCCCGCGCCGCTGCGGTCGAGCCGCACCCCTATCGACGGTTCGAGCACGCCGGCTGGCAGACCGCCGCCGCGCGCTACCCGTCGTCCTTCGCACATGCGACCGCCGCCTATGCCGACATGCTGCTCGATGCGGTCGGCGCCGGCTCCGGGACCCGGCTGCTCGACGTCGCCTGCGGCTCGGGCGTGGTGACCGCCGCCGCGCTGCGGCGCGGCTGTGTCGTCGCCGGGGTCGACTTCTCCCCCGCCATGCTGGCCGAAGCCCGGCAGCAGGCGCCCGACGCAACGTTCCACGAGGCCGACGCCGAGGCACTTCCGCTCCCGGGCGCCAGCGTCGACGCCGTGGTGAGCAATTTCGGCCTCCACCATTTCCCGTTCCCGGCGCGCGCCCTCGCGGAGGCGCATCGGGTGCTGCGCCCCGGCGGCCGTCTCGCGGCGACGGTGTGGGCGGCGCCCGAGGCGAACCTGGCTTGGCGCATCCTGTTCGATGCGCTCGCGGCGCATGGCGATCCCGCCATCGACCTGCCGACGGCACCGCTCGGGCGTCTCAACCGGACGGACGACTGCGCACGACTGGCGCGCGACGCCGGCTTCGACGCGAAGCGCATCTTGGCCCGCATCGTCGACGCGGACTGGCCGCTCGCGGCACCCGCGGAGCTGGTCGACGGATTCCTCGCCGGAACCGTGCGGATGGCCGCGCTGATCGCGGCGCAGACCGCGGATGCTCGAGCAAAGATCCGCGCCGCGGTCGCCGACGCGGTGGGCGCGCACGCGTGCGATGGCGGCTATCGGGTACCGACGGCCGCCATCCTGGTCACCGCCGTTCGCTGATCGCGACGCGCACGCCTACCGGGCGCGCAGGCGCTCGAGCGCGACCTCGTCGACCTCGACGCCGAGCCCGCCGCCCGCGGGCATATGGATCGTGCCGTCGGCCTCCAGCCGCAACGGCGCGCGCACCAGATCCTCGGCCAGGTACGCGTAGGTCGGGCTGATGCCCCAGTCCGCCTCGGGCAGCACGCAGCCGACGTGAACGATCGCCGCCGACCCGATGCTCGACTCGGCGAGCTTGCCGGCGACGTTCACGGCAAGGCCGCGCAGCTCGCAAAGCGCGGCTGCCTTGAGCAGCGCCGCGATGCCGCCGAGCTTGATGAACTTGAGCGAGGCGCCCGAGGCGCCGCGCGCGGCGTGCGTCTCGACGTCGGCCAACGAGTGAATCCCTTCGTCCGCGCCGATCGGCACCGACGAGCCGCGCGCCAGCATCGCCATGCCCTCGAGATCCTCCGCGGGCAGCGGCTGCTCGAGGAACAGCAGCCGGGCGGACTCGACACCCGCCACGTAGCGCCGGGCGTCGGCACGCGTGAAGCCCGTGTTGGCGTCGGCGCACAGCCGCGCATCCGGGCCGAGCGCCTCGCGCACGGCCAACGTGCCGGCGATGTCGTCGTCGATCGCCTTGGTGCCGACCTTGAGCTTGAAGAAGCCGTAGCCTTGGGCATGCCGTGCCCGCGCCTCGGCGGCGTCCTCTGCGATGGTCGCGTTGCCGAGCAGCCAGAGCGGACTCACGGCCGTGCGGTGCGGACCGCCGATCAGGTCGGCCAGCGGCAGACCGGTCGCGCGGCCGACGAGGTCGGCCAACGCCATCTCGACCGCCGACCGCGCGCCCGTGTTGCCGTGGAGCGCCCGCGCCATGCGCTCAACCAGCGCGGGACGCAGGCGCGCATCCTGCCCGACGATCGCCGGCGCCAGATGCGCCTCGACCGCCGCGACCAGGCCGCCCAGCGTATCGCCCGTCATCGTCGGCGCCGACGCGGCCTCGCCCCAACCGACCGTGCCGTCCGCTGCCTCGACGCGCACCACGAGATTGTGCGCGTGCGCGATCGTGACGCCGGTCATCTTCACCGGCTTGGTCAGCGGCAGCGCGACCGGAATGGCGTCGACCCGACGCACCGTCAAACGCGGCAACGCCTCGGCGATCTTGGTTTTGACGGCAGTATCCATCGGGCGGCCCTCCACGGCCTGCCCGGTCGGGTCAGGCCCGCGCCCTACATAGCATATCGCGCGGCTCGGGTTGCCGGCTTGGCGCGTCCATCGGCCTGGCGATCGACGCCACGACCGAGCCGATCTGCTCCGACGAGAACGGCTTGGTCAGCAAGGCGACACCTTGCAGATGATCAGGTATCGGGGTGAGGGCCGTGGTCACCACCACCTGCATCGACCGACGCGTCGCCAAGTCGACCAGAAGGACCCCCGAGGTATCGCCCGCGTCGTCGCCGAGAACCAGATCGATGAAGGCGAGTTCGGCGGGCGGTTCGCGCATCAGCATGTCGACCGCGGCGGAGAATGACGACGCCATGCCGACGACCGGATGACCCAGTTCCTCGATCGATTGCTTCAGCTGCGCTGCGACGATCTCATGATCCTCGACAATGACGGTCCGCATGAAAGGCTCCTATGAAAATATGCCACGCGGCCAATCGACCGACGCCGCGGGTCCGGAATCCATATGCCGATCCATATGTCGATACCGGCGCGGCGCTGCTGCGACTTATCTATGACATTGCCCATGCGTGAATTCTGCGCATGCCGGGCCAATGTCGACCGCTCGATGTTCCAGGAATGTCATGGGTGTTCTCCCACACACATCCCGTCTCACATCGATCGTCTACGCGCGATTCGCTCCCAGCATCCCCGCAAAACGACACGCGGCGCCATGCGGCGCGCGGACGCGGGACGCGTGCGCAATGCCGCAGGCCCGAGGTGACAGGCTCGTGGCGCCGATGGTATGAGGCTCGAGAGACGCGGCGGAAACCGACCGGGAGATGCACATGCACCTGACCGCCAACGGCCTCCGCGTGATCGTGACTGCCGGCGGATCCGGCATCGGTCGCGCGATCGCCCAAGCCTTCCATGACAACGGGCTGACCGTGACCTTCGCGATGGCGCTCGGCGTGTGCGGCAACGTCGAATGGATGGCGCCCTGATGCGCCTCGGTTTCATCGGCCTTGGTGCGATGGGTCAGCCGATGGCCGCGCGCCTGCTCGAGCGCAATCACGAGGTCGCGGTGCTCGACCGCGAGGAGCACGCCATGCGTGCGCTGATCGATCGCGGCGCGGCGCCGGCGCGTACGCCGGCCGACGTCGCGGATCGCGCCGAGATCGTCTTCACCTGCCTGCCCTCGCTCGCGAGCGTGCGTGAGGTCGCGTGCGGCGCCGACGGCATCGCCCACGGCAAGGCGGCGCGCGTCTACGTCCATCTGAGCACCACCGGCTCGCCGCTCGTGAAGGAGATCGCCGCCGAGATGGCGACGCGCGGCATCGCGACCTTGGATGCGCCGATCACCGGCGGCGCGCCCAAGGCACGCGACGGCACCTTGACCGTGATGGTGTCGGGCGAGCGCGCCGCGTTCGACGAGACCGAGACGCTGTTCAGCGCGTTCGCGACCAACGTCGTCTATCTCGGCGCCGCGCCCGGGCTCGCCCAGACGATGAAGCTCGTCAACAACATCATGTCGGCGGCCAACCTCGCGGTCGCGGCCGAGGCGATGGTGATGGGCGCCAAGGCCGGGCTCGACCCCGAGGCGATGCTCAAGGTGCTCAACGCCGGCTCGGGGCAGAACAGCGCGACCCTGACCAAGATTCCCGACCACGTGCTCAACCGCCGCTTCGACTACGGCGGCGCGCTCTACATCATCCAGAAGGACCTCGACGCCTGGCGCCAGGAGGCCGAGGCGCTGGGTGTGCCGACCTGGATCGGCAGCGCGGTGCGCCAGCTCTATCTGCAGGCGCTCGCCCATGGCTCGCCAAAGGACGACATGACGACCATCGTCAAGTTGATCGAAGGCTGGGCCGGCGCAACCCTGCCCAAGACGCGCTGAGCCATGGCGAAGAGCAAGGAGCTCGGTATCGCGGTCATCGGCGCCGGCCGGATCGGCACCCTACGCGCGCGGCTGTCGGCCAAGCATCCGTCCGTCGGGTTTCTCGCGATCGCGGACAAGGATCCGGCGCGCGCCGAGGCCCTGGCGACGTTGGCGGGCGCGCAACTCCACGCGAGCGACAACGACGCCGTGATCGGCCATCCGGCGGTCACCGCGGTGTTCGTATCGACGCCCGAGGGCGAGCACGCGGCGCCCGTGCTCAAGGCGCTCGCGCTGGGCAAGCCCGTGCTGGTCGAGAAGCCGATCGCGCTCACCCTGCGCGACGCCGACCTCATCCTCGAGGCCGTGGCGCGGACCGGGGTCACCGTGCGGGTCGGCTACAGCCGACGGTTCAAGGAGTGTTTCCTGCGCGCCAAGGAGCAGATGCTGCACGGGCGCCTGGGCACAGTGGTCGGCGCGACCGCTCGGGTCTACAACTCGCGTGCCCAGGCTTTCGCGATCCTCAAGCGCGATCGCCACGCCACGCCGGTGCTCGACGTGCTGACCTACTACGTCGACCTGATGGGCTGGTTCCTGGAGGGCAACCCGCCGGTCGAGGTGGTCGCGCGCGGCCAGACCGGCGTGTTCCGCGAGGCCGGGTACGGCGCGCACGACGTCACCTGGGCGATCATGACCCTGGCCGACGGCGCCGTGATCAATCTGGGCGTCAGCTATGCCTTGCCGGCGCGCTACCCGACATTGGGCCAGTCCGATCGCGTCGAGCTGCTCGGCACCGAGGGCACGATGATCATCGACGACGATCACCTCGACCACCTGCTGTACTCCGAGCGCGGCGTCCCGCACGCCTACGTGCCCGATCACGCCGTCAACATGGCGTTCCTCGGCAGCAACACGGCCGGCGACTGGGCGGTCGGCGATTTCTGGGGGCCGCTCGCCAACGAGACGCGCGCCTGGCTCGACCATCTGGCGACCGGCAGCCCGAGCGTGCATGCGACGCCCGAGCAGGCGCGCGCCAATCTCGAGACCACGATCGCGATCGAGCGCGCCGTGGCGACCGGCGAGGCGGTGCGCCTGCCGCTCAGCCAGTAGCGGAATGCGCGCCCGCTAGGCGCGGAATTTCTTGATGGCGTCGCGATCGAAGGCGAGCCCGAGTCCCGGCTTCGTCGGCATCACGAGGTGGCCCTTGACCGGCGTCGGCACCTCCTGGAACAGCCGGCCGAGCCACGGCATGTATTCGACGGTGAGGCCGTTGGGCACCGCGGCCACCAGATGTACGTGCACCTCGGGGATCAAATGGCTGACGATGGGTAGGTTGTAGGCCTCGCACATCCCGGCGACCTTCATCCATTGCGTGATGCCGCCGACGCGCACCAGATCGACCATCGGGATGTCGACCGAGTGGGCCTCCATCATGTGGCGGAACGGCGCGATACCGTAGACATACTCGCCGCCGGCGATCGGCGTCTTGAGCGCCGCCGTGACCCGCGCGAGACCGGCGAAATCGTCGGCGGCGGTCACGTCCTCGAGCCAGAAGAAATTGACGTCCTCGACCCGCCGGCCGATGTCGATCGCCTGCTCGGGGCGCCAACGCTGGTTGATGTCGCACATCAGCGTGATGTCGGGGCCGACCGCCTCGCGCATCAAGCGGGCGCGCGCGACCTCTTTCGCCGGCGAGGTATCGCCGGGCAGCGCGAGCTGCGTCTTCATCTGGTGGAAGCCCTTCTCGACCAAGGTGCGTCCGGCCTTGGCGAGCTGGTCGTCCGTCATGGTGCGCATCAGAGCGCCGCTCGCATAGGTCGGCACGCGCTCGCGGTGACCGCCCAGGAGCTTCCACAGCGGCTGATTGAGCGCCTTGGCGCGGATGTCCCACAGCGCCATGTCGATCGCCGACAGCGCGAGCGTGACGAGGCCGCCGATCACCGGCGTGCCCAGCGAGTCGCGCACCTTCTGGGCCACCGCCTCCGGCCGCGACGGATCCATGCCGGCGATCAACGCGCCGATCTCGTCGACCGTGGTGCGCAGCGCGCCGGTCATCGGGCCGCCGAAATAGGTGACGCCGAGGCCTTCGATGCCGTCGTCGGTCGCCATGTCGAGCACGACGATCGGCCGCGTCTCGCTGGGATTGGCAGGCGGCGTGCCGGCGAGCGGCTCCTCGGCCGGCAGCTTGACGATGTCGGTCTTGATGCGGGCGATCTTCATGGCTTCCTCCCGGGAACGCGGCGCGCCGATTATCCCGCCTGCGACCCGGCAGGTCGAGACCGAACGGGTCGATACGCTACGGTGCCGGCGTCATCGAGGTTCAGCGCGCCGCCTCGCGGATCACCCGTCCCGACAGCGAGCGGGCGCGCGGGCCGCGATGAAGGCCATCGAGCTTGAGCGTGACCGGCGCGCCGAGCCACATGGCGAAGATCGCGTGGTCGTCATATTCGTTGCCGGTCTCGGGGTGGATCAGCACGCTCAAGTCCCCGCGGTTGAGCATCAGCCACGGCACGAGGCGCGGAAACTCCTCGACCGCGAAGGCGACCTGATACATCGACACCGGATGCGGCCCCACGGGCTTGTCATGCCACCGACCCATCCGCGTCGAAAAATTCGTCTCGATGCCCGCGCGCAGGCGCTCGGCGACCGGCCGCGTCGCCGGGTCGTAGTAGACGTGCGCGTGGTAGCCGTCGATCAAGGCCGGATTGCCGTCGTGCCGGTCGTCGTGCATCGCAGGGCTCCTGACGAACATCGCCGCCATGGCCTAATATAGGACGGCACGCGCGGGGGAGACCATGGCCCAGGCGAAACCCGGCTATCCGGATTTGCACGATCATCTGGCGACGCTCGAGCGGCGCGGCCTCTTGCGCACCATCGAGAGGTCGATCGACAAGGACGCCGAGCTGCATCCGCTGGTGCGCTGGCAGTTCGTCGGCGGCCTCGCGGAGGCCGATCGCAAGGCGTTCCTGTTCACCAACGTGGTCGACGCGCGCGGCCGGCGCTACGCCATGCCGGTGGTGGTCGGCGCGGTCGCCGCCAACCGCGAGATCTACGGCGTCGGCATGGGCGTGCCGGTCGACGCGATCGCCGCCAAGTGGGACCACGCGATCGCCCATCCGATCGCGCCGCGCATCGTCAACCAGGGCATCTGCCAGGAGGTCGTGCTCACCGGCGCCGACCTGCAGGGCGACGCCAAGGGGCTCGATGCGCTGCCGATCCCGATCTCGACGCCGGGTTTCGACAGCGCGCCGACCTTGACCGCGACCAACGTGATCACGCGCGATCCCGAGACCGGGGTGCAGAACATGGGCACCTATCGTGCCGCCCTGAAGGCGTCGGACCGTCTCGTCGTCCGCATGGCGACGCGGGTCGGCGGCGCCGGCGGCTACCAGCACTACCTGAAACACCAGAAGCGCGGCGACAAGACGATGCCGTGCGCGATCGTGCTCGGCTGTCCGCCCTACGTGGCGTTCATGGGACCGCAGAAGCTGCCGATCGGCGTCGACGAGTTCACGGTCGCGGGCGGCCTGGCCGGCGAGCCGATCAACGTGGTGCGCGCGCGCACGGTCGACCTGCTCGTGCCGGCGGAGGCCGAACTCGTGATCGAGGGGCTGATCGACACCGAGTATCTCGAGCCGGAGGCGCCGTTCGGCGAGTCGCACGGCCACGTCGCGCTCGAGGAATTCAACATGCCGATGCAGGTGACGGCGATCACGCACCGGCGCCGGCCGATCATCCCGTCCTACATCAGCCAGGTCGCGCCCAGCGAGTCGAGCGTGATCAAGCGCGTCGCCTACGAGCCGCTGTTCCTCACCCATCTGCACGACACGCTGGGCGTGCGCGGCGTCAAGCGCGTCGCCCTGCATGAGCCGCTGACCGGCCTGCTGCGGGTGACCGTGGTCGTGGTGGAGAAGGGCCTGGCGCGCAACGAGGTGTGGCGCGCGCTCTACGGCGCCACGTCGTTCAAGGGCGATTGCGGCAAGATCTGCATTGCGGTCAACGAGGACATCGATCCCGACAACGCCGACGCGCTTCTATGGGCGATGGCCTATCGGATGAACCCGGTCGACGACGTGCTGACCCTGCCCCATCGCGGCCTCGGCCACGGGCCCAAGCGCGAGCGCGACGAGGAGGAGGATTCGACGCTGCTGATGGACGCCACCATGAAGGGCGACATGCCGCCGCTGGCGCTGCCCAAGCAGGCCTACATGGAGCGCGCCAAGACGATCTGGGAGGAGCTCGGTCTGCCGTCGCTGCGCCCCCAGCCGCCGTGGCACGGCTATTCGCTGGGCGACTGGCTGCCCGCCTGGGACGACGCCGCCGAGCGCGCGGCACGCGGCGGCTATCTCGAGAACGGCCGCATCAGCGCGCAGCGCCGCCGCAAGGGCATCAAGCCCGAGACCAAGTTCCGTCCCGACCGCGATGACGGCTAGCCGCCGCGCTCGCGGCCGGCGCGATCGGGGTCAGCGGGCGCCCGGCTGCACCGTGGTCGTGGTCGTCGTCACGCTGCTGGAGCCGTAGTCGTACGGCGCGTAGGCCGGCGGATAGGTGGGCGGATAATTGTAGGTGTAATCCTGCCAGGGCCCGTGCGCCGGACCGCCGCCCGGCCAGGTCGCCACGCCGTTCAGCGTCTGGTT
>DATJNS010000238.1:0-2006 GCA_035507915.1 Candidatus Sulfotelmatobacter sp.
AGGACTTGGGCTCCATCGGGTTGCCGACCAGGCGTTGGCTGTCGAGCGTCACGCGCGCGACGTGGCTCGCCTTGGCAAAGGCTTCGGCGGTCGCCGCCGCGCTGCCGTACTCGAAGTCGAACGCCAGGTTGCCGGGCGCCGCGTCGTGAATCAGCGGCGCGCCCGGCGCGCGCGCGTCGTCGAGCTCGACGAGCGCCGGCAGATCGCGATAGTCGATCTCGATCATCTCGGCGGCGTCCTGCGCCGCCGCCGCGGACTCCGCGACGACGAGCGCGATTTCCTCGCCGACGTGGCGCACGCGTGTCGTCGCCAGCGCGTCGCGCCGCGGGTCGATCAGCTTCATGCCGTCGCGCCCCGGATAGCGGACCAGCGGGGCGGGCTGGCCGAAATGCGCGAGATCCGCGCCGGTGAACACGGCGAGCACGCCCGCGCCGGCGCGCGCCCGCTCGGTGCGCAGCGCCGCGATCTCCGCGTGGGCGCGGTCGGCGCGCAGGAAATGGCCGTGAACCTGGCCGGGCAGGTCCCTGTCCGCCGTGAAACGGCCGCGGCCGGTGAGCAGCCGCGCATCCTCGCGTCGGCCCGTGAAGCGCATGCCGGGACGATACTGAACTTGTTCATTTTCCGCAACGGCGCTATGGTCCGCGCGGCCGCGACAGAACGGCAGGGAGGACGCGCGATGGGCCGGCGAAGCATCATGATGGCGGCGTTGATGGCGCTCGCTTTGGTCCCCACCGCGTCGGCGCAATCGTGGCCGGAGCGACCGATCAAGCTCATCCTGTCGCAGCCCGCGGGCTCGGGCCCCGATGCCGTCGCGCGCATCCTCGGCAACCACATCGCCGCCGGCCTCGGCCAGCAGATCGTGATCGACAATCGTCCGGGCGGCCAGAACATCATCGGCGCCACCGCGGCGGCGCACGCGCCGCCCGACGGCTACACGTTCTATTTCGGCACGCTCGCGGCGCTCACCAGCAACGTCTATCTCTTCAAGACGCTGACCTACGATCCGCGCAAGGATTTCGCGCCGGTCGGCATGGTCGGCACCGTGCCGTTCGCGCTGGTGGTGCCGGCGGCGTCGCCGATCGCCTCGCTCGACGACTTCTTCGCCCGAGCCAAGGCGGCGCCCGGCAAGCTGGTGCTCGCCAACGAGGGACCGAAGACCTTCGGCGGCATGCTGGCGCGGTTGCTCGACCGGCGCGCCGGCATCGAGACCAACCTGGTCGCCTTCTCGTCCGCCGCGACCGCGGTCAACGACACGGTGGCGAACCAGACCGACTCGCTGCTGAGCGACGTGCCGTCGACCGCGGCGCTGATCGCCGCCGGCAAGCTGAGGCCGCTCGCGGTGACCAGCGCGACGCGCGTGCCGACGCTGCCGCAGGTGCCCGCCCTGGCGGAGCGCCTGCCGGGCTTCGCCTATGTCGGCTGGCTCGCGATCGTCGCGCCGACCGGAACCGACGCCGCGATCGTGGCGCGCTTCAACCATGCGCTCGACGCGGCCTTGCGCGATCCCGAGATCGCGGCGCGCCTGCGCGCCATCGGGCCGGTCACCGAGGGCGCCGGCACGCCCGCCGCGCTCGCCAGCTTCCTCGCCGCGGAGGACAAGCGCTGGGCGACCTTGACCACGGAGATCGGCGTGCTGCCGGAGTGACGGCGGCGGCTACTCGGCGGCCTTCGGCAGCGTGCGCGGATAGAACGTGTCGTAGAGCTCGGGGCGCTGCCATTGCGCCGACAGCACGCCCTGCTTGGCCGCGCAGGTCAGCGACGAGCCGGGTTCGTCGCGCCCGGCGCGCAGCGCGCGCACGCGCTCGAGCCCGACCTCGACCACCGCGAAACCCGGCACCGTGCTCTCGTAATGGATCTCCTCCGGTCCGGCGATCAGCGCCAGGCCGCGCTGGTCGGCGCTGAACAGATTCTGGGTCGAGACGACGAGCGCCAGGTTCTCGATCGCGCGCGCCCACAGGAGCGTGCGCCAGGTCGCCCACAGCCGGCGCTTGTCGAGCCCGGCCGGC
>DATJNS010000239.1:0-9789 GCA_035507915.1 Candidatus Sulfotelmatobacter sp.
TTCGAGCGGCGCGCCGAGCGGCACGTACTCGGTCTTCGCGAGGTAGCGGCCGGTCTCGCCGTAGGCGGCGGCGAGCTTCTGGAAGCGGTCGTTCACCATCAGCCAGGTGATCGCCGTGTTCATGAAGTTGAGCAGATCCTCATTGCCGCGCTTCACCGACCAGGCGATCGGCAGCACGTTGTAGGGATGGCCGCTGAACAGGTCGGTCACCTCCGGATGCTCGCGCGCATAACGGTGGGCCTGCCAGGCGTCCTCGATGCCGACGTCGGCGCGACCGGCCGACACCTCGACGAACGGCGCCAGCAGGTTGCCGGTCGCCAGGGTCACGAGCTGGGCCTTCGGAAAATTCTCCTTGGCGTAGTCGACGCTGGCGCCGCCCTGGATCAGCGCGACCTTGACGTTCTCGTTGTTGAAGTCGGCGATGGTCTTGAAGCGCGTGTCGCCCTTCTTGATGATCGCGCTGTAGCCGAGATAGGAGATCGGCTGGGTGAACTCGACGGCGGTCGCACGCGTCACGGTCGCGAACGTTCCGGCGATCGACAGGTCGAACTGCCCCGACTGCAGCCCAGCGGCGAAGCTCGCCCATACGGTCTCGACGAACTCCGGCTCGATGTTCGCCTGCTTGAAGACCAGCCGCACCGCATCGACGTAGAACCCGCTGAGCTCGCCGGTCTTCGGATCCTTGATCGTGCCCGGCGGCGACGGGATGAAGCCGATCTTGATCTTCTTCTCGCTCAGGATCCGATCCATGACCTGCGCGTGCGCGCTCGTCACGAACCACCCCGTCACACCCAGCAACGCCATCGCGGCGAGCGCCGCCAACCTGAAGCCCCGTACCCTCATTGCTCCCTCCTTTGCGTTCGCCCCCTAGTGAATCACCCGTCTCAGGAACTCCGCGGTGCGCGGCAGGCGCGGCGCGCTGAAGATCTCGGCCGGCGGGCCGGTCTCCACGAACAGGCCCTCGTCCATCATCACGACGCGGTCGGCGACCTCGCGCGCGAAGTTCATCTCGTGCGTCACGACCACCATCGTCATGCCCTCAGCGGCGAGGCCCTTCATGACGTCGAGCACCTCGCCGACCAGCTCGGGATCGAGCGCGGAGGTCGGCTCGTCGAACAGCATCGCCTTCGGGCGCATCGCCAGCGCACGGGCGATCGCGGCGCGCTGCTGCTGGCCGCCCGATATGCGGCTCGGATAGGCGTCGGCCTTGTCGTGGATGCCGACCTTGCGCAGCAGATCGAGCCCGAACGCGCGCGCCTGGTCCACGGGCTCGCCCTGCACGATCACCGGGCCCTCGATCACGTTCTCGAGCACGGTCTTGTACGGGAACAGGTTGAAGCTCTGGAACACCATGCCCATCTGCGCGCGCACATGCGCGATGTTGCGTTCGCGGTCGCGCAGCAGCTTGCCGTTGGCGCCGCGGCGGTAGCCGACCAGGTTGTCGCCGAACCAGACCTCGCCGCCGTCATACTCCTCGAGGAAGTTGAGGCAGCGCAGGAACGTGCTCTTGCCCGAGCCGCTCGGCCCGATGATCACGAGGACCTCGCCGCGCTCGACCGCGAGATCGACGCCGCGCACGACGTGGTTCGAGCCGAAGTGCTTGTGCAGTCCGTGGACGCGGATCACCGCGTCGGCGCCGTTCTTCACGAGCGCACCGTCAGCGCCTTCTCGAGCCGCTGCGACAGGTAGATGAACGGGAAGATGATGGCCGCGAACACCAGGGCGAGCACGGTGTAGATCTCGAGCGGGCGATAGGTGTTGTTGATCAGGTTCTCGCTCTCGTGCAGGAGCTCGGAAACCGCAAGCACGGTGCCGAGCGTGGTCAGCTTCATCAGGGTCGCGAACTCGTTGATGAAGGGCGGGATCATGCGGCGGACCGCCGGTGGCAGGATGATGCGGCGCATCGCCTGGAGGTAGCCCATGCCGATCGCCTTGGCGGCGTCCATCTGGCCGCGATCGATCGACAGGATGCCGGCGCGGAAGATCTCGGCCAAATAGGCCGCCGAATGCAGGCCGAGCCCGACGATCAGGGTGGCGACGTTGCCCATCTGCACGCCGCTCAGCACCGGCAGCGCGTAGTAGATCCAGACCAGCTGCACGAGCACCGGCGTGGAGCGGAACAGCTCGATGTAGAACACCGCCGGCCAGCGCAGGACGGCGTGGCGCGACAGCCGCATCATGCCGAGCGTGAGGCCGAGCGTGAGGCCGATCGCCAGGCTGCCCATGGTCACTTCGATGGTCACCGCGGCGGCCCGGTAGAACACCACCTGGTAGTCGAGCAGAATCCCGAAATGCCACGTGTAGCTCATGTTCCGTCGGCTCCCGCAGGGTGCGTCAGGTCCGCAAGAACCATGCCGCCGACACGCCGCGTCACGCGGCGTCGAGCACGCGATCGAGCACCCAGTTGGCGAGATCGTGCACGAGCGGCTCGAGATGGGTCAGCCGGCCGGGTCGGGCGAACGGCGAGCTCAGGCCGCGCTGCTGGATGTCGGAGATCTCGTTGTCCTCGGGGATCGAGATATCCCAGCGTTTGTAGTAGCGCTGCGCGGTCTCTTCGAAGTCGTTGCGCGCCACGGTGGCGCGCGGGAAGCACGAGCCGACGATCAGGCGCGTCTCGTGCGCCGACAGCGGGTGCAACTCCAGCCACCACATGCAATCGCGCGTGCAACCGAACATCGTGCTCGGGAAGATCAGCGGGTACCAGCTGCCGCGCGCCGCCTGATCCTGCAAGGTCGGGATGAACGGGAAGCCGGTGTCGCCGACCAGCAGCGCGCGGCTGCCCTCGTGCTCCTTCCACAACGCCATCCACTCGCCCTGGGTGGGCTGTTTGGTCGCATGCGGGCCCTTCTGGCGCTGCAGGGTCGAGCGATGGACGGTCGGCACGTGATAGGCCTCCATCGCGTTCTCGACGTAGACCTTCCAGTTGCAGGCCAGGCGATACTCCTTGCGCCGCGTGCACACCATGTCCTCGAAGCGGTACGAGGCGAGACGCTGCGGGATGTCGCCCAGCCATTCGGTGAGCGGCGCCGCCGCGGCGTCGAAATTGACGAACAGGAAGCCGGCCCAGGTCTCGAGCCGAAGCGGCACGAGGCCGTAGTCGGCGAAGTCGAAATCGCGCGTCTGCTCGATCTCGGGCGCCGACAGCAGCGCGCCGTCGAGGCCGTAGGCCCAGGAATGATAGGGGCAGCGGAACGCCTTGCAGGTACCCTCGCCCTGCGCCACCACGGCGCCGCGATGGCGGCACGAGTTCGACAACGCGCGCACCACGCCGTCCTGGCCGCGCACGACCACGATCGGCACGCCGACGAACTCGAGCGTGAAGTAGTCGCCCGGCTTCGGGATGCGATCCTCACGGCCGATGAAGTTCCATGCCTTCATGAAGATGCGCTCGACCTCGCGGCGGAAGAACGCGTCGGAGGTGTAGCAGAAGGGCGGCAGGGTCTCGGCCGCTTCGAGCGGTCGACGCACGCCCGCGTACGTCATCGGCGCAAACATGTTCTGCTCGACCGCGTCCAACATGGCGCCACCTGCCAATCTTTGATTGGTTGCGAGCCTAGCAGGCCCCGTTACAATTCGTCGAGAGGCCGCACGCCACAGCGAGGAACGAAACCCATGTCGATCGTCGAGATTCCGGCCCGCAAGGGCAAGGCGGCGCGCGTGCGCAAGGGCCAGCGCGTCAAGGTGATCAATACCAAGGGCCAGCAGGTGGTCGACACCTGGGCGTTCAACGCCCAGGACTTGAAGGAATTCATGTCGATGGAGCACTCGCGCGGCGCCTTCATGGCCATCATCCCGAAGCTCGGCGACAGCTTCGTCACCAACAAGCGCCGGCCGATCCTGACCGTGGTCGAGGACACGTCCGGCGGCATCCACGACACCATGATCGCCGCGTGCGACCGGTATCGCTACGAGCTCCTGGGCGTCAAAGGCCACCATGACAACTGCACCGACAACCTCGCGGCCGGAATGCACGCGCTCGGCCTGACGCCGCCCGAGACGCCGTCGCCCCTCAACCTGTTCATGAATATTCCCGTGCTGCCGGGCAACAAGATCGACTTCCTGCCGCCGGTCAGCACGCCGGGCAGCTACATCACCTTGCGCGCCGAGATGGATTGCGTCGTGGCGTTCTCGGCCTGCCCCCAGGACATGACGCCGATCAACGGTCCGAACATGATGCCGACCGAGGCGCATTTCGAGGTGCTCGATTGATCGACGTCGCGGCCGACCGGCTGTCGGCGGCCGAGAGCTATCGGCTTCTGGTCGGCATCGTGGTGCCGCGGCCGATCGCGTGGGTGACGACGCGGCAGGCCGACGGCCGGATCAACCTCGCGCCGTTCAGCTGCTACACCTTCGTGTCGAGCGATCCGCCGATGGTCGCGATCAGCATCGGGCGGCGCGACGGCGTGTCCAAGGACACCGCCGAGAATGCGCGGCGCACCGGCGAGTTCGTCGTCAACATCGTCGCCGAGGACCAGGTCGAGCCCATGCATCTGAGCTCGGCAGCGCATCCGAGCGACGCGAGCGAGCCCGATCTGCTCGGCATCGCGCTCGCGCCGTCGCTGCGCGTCGAAACCCCGCGGGTCGCCGCGGCGCCGGTCGCGCTCGAGTGCCGGCTCGCCGACATCCTGCCGTTCGGCCGGCTCAAGACCGAGCTCGTGATCGGCGAGGTCGTCATGTTCCGCATCGCCGACGCGCTCTATCGCGACGGCAAGGTCGATACGGTGGCGATGCGGCCGCTCGCCCGGCTCGGCGGCCCGCATTACGCGCGGCTCGGCGAAATCCTGACCATGCCTGTGGTCGGCGAGCCTGGCCCCGGCGCGCCGGCGCCCTTCCCCTCCCGCTCGACGGTACGATCGCGATGACCGAGCTGCACATCCATTTCGAGACGCGGCCGAACAAGCCGCCGGTATTCCGCATGACCGCCGAGCCGATCGCCGCCGCGCTGACGCGCAGCGGGCTCGCGGACGTGCGCACCAGCCTGGGCGAGGATCTCGCGGCGCTCGACTGGCTGGCGACGGCGGACGGCCTGGTGGCATCGAACGACGTGCTGCGCGACGTCACGTTCCCGCTGGCCGATCTCGCGCGCGCGGCACCCAAGCTGCGCTGGATCCACGTGATCGGCGCCGGCATCGAGCCGCTGCTGCCGCTCGACTGGCTGCCGCGCCACGTCACCCTGACGAACAATTCCGGCGTGCATGTCGACAAGATGCGCCAGTCGGCGCTGATGATGCTCCTGATGCTGAACGTACGCCTGCCCGCGATGGTGACCAACCAGCAGCACGCGCGCTGGGACGCCATCTTCACGCCGACCACGGTCGGCAAGACCGTGGTGGTGATCGGCGTCGGCGACATCGGCGCGTCGTTCGCCCACGCCGCCAAAGCGCTCGGCATGACGGCGATCGGCGTCCGGCGCGGCGGCGCGCCGCATCCCGACTTCGACCGCACCGTCGCGATCGACGTGCTCGACGCGGTGCTGCCGTCGGCCGACATGGTCGTGATCGCGACACCGCTGACCCCGGCGACGCGCGACATCATCGATCGCCGCCGGCTCGGTCTCCTGAAGCCGGGCGTCGGGCTCGTCAATGTCGGGCGCGCCGGTTGCCTCGACCACGCCGCGCTGATCGCCGCGCTCGAGAGCGGCGCGCTGTCGGGCGCGATCATCGACGTCTACGATCCCGAGCCGCTGCCGTCATCCTCGCCGCTGTGGCGGACGCCCAACCTGGTCATGATTCCGCACGTCAGCTCGGACGACCTCGACCTCTATCTGCCCAAGACCTACGACCTCGTGTTCGCCAACGCCGCACGGCTGCGGCGCGGCGAGCCGCTGCTCAACGCCGTCGATCCCACGCTCGGCTATTGACGCGCCGGCGCCGGGCTCGCGCTAGAAAGCCGGCTCGCCGACCGGCTCACTCGCATGCTCCGTGACGAGCTCGAGCTGGCCGACCGTCTCCTTGCCGAACAGCAGCGGCACGCAGGCGCCGACCGCCACCACCACCATGATGGTGCCGAAGAATATCGTCGGCGAGCCGGTGTAAGGTTCGAGGAGGAACGGCGTCAGCACGCCGGCGAACAGCCGCGCGGTCGCCTCGCCGAAGAAATGCCCGCGGCCGCGCAAGGCGGTCGGGAACTGCTCCGACAGGTAGACGCGCACCGCCGTGAAGGACGACAGGACCGTGAAGCCGGTGATGATCGCCCCCGCCGTCATCGCGACGGTGGCATTGGTGCCAGGCGGTGCGCCATGGCCATCAAGGCGAGCCCCGGGACGGCGCCCGCCAGGCAGTACGTTATGGTCCAGCGCCGGCCGATGACCTCCATGATGAAGCCGGTGAAGAACTTGCCCGGAATCGTCACCACGAACAGCAGGGTGCTGAGGCCGAAGCTGAGGCTGACCGCCGCGCCCTGATCGACCAGCGCCTTCGGCACCAGGATCGCCGAGCAGTAGTAGGCGGTTGACGCCGCCGTCGAGCATAGGATGCCGACGATCGTCCAGCGCAACTGCCCGGCGGCGAACAGCGCCCGGAACGGCGGCAACGTCTCGGGCTGACCGCCGCCCGGGCCGAGATCGGCGACGGTGAGCGGGGTCACGCGGTTGCCGCAGCGCGCGATCAGCCGGTTGACGGTCTCGACGGCCTTGTGCGGATCGCCGTGGCGCAGGTGCCAGCGCGCGCTCTCGGGCAGGCCGAAATGCACCAGCAACGGCACGATGCCGAGCGCGAGGCCGCCCGGCAGCGCGATCAGCCGGAAGCCGTCCGGCATGCCGGCGAGCAGGTAGCCGACGAAGGGCAGCAGGGTGAAGGCGCTCGCCAGCATGACCTCGAAGATCGCGCCGTAGGTGCGACGATGCTGCTTCGGCATCAGCTCCGCGGCGATCGGGAACGGCGCCGAGATCGCGAAGCCGAGGCCGACGCCGGTCAGCACGCGGATCACGATCAGCTCCGTGCCGGTCTGCGCCAGCGGGATCAGGAGCGTGAGCCCGGTGCTGATCACGATGCCGATCTGCATCACGGTCTTGCGGCTGAAGCGGTCCGAGACCGTCGTGGCAAGCAGCCCGCCGACAACCACCAGCAGGATCGGACCGACCGCGAGCCAGCGCACCTGCGATGCCGTCAGCTGCAGCGGCTCCCTGGCGAGCACGAGCAGCGAGCCGCCGAGCGCCAGGTCGTAGCCCTCGACGAACCCGACCGCGCCGAGCACGAGAATGATCAGCAGGTGGTGGGTGCTGAACGGAATGCTGTCGAGCTTCTGCCCCAGAACGTGGCTGGCCGGAAGCGTCGACCTGCCCGAGAATCCGGTCGCGCGCATGTAAGTCCTCCCGTTGTGGCTCGAGCCGGGAGGCGAATGCCGTGACGCGGAGACGCGGCGGCGGTCCGGCCTACGGCCGGACAAGGCACGATGGCCTAAGGGCTCTTACGCCGACGTTTCCTCGCCTCCGTGGCAGCGTGCACCCGCCGCCGTTCGAACGCGTTGCTCCTGTTCACTCGTCGGAGGGTGCTCTGACCGGCCCCTCTCGCCATTGGCGACGCAATCCCCGCGCGCCGCGCCGGCACTCTAGCGCATCGCCGCCGGCTTTGCCATCGCGCGACGGCCAACAGGGCGCGCGGCGCGCTGCCGCTTGACAGCCAGCGCCGCGGGATACCTGAATCGTCCGACCCTCAGGCTGCGGCGGTGCGCGCATTCATGAAAGCCAACTCCATCATGGAGTTGCGTCAGCTCCGGTACTTCATCGAGGCCGCCGACCGCAAAAGCTTCAGCCGGGCCGCCGCGACGTTCGGCATCACGCCGCGACGCTTGAGCCGCCAAATCCGGCTGCTCGAAGACCAGCTCGGCGCCGCCTTGTTCCACCGCCACAGCCGCGGCGCGTCCCTGACGCAACTTGGCCAGCAGTACTACGACAAGGTGGGGGCGCTGCCGCGCCGGCTCGACGAGGCGTGGAGCGAGATCCGCGACGTCAAGCACCTCCCGGTCGGCGAGGTCGTGATCGGCGTGCCGAGCCAGCTCGGCACGGCCGTCATCGTGCCGCTGATCAAACGCTTCGGCGCGCGCCTGCCGCACATCCCGATCCGCGTGAGCGAGAGCTTCAGCTATCAGATCGCCGAGCGGCTGTTCGACGGCCAGCTCGATCTCGGCATCGTCTACGACCCCGACATGTATCGTAACCTGACCAACATCATGACGGTCGAGGAGGCGCTGTTCCTGATCGGGCCGGCCGGCGATCCGGCCACCGACCGGTCGTCCATCCCCTTGCGCGACGCGCTGGAGCACCCCCTGGTCGTGCCCGACCTGCCGAGCACGTTGCGGCGCTGCGTGGCGGACGCCGCGACCAAGCTCGGCGTCGTGCCGCGCTGGGTCTTCGAGCTCGACTCGACCCCGGCCATGAAGCGCTTGGTGATCGACGGCGCGGGCTACGCAATCCTGCCGCGTGCGGCAGTGCACGATGAGATGCGCCAGGGCCTGTTGTCCGCCACGCGGATCGTCGATCCGGAGGTTGCGCGCGCGGTCGGCGTGGTCGTCCCGGTCAAGGGCGGCACGCTGCCGGTCGCGATCCAACAGGTCGCAGCCGCCATCGGCGACGCGCTGCGCGATCTGATGGCGAACGGGGTGTGGGTCGGCCGCGCCGCGGCGTGATCGCGCCGCGGGCGGTGCTCACGCCTCGAGCTGGCGCGCGATGAAGTCCTTGACCGTCTCGCGCGCCTTGTCGGTCTGCACGCCCTCCTTGGCGACCCACTCGTGCACCGAGTCCTCGAAGAGATGGTACTCGCACGACCCGCCGGCGGCCTTGTAGGCGGCGACGAACTTCTCCTGCACCGCCGGCAGCACGTTGTCGTCGAGCGCGCCCTGCATGATGAGAAAGGGCACGAGCGCGATCTTCTCCCTGCGGTCGAGGATCTCCTGCGGGTTGGCCTCGTGGATGGTTTCCCACGGGTTGAAGAAGGTCTTGTTGAACGTGATCATGGTTTCCCGGCCGTGCCGCACCGCGTTTTCGTAGCGCGCGAAGGTGTTGCTGATCGGCGAGCGCATCGCGACGTAGGCGACGGTGGCGTCGATTTTCGGCGCGGCGGCGAGCGGGATCGCGTTGTAGCGCGGATCGCCGGGTCGCATCGCCAGGAGCTCGGCGACATGGCCGCCGCTCGACGAGCCGTAGACGCCGAGCTTCGCGGCCGCGCCGTTCCAGCGCGCGGCGTGCGCCTTGAGCCAGCGCACGGCGTAGTTGGCGTCGACGACGCAGGCGGGATAGGGCGCTTCCGGCGCGAGCGTCATGTCGACCGCGACGACCAGCAAGCCGCTCGCGGCAAGCGCGCGGTCCATCGGCTCCTCGGCGCGGCGGTTCTTGCGATTCCACGCGCCGCCATGAAGATCGAGCACGGTCGGGAATGGTCCGCGCCCCTGCGGCTGGTAGATCCGTGCCATCAGCATCCGGCCGACGCCGTTGCGCCTGAGCTCGACCTCGCTGACGGCGACGTCGAAGCGGCCGGCGGGATCATACGTCGCCGCGCCCTGGCTCCGGGTCGCCGCCCGCGCGGTCTCGGGCCGCAGCCAGGGCGCAGCCGCGAGGCCGACCGCGACCGCGGGCGCCATCCTCAGGACACGGCGTCGCGTGAGAGCGTGTGTTGCCAAAGTCGCCTCCCCGATTGTTTGGCGGCGCGGGATCAGCCGCCCGCCGCTACACGTCGAGGTTCGAGACCTTGAGGGCGTTGGCCTGGATGAACTCGCGGCGCGGCTCGACGAGGTCGCCCATCAGGGTGGAGAACACGTCCTCGGCGGCCTCCTCCATGCTGAGCTTGACCTGCA
>DATJNS010000240.1:0-3052 GCA_035507915.1 Candidatus Sulfotelmatobacter sp.
TGCGCTCGACGAGAAGATGGTCGAGGCCGATCTCGCCGAACTCGTTGATCACCACCGCCGTCGCCGCGTTGCCCGGCGATTTGAGGAGCCGGTTCAGCACCGTCGTCTTGCCGCTGCCAAGGAACCCGGTCAGCAGCGTGATGGGAATGAGCGCATCGTCCGGGCTCGATCCGTAAGTCATCGTCAGCGTTCCTCGCTGTACCTCAAGACCAGAGCGGCGGCGATACTGCGGATGGAAGGTTGAGCGTCAACACCAGGCGGGTAACGTGGCTACCCTTGATCGGCGGCGAACGGTGGACGCCGCCCGCGTGATCTCCCTTAAAGACGGCAACGGCTCCCGTCGTCAGCTCCTCGACCGGTCCGTCGTATTGGCGCTGCTGGCACAAGGCGCGCATGGCAAAGCGCGGCGCGACGATCTGGGTCCCCGGACCGCGATAGGTCGTCAGCAGGCGCAACGGCACGCAGTCGCGATGGAATTTCCAGCAAGCGTTGTCGGCGACCGCTTCCAGTCCGACATCGACAGGCTTGCTCCCGGTAATCCGCGCGAACCGCGAGGCCAGATCGATGACGTCATCGATTAGTATCCGTGCGCCCAGGCCGTTCGGCGTACGCGACGCGGCGATTAGCTCGGCAAGCGCCGCTGGAAGCTTGTCAACCGTAGCCAGCACTCGACCCTGGGGCAGCCGGCGCGCCGGCAACGGTTCCAGCCAGTCGTGCAACGCGACAGGCAGCGGCCGCTGCCATACCACGAGGTCGATGTGCGGTTCATTGATCCGCTCCAGCCCGCGGGGCGAGCGATGCCGCAAGGTGCGATGCGCCGATGTTCGACCGAGCGGTCGGTCGCCATCAGGCATCGTTGCGCTTCCAGCCCGGAAACGGGTCGGGGAGGTCCCGCCACGCGGCAAAATCCGCGGACTCCACGTCGCCAATGAGGCAGGCATCGAGCCGCTGGCGAAGCTCATCCTCGTCGTAATGCGCGCCGATGAAGACGATCTCCTGTCGCCGGTCGCCATAAACCGGGTCCCAGCTCTCCAGAAAACTTTGACGCCATCCCTCATCCTGCGGCCAATGCTCCTTTGGCACCCCGACCCACCAGGAGCCCATCCCCTGCACGCGGACCAGGGCGCCGGCTTGGCTCAATTCACCGACCCAGTTTGGCCGTGTCGCCAGCCAGAAGAACCCCTTGGAACGGATAACGCCCGGCCACGGCGTGTTGATGAACGCCTGGAATTTCATCGGATCGAAGGGACGGCGGGCGCGATAGACGAAACTTCGCACTCCGTAAGTCTCAGTCTCCGGCCTATGGTCCTTGAAGCCCCAGAGCTCCTTGAACCAGAGCGGATGCTGCTGCGCCTTCTCGTAATCGAACCGCCGCGTGTCCAACACCCGGTCGAGCTCGACCCGCCCCATCGCCGCCTCGATCAGCTCGGCGTCGGGGTTGAGCGAGCGGATGATCTTGCACGCCGCCTCGATGTCCACGGGCGAAGCGACATCGATCTTATTCAGCACAATGACGTCGGCGAACTCGATCTGCTGCACCAGCAGGTCTACGAGTGAGCGGTTGTCGTCATCACCGAGCGACTGTCCGCGCTCCTTGAGGAAATCGCCGGACGAATAGTCCTTGAGCAGGTTTGCCGCATCGACCACCGTCACCATAGTGTCGATGCGCGCCAAGTCGCCGAGGCTGTTGCCGTCCTCGTCGCGAAAATCGAAAGTCGCCGCCACGGGGAGCGGTTCCGAGATACCGGTCGACTCAATCAGCAAATAGTCGAACCGCTGCTCGTCGGCGAGGCGGGCGACCTCCTGCAGCAGGTCGTCGCGCAAGGTGCAGCAGATGCAGCCATTGGTCATCTCGACCAGCGTCTCGTCGGTACGCGAGAGATTGCTGCCGCCTTCACGCACCAGACTCGCGTCGATATTGACCTCGCTCATGTCGTTGACGATGACGGCGACGCGCTTGCCCTCGCGGTTGTTGAGCACATGGTTGAGCAGCGTCGTCTTGCCGCTGCCGAGAAAGCCGGAAAGGACGGTTACGGGAAGGCGTTGATCCATAGTTTTATCCCTGCGTTCGGTGAAAGGGGGCATCAACCGCGGCGATCACAACCGGGTCGGGTTCGGCGCAGCGCCATAGACCACCCGCGGATCGAACAGCTTCTGCCGCTCGGAGAAGCGCAGCCGCATCGGCGCGATCGCTAGCGGTCCGAGAGGCAGTGAGCGGTAGAAGCACGATCGGTAGCCCACATGGCAGCTCCCGCCGCCACCTTGCACCTGGACGCGCAGCCAGACTGCATCCTGGTCGTCGTCGATGCGCAGCTCGATAACCTTCTGGACGAAGCCGCTGGTATCGCCTTTGCGCCACAGCCGCTTCCGGCTGCGGCTCCAATAATGCGCTTCGCCGCTCTCGATGGTGCGGACGAACGCTTCGGCGTTCATCACCCCCATCATCAAGACCTCGCCGCTCAGGGCGTCAGTCGTAACGACGGGGATGAGCCCGTTGCGGTCGAATTTGGGTGCAAGGACCGCACCCTCCTCGACCTCTTCAATTGAGCGGCGGCGAGCAAAGGCGCGGGTCCGGGTGGCGTCGGAAGCGGTGGCGGTCATGAATCTCCCTCTTGCCACCCACAATGCAATGTTATAACATAACATGCAATGGTATAACATTGCGTGAGGCCATGACCGAACCTCCTGTTCCGGCCCGGGGCAGTGCCCAAAGCGCGGCCGACGCGCTGGTTTCAGCTTCTCTGCTTTGTCGCGAGCGCGGCGCGCAATTCACCGAGGTGCGCCGCCTCCTCCTGGAGGCCCTGTGGCAGGCGGGCCAGCCGCTCGGAGCTTACGACTTGATGCCGCTTTTAGAGGCGGCACTTGCGCGTAAAGTGACGCCGCCAACGGTCTACCGCACGCTCGAATTTCTGATGGATCAGCGACTGATATCGCGGATCGAAAGCCGCAATGCCTTCGTTCCGTGTGCCCATCCCGAGCACCCGCATGCCTGCGTGTTCTTTGTCTGCGACGGATGCAGCGCCTCGGTCGAGGTCGAGAACGCCGACATCGA
>DATJNS010000241.1:0-7938 GCA_035507915.1 Candidatus Sulfotelmatobacter sp.
GAACACGGCGATCAGGACGCGCGGGGCGGCCCGGGCGACCTCGGCGACCGAGCGGAGCGGTCGGCCACCGTAAGATTTGAAGCGCTCGGCGCGCGCCGGATCGATGTCGAAACCGACGACAGCGAACTTGGCCTCGATCAACCGGCGCGCCAACGCCTCGCCGACCAGCCCCAGCCCGATCACCCCGACCGTCTTCTCGTCCGCCATTGCGCCGTCCTTCAGCCCAGCCTCCAGTTTGGCCACGAAGACACCAAGACACAAACATATCCGTCCGCAGCGACGAAGCAATCCAGAGGGCGGTCTGGATTGCTTCGCCTTCGGCTCGCAATGACCTCGGAAGGGAGCTACACAGTGGCGCACTTAGGATGCGGAGGCTGGTGATGGACATCGAGAACATGCGGGCGCGCGGGCTCGCGCTGCGCAAAGAGCTGTTCGGCGAGGCGCAGGTCGAGAAGCGCATGCAGGCGGCCGGCGCGTTCGGCCAGCCGCTGCAGGACATGATCAACGGTTACGCCTACGGCGATCTGTGGCAACGCCCGGGTCTGGCGCCCAAGCTGCGCTCGCTCACCATGGTCGCCATGATGGCGGCGGTCGGCCGACCCAACGAGCTGCGCGTGCACCTGACCGGCGCGCGCAAGAACGGCTGCACCGCCGAGGAGGTGCGCGAGGTGCTGCTCCAGGTCGCGCTCTATTGCGGCCTGCCGGTCGCGATCGAGGCCCATACGATCGCGCACGAGGTGTTCGGCGCCGCGTCCCCATCGTCCAACGCGGGCGCGTGAGCGATCCGCGCACGCCGGCCGAGCCAGGGCGGTTCTGGGCCTACGAGCTGCCCGGCGGCTGGCAGGTGCTGGCCGGCCGCACCGACGCCGACAACGACCTGCTGAGTACGCTGCTGGTCGAGCCCGACGACTGGTGGTTCCACGCCGCCGACCTGCCGGGCAGTCACGTGCTGCTGCGCGCGCAGCCCGACCGCGAGCCCGACAAGGACACCCTCAAGCTGGCGGCCGCGATCGCGGCCTGGCACAGCAAGGGGAAGGATGGGGGGACGATGGGTGTGTCGTGCGTGCGAGGGCGCGACGTCAAGAAGCCGCGCGGCGCCAAGCCGGGATTGGTCAATATCCGCAACGAAACGACGCTGCGCGTGCGTCCCGCGGTGCCGCATCCCGGCAAGCCGGTGCGGCTGCCCGCCTAGGGCGGAGATTTGTCGCGCCCGCCGCGATGTGCGAAACTGCGGCAGCCCCTCCGGACACCCACCCGAGCAGGATCTCGTCGTCATGATGGACCATCCGAGCACCCACAACATCGATCCGGTGCGCAAGGCGTTCTACGACCGTATCAAGCCGAGCAGCCTGACGCCGCTGTGGCAGGTGCTGCATGGGTTGGTCACCGCCGAGCCCAACGTCGCGACCAAGGCGCATCGCTGGCGCTACGACGAGATCCGGCCGTTCCTGCTCGAGGCCTGCAAGCTGATCACCGCCAAGGAGGCCGAGCGGCGTGTCCTGATCCTGGAGAACCCGGCGTTCCCCGGCCAGTCGAAGGTGACGCAGAGCCTGTTCGCCGGGCTGCAGATCATCCTGCCGGGCGAGGTCGCGCCGCCGCACCGCCATTCACCGGCGGCGCTGCGCTTCATCATCGAGGGCGAAGGCGCCTACACCGCGGTCGACGGCGAGCGCACCACGATGAAGCCGGGCGACTTCGTCATCACGCCGTCCTGGACCTGGCACGATCACGGCAGCACCGGCACCGGCCCGATGGTGTGGCTCGACGGGCTCGACATGCACTTCGTGAACATGTGCGAGGCGTGCTTCCGCGAGGACGGTGCGTCCGACGACGCGATGGAGCCCGACCGCCCCGAGGGCGACTCGTCGGCGCGCTACGGCACCAACCTGCTGCCGGTCGACGACGACTACGACCGGCCGAGCTCGCCGGTGTTCAACTATCCGTACGCGCGCACGCGCGAGGCGCTCGAGCAGATGCGCAAGCGCGACAAGTGGAGCCCGTGGCACGGCCTGAAGATGAAGTACACCAACCCGCAGACCGGCGACTACGCGATGCCGACCATGGCGACCTTCATCCAGCTGCTGCCCAAGGGCTTCAAGACCCAGCCCTACCGCTCGACCGACTCGACCGTGTTCGTGTGTACCGAAGGCCAGGGCAAGACGGTGATCGGCGATCAGACCTACGATTGGGGCCCGCGCGACATCTTCGTCGTGCCGAGCTGGGTCAAGCACGTCCACGAGGCGAGCACGGACGCCGTGCTGTTCAGCTACTCCGACCGCGCCGTCCAGGAGAAGCTCGGCTTCTGGCGCGAGCAGAAACTGCCGGCGTAGCGCGCGGCGCTCATACAGGACTTTTGGCTCGTCACCCCCGCGAAAGCGGGGGGCCAGGAGTCACAATCGCGACATCGGAGCTGCGACCCTGGATGCCCGCTGTCGCGGGCATGACGGATTGTTGAAAAGCCGGTTCAACCGTGAGCTGACCCAGTTCCTACCCGACGACGCCGACCAGTCGGCCGAGCGTCTGCGGGTCGGCGGCGAGCGCCTGGCTCGGACCGTCGTGGACGACGCGGCCGCGATCGAGCACGAGCGCGCGCTCGGCGAACTCGAGCGCCATCATGGCGTGCTGCTCGACCAGGATGATGGTCAGCCCGTCGTCGGCGCGCAGGCGCTGCAGCGCCGCCATCAGGGTCTCGACGATGATCGGCGCCAGGCCCTCGAGCGGCTCGTCGAGCAGCAGGGCGCGCGGATTGCCCATGAGCGCGCGGCCGATCGCCAGCATCTGCTGCTCGCCGCCCGACAGCTGGTTGCCGCGATGGTCGCGCCGCTCGGCAAGCCGCGGGAACAGGTCGAACACGCGGGCCAAGGTCCAGCCGCTCCCCTGCGCGGCGGGCCGCTCGGCGACTTCGAGATTCTCGAGCACGGACAGGGACGGAAATATCTCGCGCTCCTGGGGCACATAGCCGAGCCCGGCGCGGGCGCGCGCGTAGCTCGGCAGCCGGTCGATGGCGCGGCCGGCGAAACGGATCGTGCCGCGGTGCAGCCGCGTGTGGCCCATGATGGTGGCGAGCAGGGTGGTCTTGCCGACGCCGTTGCGGCCGAGCAGCGCCAGGGTCTCGCCGTCCGCCAGGCGGAACGAGACGCCGTCCAGCACCACGGTCTCGCCATAGCCGGCGGTGAGCGCGTCGAGCTCCAGCGCGGAACGCTCAGCCATGGGCGGGATGCCGCTCGCCGAGATAGACGGCGCGGACGCGCGCGTCGGCCGCGATCTCGGCGGGCGTCCCCTCGGTCAGTACCGCGCCCTCGGCCAGCACGGTGATGCGGCGCGCGAAGCGGAATACGAGGTCCATGTCGTGCTCGATGATCAGCACGGCGACGTCGGCCGGCAGCGCGTCGATCGCCGCGAGGATGGTCGAGCTCTCGCCGCCCGGCACGCCGGCCGCCGGTTCGTCGAGCAGCAGCACGCGCGGCTTGAGGGCGAGCGCGAGCGCGATCTCGACCAGGCGCTGGCGGCCGTAGGACAGGGCGCGCACCGGCCGCATCGCGTCGCCCGCCACGCCCAGCCGCTCGAGCAGCGCGTAGGCCTCCTCGACGATGGCGCGCTGCTGCGGGCCGGCCGCGCGCAGCATGCGGCCGGCGAGACCGGTACGCTCGGCGATCGCGAGCACGACGTTCTCGAGCACGCCGAGGCCGCCGAACAGCGTGTTGATCTGGAAGGTGCGGCCGAGCCCGCGCTTGACGCGCTCGGCCTGGCCGAGATGGGTCACGTCGGCGCCGTCGATCAGGATCGCGCCGGCTGTCGCCTCGATCCGCCCGGTGATCAGGTTGATGAACGTCGTCTTGCCGGCGCCGTTGGGGCCGATCAAGGCGTGGCGCGCGCCGGCCTCGAGGCGGAAGTCGATGGCGTTGGCGACCACCAGGCCGCCGAAGCGCTTCCACAGCGCGCGCGTCTCCAGAACCGGCGTTGCGGTCATGCGCGCCGCCGCAGTGCGGTCAGCAGGCGGTCGCCGAGGCCGAGAATGCCGCCGCGCGCGAACATCACGACGGCGATCAGGAGAACGCCGATCCAGCCGAACCAGTAGGCCGGGTCGAGGCGCGACAGCACGTCCTGCAGGATCATGTAGAGCGGCACGCCGATGAACGCGCCGTAGAGCCGGCCGCTGCCGCCCAGGATCAGCATGATGAGGATGGCGCCCGACATCTCGAAGCTGACCCAGCTGAGCGCGGCGAACTGCGTGGTCTGGGCGAGCAGCCCGCCGGCGACGCCGGCCATCGCGGCGGCGATCGTGTAGATCGTGATCAGGCGCCTGCGCACGTCGGCGCCGATCGCGTGCATGCGCACGACGTTCTCGCGGATGCCGGTGAGCGAGCGGCCGAACGGCGAGTGGACGATCCGGCGCGCCAGGAACCAGCCGAGGAACAGCACGATCAGGCAGTAGAGATAGGCGGTGCGCCCGAACAGGTCGAAGGAGAACACGCCGAGGATCGGATCGATCGTCACGCCCTGCAGGCCGTCGGCGCCGCCGGTCAGGAAGCCGGCCTTGTTGGCGGCCTCCTGCAGCATGAAGAGGATCGCCAAGGTCAGCATGAGGAGCGTCAGGCCGCGCGTGCGCAGGATCACGACGCCGGAAACCAGGCCGAGCAGCCCGGCGAGCCCGCCGGCGGCGATCAGGCCCGAGATCGGCTCGCTCCAGCCGCGCGCGCCGAGGATGCCGGCCGTGTAGGCGCCGAGCCCGAAGAACGCCGCGTGACCCAGGGTCACGATGCCGGCATAGCCGAGGATCAGGTCGAGCGACAGCGCGAACAGGAGCGTGTTGAGCACGCGCGTGCCGAGCTCGAGATAGTCGGGCAGCAGGAAGAACGCCGCGAGCGCGACGATCCAGGGCAGGAGCTCGTACCAGCGCAGCCGGTTACGGCGCACCAGCTGCTCGACCGGACTCGGCTCGCCGCCGCGTGGGAGGGCGACCATCAGACGCGTCCGAACAGGCCGTGCGGCCGCCACAAGAGGATCAGGAGGATCGCGGCGAAGATGAAGAACGCGCCGAGCTCGGGCACCAGGTACTTGCACGCCGTGTCGCTGATGCCGAGCAGCAACGCGGCGTAGAACGGGCCGCGCAGCGAGCCCAGGCCGCCGACCGCGACCACGATCAAGACGTAGACGAGATGCTCGAGCGCGTAGGACGGCGTGATCGGCAGGATCTCGGCGCCGATCGCGCCGCCCAGCGCGGCGAGCCCGCTGCCGAGCGCGAAGGTGAGCGTGAACAGCCGGTCGGTGTGGATGCCGAGCGACTGCGCCATGCGGCGGTTGTCGACCGCGGCGCGCACCTTGGCGCCGAAGCGCGTGCGCTCGATGGTGAGCCACAGCGCCACGATGATGGCGAAGCCGACCACGATCAGGAGCGCGCGATAGGTCGGGAAGCTGCGGAAGCCGAGATCGATCTGCCCGGTCAGCGCCGCCGGCGCGATGAAGGGCTGGGCGAGCGGACCGTAGAGATACTTGGCGATTGCGATCGACACGAAGATCAGCCCGATCGTGAACAGCACCTGCTCGAGCTCGCCCGCGCCGTAGAGCCGGGCATAGAGCAGGCGCTCGAGCGGCACGCTGGCCGCCGCCACCGCGAGCGCGGCGAGAATCACGGCGGCGGCGAACGGCACGCCGGCGCCCATCAGGCTCACCGCGACATAGCCGCCGGCCGCCGCGAACATGCCGTGCGCCAGGTTGACGAAGCCCATCAGCCCCAACGTCACCGACAGCCCGACCGCGATGATGTAGAGGATCATCGCGTTGGCGAGGCCGTGGAACAGGATGCTGACGACGATCGCGAACGCGGCTGCCATTCTCCCCGACGCGGCTTCTGGGCGCGCGCCGCGATAGCAAATCGGCGCGCTTGAGGGCCGTCAAGGCGCATCGTTGGATGATCCAACAAAGCCGATTTGGCGCGTCGCGCCGTTGGACTAGCATGAGCCCCGGCGGCGAATCGGGCAGCCGCGACGGGAGAGGCACGGGTGGTCCGCGATCGGCGCAACCGGACGACAGGCGGCAGATGACGGACGGCCGATCGCCGGAACGGTCTCGATCCGTCGTTGATCGCCTGTCCGTTATGGTCTGATGCTCGCCGGTCTCGCGCTTCTGCTTCCGAGCGCCACCGATCTGGTCGGTCTGGCGCGCATGCTGGCCACCTGCCTGGTGCTGTGGGGCTGCGGGCGCTGGGTGGCGCGCGAGGCGGCGCCCGAGATCCAGCTGACGGCGGGTTGGGGCGCCGCCTGCAGCGCCCTCACCCTGTGGGGCGCCGTGCTGCCGATCGCGCTGACATGGCCCGGCATCGCGGTCGTCGTGGTCGGCGCGGCCGGCCTTGCGCTGCGCCGACCGCAGCGCGGCGAGTGGTTGGCGGTCGGTCGTGTCGTCGCGGTCGCGGCGCCGGTATTGCTGCTGCTCGCCGGCACGCGTCCGGTCCTGATCGACAGCTTCACCCACTGGCTGCCCAACGCCGCCTACCTGGTCGCGCATGCCAGCTTCCCGGCCGACGACCGAGCGCCCGGCTTCGGCTTCTTCCCGGCGTTTCCCTATAACCTGCAGCTGGTCGCCTTCCTGGCCGCGCTCGGGCTCGACCGTCTGCCGCCCGGTGCGATGATTCACGCCAACTTGGTGCTCCAGCTCGCGCCGACATTGCTGCTGGCGCGCTTGCTGGCAAGGCTCGAGGCCGTACCGCACGCGGCGCCGGGCTGGGCCGCGATCGCGGGCGGGCTGCTCGCCTGCTGGTGGCTCAATCCCGGCTTCGGGCCCGAGATCGCGTTCTCCGACTACGGCGACGTCGCTACCGGCGTCGCACTCGCCATGGCGGGATGGCTCGCGCTGCGCGTCGTGCTCGGTCACGACCGCCGGCCGGTCGCGTTGGCCTTCACGCTGGCGGCGCTGATCGACGTCAAGCAGGCCGACCTCGTGCTCGTGGTGGCCGTGGTCGGCAGCGCCGGCGGGCTCGCGCTGCTGCGCCGCGACCGGTCCGCGGTCGTGCGGCTGACGACGGCGCTGCTGCCGGCGCTCGTCTTGTATGCGGTCTGGCGGCTCTACGTGACCACGCACCTGACCGGCGGCGAGAACGAGCTGATGCCGATCGCGCGCTGGCGCATCGCGGCGCTGCCCACGATCCTCGCGCGCATCGCCGACGTGTGGCTGCAGAAGATCACGTTCTTCGGCATCCTGGCCGCGGCGCTGGCGATCGGCGCGCTGCGCTGGCGGCGCGGTCGGCGCGACGAGGCGACCACGCTCCTGATGCTGCTCGCCGGCAGCGCCGCGATCTACAACGCGTTCCTGGTGTTCGCCTACATTGCGCATTTCCGCGGCGTCATGAGCGACAACGCCCAGTCGTACTATCGGCTCAACACCGAGCTCGCGCTGTTCCTGATGATCGGGCTCGTGCTGCTGGTGCGCGAGGACTGGGTCGTGCGTCGGCTCGGCGCGGGACGCTGGCGGCGCGTGGTGCCGGCGGTCGCCGTCATCGCGGCGCTGGCGCTGCCGGTCGGCTTCTTCGAGCGCGTGCGCTTCGACCTGCGGCGCGCGCGCGGCGTGCCGTGGGCGCTGGCGGAAGCGGTCGCCCCGGCGCTCGACAAGACCGATCGCCTGGCGATCCTGAACACCGGCGCGCACGACGGCGCCCTCGGGCTGCGCGCCTATCTTGGGCTGCTGGCGCCCGGTGTCGCGGCCGAAGCGCTGCGCTTCGATCCGATCTCGGTCGTGCCCAACCTGCCGGCGCGCGGCTTCGATCGGCTGCTCGCGACCTGCGCCGCTGCGGTCGACGACAGCCTACCGCGCGACAGCGCGGCGCTGTTCGCCTGGGACGGCGCGCGCTGGCAGCCGCGCCTGGTCGTGCCGCTCGCGCTCCGGCCCGGGCAGCTGTTCGGCGAGCAACACAGCGGCGAGTTGTTCGGCTGCGGATAGCAGCGG